>JAFGPZ010000330.1 GCA_016935935.1 Deltaproteobacteria bacterium
CCTGTCGAGGGGCCTGTCGAGGGGCCTGTCGAGGGGCCTGTCGAGGGGCCTGTCGAGGGGCCTGTCGAGGGGCCTGTCGAGGGGACCAAAATCTTTTCCCCTTCTTTTTCGCTCATTCACGAAAATCCCAATTAATGTATACGGTATCGAACGACGCTATTACGAAATCCCATAAATCCCGACGTTAATATGCAATTTTACCTCTACATCCTTCGCCTGCAATCCGGTGGTCTATATATCGGCTGCACCAAAAACATTCGCAAGCGCTACCAGGACCATTTTAACGGCCGTGGCTGCCGGACAACCAAATCGGACCCGCCTGTAGAACCCATCTACCACGAACGATTCGATTCTTTTTCTGCGGCCCGCAAGCGCGAAGCACAAATTAAACGCTGGTCCCGTGCCAAAAAAGAAGCTCTCGTCGCCGGAGATCTTGAAAAACTTAAGTTACTGTCAAAATCAAAACACTAAAAGAGGTATTTGTTCTTCCTATCGGCGGTCTATCCGCAATCAAAACATTTGAAGGCTTTCGTTATTCCTCCCAGTCATGATTCATAAAATCCCAACCGTTGAATCCAAGTGTTGCCAACACTGCTCCCTTCGAAACGCGCCGCTCATAATTTTCCGATATTTCTACCCGATCAAACTGAATGCTACTAGGATTCAACCATCTGGGATTATCGAGTCCCCATATGGGGAATTTCATGCCTAGGCGTTTCAAGGAGTCGTATTCCAGTTTGAGCCCTTGTTTAGCCCTGCGCCAAATCTGCACTCCGGTTGGAATGTATCCTATAGGATCAATGGATGCAGCAACGAATCGCATTGCGTCGGGAGAAAGAACGGGAACTGCATGCATATCCGTTTTTGTTCCGCTTCGTCCATCGATTAGAAAATAATTATTACCTTCATAGTAATTACCCTCGATGAGATGATAGTGTACTTTTGGGTAGTACTGCCTGTAGCTGTAAAAAGCATCAGAGATATCATAGATATCGTCAGGTCGTTTATTCTGAAAAGTAACAGGCTTGGCGTTATCAATTTGAATTATTAGTTCATTTTTGTTTCGATTAACACCGTGAAGGCCGATTTTGAGAAAACCATTTTCTATGGCTTTTGAACAGTTATACGAGTTTGTTATTCCATGACAGAGATTTTCAGGATCGTCTGAAGCCATTTCCGCCCGCTGAGCACACTTAATGAAAGAAGCTAATATTTCGGATACTTCCACGGGACTCACTTTGTCAGGCTCCATGTCGATTTCCTGACTTTCCGGCACATCCGGGAAAGATGTTGGAGTTTCGGATACTTCCACAGAACTCTCCGTATCGGGTCCCATAACGCCTTCCTGACTTACCGGCGTATCCGGAACCGGGCTGCAACCTATGAAAAATATCAATAAAATCAGCATGCTGAGCTTAATCGCATTCCTCATAGTCATCCCGTAGATTTTTATATTTTCCATAAGGAATCGAAACAGGCCATGGTGCAGAGGATGCGCTTAGGATCGGTCATTTCGTTTCTACCTTCTTATGCTTTTCGAACCACTCTTTAGCCAGTAATTTTGCTTTTACAATTTGTTCAGGCGTCATTTTATCTGCGGTTGATTCACGCATTTTTAAGACATTATCGCGAGATTCTCCTTCTGATAATGTTACGCTGATATCAAACCACATATATGCCTGAACGTAGTCTTGAATGGCTCCTTCACCATTTGAATAGATGATTCCCAGATTGGTCTGAGCATTAGGATATGATCGCTCGGCAGCCATACTTAACCATTTCACTGCCTCTGAATAATCTTGATCAACTCCCGCACCAACACGGTATATGTTGCCTAAGAGCAGTTGTGATGTTACATGTCCTTGCTCGGCAGCCTTACGTAACCACTTCACAGACTCTCCGCTGTCGTATATGCCGAGGGCGTACTGTGCATCTGTGTGTCCCTGTTCAGCAGCCAAACGAAGCCATTTTTTACCTTTTGAAAAATCTTTTTTAACCCCATGACCATTTATGTACATCAATCCCAGTTTTAACTGCGCATTGGGTTCACCTTGCTCTGCAGCCATGCGATACCATTTTACCGCTTCAACATCATCTTCAGTGACTCCTTGGCCAATGTCGTACATTTCTCCCAATTCGTACTGAGCCATACGATTTCCCTGCGCTGCAGCCATGTGATACCATTTGAGAGCTTCAGAGTAATCCTGAGTGACTCCCATTCCATAACGGTAGAATAGCCCTAAACTCATCTGTGCAGTGGGATGCCCTTGTTCGGCACCCATACGGAACCATTTCCTTGCTAAAGTAAGATCTTTGGCGACTCCATAGCCAAGATAATAATTTTGTCCTAATTCATATTGTGCCTCCGCATCACCTTGTTCAGCAGCTTCTTTCAGAGAATCTATTGATTCAGAAAGCTCTTTTCCCCAAATATGCGCAGGAAAAACTATGCAAATTACAATGGCAAGATGCATCAATAATTTAGTCGGCTTCATAATCTGTACCCAAAAACAAAATTCTCCTTAGTGATTCTGGAGTTAATCCATGCAAACTATGGCGCAGAGGATGCTTTGTAGGTTTCATCGGTTCCAGTTATCCGGTGGCTTGTCATCGACAAATCTTATCTTGTCACCGTCGACACACCACACACCACGGTTTGTTATTATGTAAATAGGCAGTCCCGTTAGTAAACTCGTAAAGACATGTGTTTCCAGAGGATAGTCGGTTACCAGATGTGAAACCACTAGTGCCTTGGATTTTTCTCCATTCGGACCGCTAGTCGGAATTTCAAGAATTCCCCTGGAAAGCGGTTTCATATACTCTATTCGGCCGCCGTCCATTGAAACGAGTGCACGGTAGTGTTTCCCGAAAATCGCTACATCCGGCTTATTGCTGCCAGCGAGTAGGTAGACAAGTATTCCTTTTTCTCCGTATGCTTCAGCCGGGATTACAAGTGGGTTGATCGGTTGCATCAGTTCGGGTATCTCCGCGATTGTAAGCTGTCTCGCACGAACGAATAATTCAAATCCGGGCACTGCTTTCTTTGGCGGATTGTAGGCCTTAAAAGCAGGAGGCTTATCAAATGCTACGCGAACCTCATAGGCGATACGGGGCGGGGTATCCGAGGTAAAGAATGTGACTAGATAGCTGTCCTTCGGTGTTCCGTCTTCCGTGCCTTCTCGGAATGGAAGGTAACCTGCAATCCCAGCTTTGTTAGGGTCTGCAACGTGCTCTAAAAGCGAATCAGTAGCGATCGCTGCAACTTTATCGAGCACATAAATCATCTTACCTACTTCCGAAACCCGGGCAATCTCATCCTCAAGTTCAACAGGTATCGAAAGTTTTTTTAATGCAGCAGCGGGTTCTTCAGATGATTGAGCGCACGCAAATGAAGCACTAATAAGATTGGCAGATAACAGGATACATGCAATAGCATTTCGCTTTTTCATATAATATCCTTTCGGAATCTATAGAACTTTATTACGAAATATCAGGGATATATTACTCCTCCTCCATCACATTCAGCGCTTCCTTTATCCCTCCAGCCATCACGTCCAATTTGATGATCTCATCCAAAAGTCGGTCCCGGTGCTCTCCTTCCGACATCGACTTAAGTAGCTTCACGAGGTCTCTGATGATTTTCTTTAGATGACTGATATTGGAAAATATTTATTCTTCTAAAGTTTTAATAACTTTTAGAGAAGCCACATCTGGCCCATCATATTTCCATGATCCATTTTCATTCTTAAATATTATTTCCTTTTCCATTATTTGTAAAACGCCTTCATTCCCAGATTCAAACTGTAGCCCTATCTTTACAACATCATTTTTTAATGAACTCAACATGTTTAATCAACAGATACACAGTATGATAAATTTCGCTACTATCCAACATTCTCTTTTCATACTCTTCTGCAGATTGAATATTAGAAAATGCAGTCAGATATTTCTTGGAAAACAAAGCATACATTCCTTTATAATCTCTCGCCTTACTGTTACCACATGAATCATAGTGCAAAAACATGAGCAGGTTTGCTTTGAGGCTTAAGTTCATATTCAGAAGATTTTTACCTTGTTCAGAAATGGAGATTCGAGGTAATAGCGAACCAATATCCTGTTCTTCTTGTGAATTAGCAGATAATACAGAAAACACGATAAATAATGGAATAAGACTGCATATCGTCATTTTTAATAATTTGCACATGGATTTAAACTCCTCAAATAATTAACCTATCGTTAAACCACCTTTAAACCAACCAGCGGCTTTATATGGCTCCTAATCGTCTCTTCAAGGTAGCACTAATAATTCCATGACAGTTTCAGTCAATCCTTGATTCGGTAGACAGTGTTAGGAATAGCCATATTCTATTTTAAATCCCGCGCTATTATTTCGTAATGATGCCTTGCTCCAATTTCAGTAAAAGCATTTTTGATAAGGTTGTCTGTTTTTCTGGATAGCGCATAACAAAGATCTACTTCCACAAGACCATCCTGGGTCGGAATAGAAAGCCTCTGTTTTTCCGATTTTACTCCATCGACATAATATTGAATAGTATTGGCAATATGGCGACTAAGAGTACCGGAATGAGTAAAATTTTCAGTATTATTCGTATTGGTTTTTGTACTGGACTTGATCGATATGGGGACGGAAGAAGGCGGTGCATTCCCGATTCATACTCGTATGTACGAAGCCATTAGATCATCCGATATTATCATCTGCGATTTGACCGGGCAACGACCCAATGTTTTTGTCGAGGCGGGTTTCGCTCTCAAACATCATGAAAAGAACCGCCTTATTTTCCTTTTTGAACCACGCAACCGTAATGATAAAGTGCCTTTTGATCTGACAACATTTAAGTATGTGCCTATTTCGCAGGCTGCTGAGATTCCGAATAAAGTAAAATCTGAAATCATTGCAATTCTTAGAGATACCGGAGCGCCTCTTTAACGAGATGATATTGATATGAACAGCAAGGGCTTTAATCCCAAATTAACCATCATCAACCGGATCACCGCCGGGCTGACCCGCATCGAGCGGGCACGGGGGTTCCTGGAAGCCGCGAGTTTGTCCGAGGCCTGGGTGAGGGAGATGGGTCGCCGTGCGCTGATCCTTGAGGCTCATCACACCACGCACATCGAGGGAACACGCCTGACTCTGGATCAGGCCGAGCAACTCCTGGAAGGCAAGCCGGTTCCCGAGGCCGATCCCGATGATGTGCGGGAATTACTGAACTACAAGAAATCCTTTGAGTTCGTTTCCGAGTATCTCGAGGACGGCGGTCCTGTCACGGAAGGGCTGATTCGGGAAATTCACAAGCGGCTCGTCGAGGGAGTGCGGGGCGGAGCCGCTGCTCCCGGCGAGTATCGGAGAATCCAGAACTACGTGGTCAACTCCGTGACCGGAGAGACGGTCTACAATCCGCCCCCGGCGCACGATGTGCCAATCATGATGGCGGATCTGGTGGACTGGCTAAACCAGGAGAAGGGTGTTCACCCGGTTCTGGCGAGCGGTATCTCTCAGTTCCGGTTTGTACATATCCACCCGTTCCTGGACGGCAACGGCCGGACATCCCGGCTGCTCTCGACCTTGTGCCTCTACCGGGCGGGGTACGATTTCAAGCGGCTGTTTACGATCAGCGAATATTACGACCGAGACCGGCCGGCATTTTATCGGGCTATCCAGAGCGTCCGCGAGCACGGAATGGACATGACCGGCTGGCTGGAATATTTCGTCGAGGGGTTGACCACCCAGCTTTCCGAAGTCAGGGAACGCGGCGAGCAGGCCATCCGTCGGGACGTGCTGGTCAAAGAGCACCGACTATCGGACCGCCAGGACAAAGCCCTAGCCCACCTCATGGAGCACGGCAGTCTGACCATCAAGGATTTCGAGGGATTGTGTCCCGATGTCAACCGTCGGTCTCTTCAACGAGACCTGAAAGCGATGGTTGAAATAGGGCTGTTGATTACAGAAGGAGCAACCAACCAGCTTGTTTACCGGATGAAGAAGATCCGCTGAACTTGCGACAAACTTACGACACGACTTACGACATACTCACGACACAGCTTGCGACATCCATTTTAGATAAGGAACGGAGGAAATGTGATCCAACGCCACTTCCGTCTCACCGGGAACGGCCTGATCTTTGATAACCCCTTGAATTTGAAAGTTTTCGGTTAACTGTTGAAGACATACAACCAAGAGGTGAGTTTAAATTAACGGAGGAGTTGATGAATGGATAACAAAAATAAATCCTATCTAATTCCCAGACGTAATTTCTTAAAAGAAGCCGGTTTAGTAACTGGTGGCGCCGTTGCATCTGCCGGTGTTTTACCTCTTGGTGGGTGCTCTTCCGCCAAATATGCCTGCCCCTACTGCTCGACTGAACCGGTGTTTGGTAACGCCGCCGATTTGAAAGCCCATATCCACGAGCAACATGCGTTCAACAATGTTGAGGGTCATGTGCGAACGCCTGTCCCATTTTGCATAAGTTTTGGATCCATTCAGGATCGTGTCGAGAGTCCAGGGGTTTCGTTCATGTCGGCTGACGACAATATACAGCGGCATATAGATGAACTGGAAAAGAGGGGATGGCCGACAAATCCTACTCTTGAGATGCCTACGGATCTGACTGTTATGAGCGATGCCAAACTCAAACATCTTGGAGACATCGGCTGCGAGATGGCACTGGACGTGGTAAGACTTTGGATAATGGACAGAGATGGTGTTTCCTGCGCAGACCAGTTAGCCTACGTGCGCGATCTGAAAGACGAACTGGAACAAGCTACCGGGACGCGGGTGCGATCCGCCAGAAGACCCTTTTCTTCTCACGATAAACACACCTATGCTATCTGCGAAGAAGTCGGCATAACATGGTATCATCTGTCTCCTTACTACCATTATCTGCCCTTTCAAGCCACCGCACCCTTCAAGCACCCGGAATACAATATTGTGATATGTCCCAGGCCATCACTGCATTTATATGTTGACGCTGGGGATGTAGTCCCGGTTCCTGATCCGGTAAACGCGGGCAACTATTTCTGAGACAACATTTCGAATGTGGATCATTCGACATGGCACCGGGCGCTCCGTCATGCTTGTGAACTGAGACTTACTGATGGGACACACCAGGAGTCCAGGTGGTATCTGAATATGGTGGACCCGAAAGTAAGGAAAACAGCCGGCCTGGCTTGGTTTACGGAAATGCAGAGCTTTATGGACTGGTTGGATGAAAGGGTAAAAGCCGGATTGTTTGAAGTAATGTCGTTCGAGAAAATGCTTAGAATGCACGGGCATGGACCGCTGATAGATAGTTAGGTTCCCGCTCAAATGGTGCAACACGCTCCGCGTCGCTGGCAGGCTTTTCAGGCAGGACCTTGATCGCCATATCCCGCCCGAGTTTCCGGTCCTTCGCCTGGTATGCCTCCCCATACAGCCCTTATCGAGTTGCCCTCTGATTTTATAGTGCGACAGTGTTTTCCCGATCATTGTTCTTTCTCTGTTTTTCCCGGCATCGAGATTGATAGAGCGTTTCGATGCCGACTTGTCAGGCGTAGCGGGCGAAGCCTGTTTCATCCGTTTTTATATTCCCGGTTTATCTCCTCCATTACTTTCATGGAATATTGGCCTCTTTCCTCCTCGTTCAGAGTTGTGATGGGCAGTATCCACTCCATTTCCTTGAGATTTTCGATAAGCATCGGAATCCGGTCAAACGGAATCGAGATAAGCACAAGACCTTCCGGCAGTAGTTTTTGCAATCTAATTCCATAACCGAGACCTGTTATGGTGTAGTTTGTTTCCCCGGTCACATAAGGATAAACGAATATCCAGGCACACGTCAGTACGGGCGTGATTTTTGTGGTGAGTGGTTTCCCGGATGAATAACTTAAGGCCCTGAGAATAATTTCGGCCTGTTCCGTGTTGGCGGTAATAACCATCACGTCCGGTTCGAAAGACACTTTATCTATTGAAGAAAAGGCTACATATCGAACCGTATTCTTGGCCAGTTTCGGAACTTCATCGTATATTCTGCGGTTGGCGCGAGGCTCCTGATATATCTTTTCCTTCGCACCGATTTCACCGCTTTCAAAGAACGGTTCGGGCTCCATCATTCCCAGCAGCAGCCTCTCCATACAAGTGAAATTATCGCCAGCCGCAAAAAATGGATCGCGATCCTGAGCTTCCCTGAACATGCGGCAAATCGGCATGCTTGTGTCCAGCTTAGGCATTCCTTCCGGTCTGTTCAGCAGATATTTCATTCCCACAGGTTTCCACTGGAAACGAAACTTGTTCAATATTGAATAGTCGCTTCGAGTCCCCTTCATATCGGTCTCCTTCTATTTATCTATCTAATTCAACCAGAAGATCTTACATGGTTTTTAGAGCGGACGGGTAGCTGGATGAAGTACGGCCTGCAACTTTCAGCCCTTGAATTTTGGTAAGCGCATTAATTATCTCTTCCGCAAGTCCATCACCGAACCATTCATTGTCTTTTCCAGAACTCATATCAGCGAACGGAAGTACGGCAATCGACGGCTGAGGTTCTTCGGAGCTTACCGCGGTCCGAGCAGAAAACACAAGAGTATTACCGTCAGGTGAAAGTGCAAAACCCTTACTAAAAGCAGTATTTACCTGATTAGGAGCTGCGATATGGGTTATTCTCAATCCTGTGCTCACCAAAGAATTTTTTGATGATAAGTGCCATATGTAAGTAATTCCACCCCCAACTGTTAGGCTTACAATGATGATTATGGCCATATGGACTCGAGGAGTCTTACTGCTCAGACATTCATGGAGGATGCAGCCGAAAGCCCAGATGTCGGCTCGCTTGTCCACACTCTTGCCTTTAGCCTGCTCAGGGCTCATGTAGGCAGCAGTCCC
>JAFGPZ010000062.1 GCA_016935935.1 Deltaproteobacteria bacterium
ATTATCATGCAACACGTATTGTTTGACAGGTGGTGGTGCGCTCAACGCCCTCAATCTTGTGGAAATGCTCGGTAATAAGTTTGCCCAGGGATTCAAAAGATCCTTCTTCCACTATAGCAATGATGTCATAGGGGCCCATCACAGCATCTACGGACTTGACTCCATCAATCTTTTTTAGCCCCTTAAGAACGTCCTTAGTCTTTCCTACTGTGATAGTGACAAGTACAAAAGCCACGACTGCCATATCGCCACCCTCCAATTTAATGCTATGTCAGGAATTTCTCATTTTTCTAATATATATTTCGATAAAACCCTATATAAATTAACCAGTTTTTCGATCGTAAAAATAATTATATCTCCCAGTTTATCAAATCCAGATGCAACGTAATTTGCTATTTTATCAATGATAGATATGGGTTTTACTCTCGGCGAAATAATATACTTATCTAAAATCCTCCCATCTTTCGAGTGTATTTTAACCGATGATGGATTTAACCTATGTGCAATCTCAAGTGTGCTCATTCTAGGGGTAATAATATCTAGCCTTTTTGAGACTGAGTCAATGTATTCATGAGCCAGTACCGTTGAATTGATGATGTTATTAAGCAGAGGTAGACATTTAACACTACGACCACCTTCTTCAATATAAATTTCAGTCTGCTCAGCAGCCTTTATGCAACTGGATAATGCTGTCTTTAACTCCCCCTGTATAATGGAAAGTTCCTTATCTTTTGGTTCAGGTATTTTTCTTACAGTATCCAATATCATTCTAAGAGTTATGCTGCTTTCAACTAGAATATAAGGACTTAATGGCAGGTTACCTTCATTTAGACTATCTATATTCGTTATGTTGAGAACAATGGGAGCAGCCTTCTCATAAAGTCTTGTGAATGCGTTAAAGCTCTTGATATTTTCTTCCGCTGGTACCATTTTCGTCATCAACATACCCCTCAATGGCTATTTTGGTTAGTAAGTTTAACGTTGTACGTCTATTATAAGACTATAATAGACCTAGCCTGTTCACCAGTCAAAACTTATGATTTGACAGGTAGTAGAGACACGCTAATTCCGCCGCACTCTATCAAACAAGTATAAAAAATACAATAATCGGCTGCAGGAATGAAATAACACTTTCAATGATATTATATTGATTCCAAAGGCTAGTGCAATAAAGAATTAACGAGGAATGAATTATTGAATTGTGCAGACAGGCTCTGAAGGCACTTTAGCCATTCTATTTTTATTCATTGTTGAACATACAACCCGGTATTCGTTCAATGGCAGGCAACAGTCAAGCATACAATAAACTTGACAAAAAACATAAACATGGTTATATTTTTGAATCAGATTCATTATTCTAATTGGTTTGTGTTTATTTACGTCAGTCTTTCCGATTGGAGGATGAAAGGGCATGGGTGTGATCGAAACAAAAATCGACACCACATCGGATGAATACCGCAGGAACCGCGATTCTATGGAAACCTTGGTCTCGGAGCTGAAGGAGGAATTGCGGAAAGCACGGGAAGACCGCCCCCAGAAGGCCAAAGACCGCATCGCGTCTCAGGGAAAGATGCCTATCCGTGAAAAGCTGGATCGTCTTTTAGACCGCAACACGCCTTTTCTGGAGATTGCGCCCCTGGCTGGACGCAATATGTATGACGGTATGATCCATGGTGGTGGACTGGTATGCGGCGTAGGGATGGTCAGCGGGAAGGAAGTGCTCATCAGCGGCAATGATGCCACCATCAAAGGCGGGGCCACCTACCCCATGACCATGAAGAAGACACTGCGGATGCAGACGATGGCCATCCAGAATCGTATGCCGATCATCACTCTGGTAGATTCGGCAGGAGGATACCTGCCGATGCAATCCGAGGTGTTCCCCGACATAGACGATGGGGGAAGGATTTTCTACTACCAATCGATCATGTCAAAGATGGGAATTCCCCAGATTACGGCTGTCATGGGGCTATGCACTGCAGGCGGGGCGTATGTTCCCGCCATGTCGGATGAAACTATTCATGTCAAAGGGGAAGGGGCAATCTTCCTTGGCGGGCCTCCCCTGGTCAAGGCCGCAACGGGAGAAGAGGTGACTGCCGAACAGCTTGGGGGTGTGGACCTGCACTGCCGGGAATCGGGAGTCTCAGACTATTATGCCGAGAACGATGCGCATGCCATCGAAATCATCCGCAATATCATGGAATGTATGCCTGTCAGGGAAAAGGAGCGCCTTCCGATACATGAGCCGAAACCGCCCCTGTACGACCCTAAGGAGATCTACGGGATCGTCAGCAAGGAATTCAAGGTTCCCTATGACGTGCGTGAACTGATCGCACGTATTGTTGATGGGAGCGAATTCCTGGAGTTCAAGGAACTTTTTGGCCCGACGCTGGTCTGCGGATGGGCTTATATCCACGGGTATCCCGTTGGCATCCTGGGCAACAACGGCGTGCTCTTTCCGGACAGCTCAATGAAGGCAGCGCAGTTCATACAGCTCTGCGACAAACGGAAGATTCCTCTCATCTTTCTTCAGAACATCAATGGATTTATCATCGGCAGGGAATATGAGCGCCAGGGTATTGCCAAGCATGGGCATAAAATGGTCATGGCCCAGGCCTGCGCAACGGTACCCAAGTTCACTATAATTGTCGGCGCATCCTTCGGAGCGGGGAATTACGCTATGTGCGGCCGCGCTTATAACCCACGATTTCTCTGGATGTATCCCAATGCAGAAATCGCCGTGATGGGTGGCGAACAGGCCTCCGGGGTGATGGTGACACTGCGGAAAGATCAGCTTGCGAAGGAAGGGCTGCCTCCCATGACCAGGGAAGAAGAGGATGCGATCCGCAATCCTATCATTGAGGCATCGAAAAAGGAAAGCAACGCCCTGTACAGCACGTCGCAACTATGGGACGACGGTATACTCGACCCTATGGATACCCGGGATGTCCTGGGCCTTGCCATCTCAGCCTCTCTTAATGCACCCATTCCCGACGATGTGTTCGGCTACGGTATATTCCGTATGTAAAGAGATAAACGGATAGTTACACAGAGGAGGCTCAGCTATATTCAGGAAAATACTCGTGGCCAACCGGGGAGAAATCTCCCGGCGCGTCATGAAGACCTGCCGGGAGATGGGAATCGCCACGGTTGCAGTATATTCCGAGGCGGACAGTAAGGCCATTCATGTTCTTAAAGCCGACCAGTCCGTCTTCCTTGGGAATTCAGATCCAGCAGAAAGTTACCTCAACATTGATAAGATAGTATCGGCAGCGAAACAGACGGGGGCTGAAGCAATACATCCGGGCTACGGCTTCCTTGCGGAAAACCCCCTGTTTGCAGAGCACTGCGAACGGGAGGGGCTTGTCTTCATCGGCCCTCCTTCGCGCGTCATCCGTGAACTGGGAGACAAGACAGTGGCACGCCGTACCGTCGCGGGAAGCGGCGTACCTGTCATCCCGGGCATGAGCCGGCCGGAATCTGACCCCGGGATACTCAACCGGGAAGCGGATAAAATCGGGTACCCCGTTCTCATCAAGGCCGCTGCAGGAGGCGGAGGAAAGGGTATGCGAGTCGTCAGTTCGCCGAAAGATTTTAATGAGGCCTGCATCTCGGCATCCAGTGAGGCCAAGAGGGCATTCAGCGATGGTTCTATCTACCTGGAAAAGTATCTTTCCCGGCCCCGGCACGTGGAA
>JAFGPZ010000063.1 GCA_016935935.1 Deltaproteobacteria bacterium
CACTTCGGCAGGGTCCTCATAACTCTCTTCATGGGCGTCACTTCCCTGGGTGCCACTGTTATCGGTTATTTTGGCGCTCGATCTTTCATCATCGAGCGTATATTGACCGGTATGGCGGCCATTCTATTAATCTATCCGGAACCGAACAGCGATATTGCGGGAGTTGTGATTTTCTTAGGTGTCTATATTGTGCAGAAGATAAGAATCAAAAAAAAGGCGGTGCGTCTTGCTTAGGAATGAAGGGTTAAAAGGAAAAGGACGATGTTTTTATTAAAAAAAATAGTGGCGCCATTCCTATTCCCTGTCCCACTGAGTGTTCTTTTCTCCCTTGGCGGATTATTTTTTCTTTTTTTTACGCGGAAGAGAAAAACGGGAATGTTTCTAGTTACAGTGGGAATATTAATCTTTTCCCTGCTGAGTTTCAACCAGATATCAAGTAAAATCGTAGCCCCTCTTGAACAGAAATATGGCGTATATTCGCCCTCCCTTTCCCAGACCGGGTTCGATCCTGTGCTCTATGTAGCCGTTCTGGGAGGTGGGCATGTGTCGGATCCCTCACTGCCGGCAACGAGTCAGTTAAGCGGGGAATCTCTCCTTCGTCTCGTAGAGGGAATTAGAGTATACAGGAAAAATTCCGGAAGTAAGATGATTCTCTCAGGAGGGGCGGTGTTTGATCCCGTCCCTGAAGCTCAAAGCATGGCCGATGCGGCGCAGGCCCTCGGCATAAAGATCGAAGACGTTATCATGGAATCCGACTCCAAGGATACGGAGGATCAGGCCCGTTTCATAAAGAAAATTGTCGGCAAAAATAGATTTATACTCGTAACGTCGGCTTCACACATGCCAAGGGCAATGGCTCTCTTCAGAAAACTGGGGATGGATCCCATTCCGGCCCCTGCCGGACACTCGGCAAAAAAAATTAGACAATTGAGTCCGGGCCAATTTTTTCCCAATGCCGATGCTTTAAGGAAATCGGAGCGGGCTGTTTATGAATATCTGGGGATCCTGTGGGCAAGGCTGAGGGAACAGATATAAAATCTATTTTATAAACTCAGGCAGAACATCCGAACTGCAATCGTCGACATGCAAATCATGTTTTTCGAGGGCTGCCGTATATTTGAGTCCACCCCCGGTTACAATTAAGACGACAGAATCACCGGCGCCTAAGACACCCTTTCCCGCCAGTTGTTTAACTGCCGCCAGAGGAACGGCTGCGGCGGGTTGTCCGAAGATACCCTCTCCGGCGAGACGTCTCTGCGCATGAATGATCTCTTCATCGCTTACGGCAACAGAAGTCCAGTCGTTTGCGCGCAGTTTTCTCAGGATCTCGTTTCCGCTTGGCGGCAGAGGATTTTCTATGGCGTGGGCTATTGTATTGGGGTTCTCTACCCGTGATATCCTTTCATGATTGTTTCTGTGGGCATTGTATATGGCGGCACATCCCCTCGCCTGGGCACAAACGATACGGGGCATGCGATCTATCAGACCGCACAGTTTAAATTCTTCGAATCCCTTGATAATCCCCCGCAGGTTTCCCCCCGAACTGGTAGGTACCACCACATAATCAGGAACTGTGAAATTCAACTGTTCGCAGATTTCAAAGGCGATCGTCTTTGATCCCTCTACCCTGAAGGGCACATCCGAATTGATAAAGTAGATACTCTGCTCACTCCCCAACTTTAGGCTTTCATGGTAGAGATTACCGTAATCTCCTTTTACCCTTATCAGAACAGGGTTATATATGGCGATAGGGTTTACTTTCTCCTGTGGAAGATCGGCGCTCACCATGATGTACGTCTTCAAACCCGCCTTTGCGCCATAGGCAGCCATGGATGCCGCCATGTTTCCCGATGAAACGGTTCCTATCTTCGTGTATCCCAATTTCAGGGCATGTTGAATCCCGACCGATGTGCCCCTGTCCTTGAAGGACCAGGTGGGATTTTCAGTTTCATTCTTGAGGTGAATTGTCCTGACTCCCATTTCCTCTGCGAGACGAACAGACGGTACGAGGGGGGTAAACCCTTCATGGAGGCACACATCTTCCTCTATTCCCTTGAAGGGAAAGAAAGCCTCATACCGTTCCAGTATTGTCTGGTTCAGAGGATTCCCCTTTTTTATTGTTCCCTCAGCAACCTTTTTAACCTCAAGTGGTTCGTTGCATTCATGGCAGCGGGGATAGACAGTGTTTACGGGGAAAACCCTTTTACAGTGTGTGCAGATCAAGTCTGTTTTTTTCATGGCTTGTGTCCTGTATTTAATAATGTGCGTAGTGTCGTATCGACATCGTATGGTACGGCTAATCGCAAGAATCACCTGTTACGGAAGAAAACCGATAGCAAGGGCGGGTTCGCCGGATTTTACCTGGATATACAGAAGGCCGTCTTCCAGATGACATATTCGAAGGCGTATCTTGTCTGCGCCTTCGGCCCGTATGAAGCCTCGTGACAGTAGAGCTTCTATGTTAATCCTGTATAGACCCACAGTTTCAGCGGAAGCATCGGCGCTTTTCTTCCATGAAAGATTCAGATAAAGAGGATCTTCAGCACGGGGAACAGCCTCATGATAATAGGTGTAGATCTCGTCGTTACCTACCCAATGGCGTGTTCTGGGTACCAGCGATTTTTGACCGACACGGCACACCAGGTACCTGAACTGTTTCAGAGGGTATTTCTCTATTGCCATTCGTCAGACGCTCTCCTCTGCTTTCATCTCCTTTGCAAGGTGTTTCATTATTTGACGATAGACGCTTTCCACAACTTCGGTAGGGAGAAAATAATCGGGGTCCGATGCTACGGTCACCGCAATCATTCGCTTTGCAGCTAAGTCCACATCTCCTGCTCGCCTGTAGACGGATTCCATCAACCTGCGAAACCTCCTTGCCTCCCGTACGGCATCGGAAACGAAGGTTCGTGCCTCTTCACCTGTCACATATCCGTAGTGGTCGGCGCAGAGGTAGTCCACTTCCAAGGCTCTGAGTTTATCAAGACTCTGCTGAAAAAGGGTGTAATTGGAATTTCCCGATGTCAGGATCATATCATCCTTGTATGGAATCCCACCGGCATCCGAAGAGAAAAGTACTTTTGTTTCAGGAATATATGCCGAAATGGAACATGATGAATGCCCTGGAGTCTCAAGAATGGAAACTTTCTGAAGGCCAAGATCTATAGTGTCCCCTTCGAAAACGGCTATACCTTCCACATCATCTCTCCAGTCAAGGTCATAGGATGAAATGGAATCTTGAAAACCCATCCGTTGAGTTGTCAGTTTACTGAACATGTTGATGGTGTCAATCACCTGTTGCATTTTAAGCAGTTCCCAAGCGCGATGAGAGGCATAGATCTTAAGATCAGGATATCTCCGTTTGAAAAAGGGAACAATCCCAACATGATCAAAGTGGGCATGGAGTATCAGCAGTTTATTGATGCGTCCCTCGTCGATACCAAAATCATCTAACTGCCGAAGAATATGAGGAACCAGATAACTGACACCGCCGCTGATTACCATGGAGCCGTCTGATCCATCGAGGAGATAGACCCCCGATTCCATGCGCCCCAGATACCATAGATTATCCATAACTTTCGATTGATTACGAACCCTCACATCAACGACCTCTTACACTGTATCTCACTCCCATAACCTTAGATATAAAGTACAGCAAAGTGTCTCTCTCTGTCAATCCAAAATCG
>JAFGPZ010000064.1 GCA_016935935.1 Deltaproteobacteria bacterium
TGCGTTTTGCCATCATACTATACTAAAAGCGTTCGACCGTCAAACCAGTAATGTAAACAGATGCACACTAAAAGCACACTAAAAGCTTGACAAATGCACCTAAAGGCATACAATCGCGGTTAGAAGCTCTTTAATAATAAGCAGTAAGAAGCTCTGTGGACAGATCATATTTAAACCCTATGGGAAAGGAAGAAAAAATGCCGACAATGTTTGAGAATACACTGAGACTGGTTGAGAAAACTGCACGCCTGCTGGAATTGGAAAAAAATTACCCGGGCATGTCAATCTATGATCGTTTGCGCATACCTGACAAAACCATAATGTTTCGTGCAACTCTTCAAAAAGATAATGGTGTCGTAGATGTTTACGAATGCTACCGAGTTCAATACACCGATACGCTTGGTTCCTATAAAGGTGGAATCCGACTTCACCCTAAGGTGGACGTCGATGAAGTCAAAGCACTTGCCCTTTTAATGGCCCTAAAGTGTGCTCTGGTGAATATACCGTTCGGGGGCGCCAAAGGAGGTATTGCAGTCGATCCTCAAGCAATCAGCGTCTCTGAATTGGAGCGTCTCGTTCGTAAATACACCTATCGCCTCAAGAATGATATAGGTCCTAACATCGATATACCTGCACCCGATATGGGATCAAGCGCACGGGAAATGGCTTGGATTTACGATGAATACCGTAAATACAACGATTATGCTCGTGCCGTCGTTACGGGAAAGCCCATCGAAATTGGCGGTTCTCTTGGCCGGGCCGAAGCAACGGGACGGGGACTGGTATGTACAATGATGGAAGCAGTAGCGGAACTGGGCCTTTCGGACTATCGCGTTGCAATTCAAGGATTCGGGAATGTCGGTTCCAATGCGGCAATTGATCTTGTCCAGCGTGGTATATGTGTAGTGGGTATCGGCGATGTGACTGGTAATGTATACAATGAAAAGGGCTTAGATATCGCACAGCTTGTCCAATATCGTGATGCCACCGGAGGGGTTAGCGGTTTCCCGGGAGGCAGGGCAATCGAAACTGTTATCACCTGCGATTGCGATATTCTTCTCCCCTGCGCAATGGAACATGCCATCAAAGCTGAGAATGCATCGAATATCCAGGCAAGACTCATCGTAGAGGGCGCCAATGGCCCCACTACTACAGAGGCGGACAAGATACTCAATAAGAGCGGCATTACAGTCGTACCGGATATTTTGGCCAATGCGGGGGGAGTCATTGTCTCCTATTACGAATGGGTTCAAAACAGGGAAGGTTTTTACTGGGAAGAGGAAGAGGTAAACGAAAAATTATTTAAAAAAATGAGAAAATCCTACGTTCGTGTAAAAGATTACGCCTTGGAAAACAAGATTTCTCTCCGCAGCGCCGCCTATTGCCTGGCGCTGAAAAAGATTGCCGTTGCGCTTGTCGAGAGAGGCGCGCAATAGCCCGGCCAAAGGTGGTCCCGGGTAGCCTTCAGATTCTAACTCTGCGAAAATGGCAGGGTATGGATATTCCGTGTGCATTCCTGTGGCCTGAACAATTTTTTCTACGTAATATTGTTCAACAACTTTCAGAGACGTTTGCATAATACCCCTTTCTGTCATTCCGGGCAAGCAAAGCGCGAACCGGAATCCACAAAGTATCTGAAAATACTGGATGCCGGATCGAGTTCGGCATGACGATATTGAAGCAAAGGGGATTTTTCAAAGCTCTCTTTCAAGGCCACATCGGCGGCTCTACTCCATGATACACTCATCTGCATCTTCCTGACAGGCCTTCTCCCGTTTACGCTCGGTCAGACGCGCTTTTCTGCGTGCCTGGGCCTCGGTGTTTCTGCGTTTTTCTTCCGCAGTTTCCGATATAATTGGAGGCACTTTAACGGGGACACCGTCGCCTCCCAAGGCGACAAAGGTGAGATAGGCGGAGGCAGTATGCCGCGCCTGGCCCGTCATAGGATTTTCAGCTTCCACGCGAACCCCGACTTCCATGGAGGTTCTCCCAGTAAGATTGATACTGGCCTTTAATGTAATAAGGTCGCCGATGAATACGGGATTGTGAAAATCAAGGCGGTCGATGGATGCCGTAACAACATTGGTGCCCGCATGACGAATGGCAGTTATCCCGGCAGCAGTATCGATGTGTTTCATAATAACTCCACCGTGCACATTGCCCGAAGGATTCGCATCCTGGGGCTGAGTCCTTTCTGAGAGAATTGAAACGCTTGCTTTTACCTTTTTCCCTTCCATGCGTCCCTCCCTCATGAAATTGCTTCATGACTGAGCAAACTGTAGCGATAAGACAAGTGGATCAAGATATCACAGCACAGTATTATGCAATGAGCTCAGATCTCTGTAGAATTCCCCTGATTTTAGACTTCTCTTCCTCGTTAACTGGAAGGAGCGGACTTCTAACGAACCCTCCTTTATAACCAAGAAGGTTGGCGGCATATTTGAGCCCGGCAACACCATAGGTATTAGTAATTGCTGTATTTACAGGGAATAGCCTCTCGTAGATCTTGCAGGCCTCTTCGTAATCGCCCCTCTCGTAGGCATTCTGAACCTGCGTACAACCACCGGGAGTGATATTTGCAAGGGCCATAATACCGGCCTTTACACCAAGCGTTAAGGCCGGATACCATGCCGAAGCCGTTCCCACAATCAGGTTGAAATCCTCCGCCGCTACGGATTTAAAGGTGACAAGCTGGGGGATGTTACCCGAACTGTCCTTCATGCCAATAATGTTGGGATGCTCGCTGAGTTTAGCAACAGCGCGTGCCGAAATGTTTATGTGGGTAAATTTCGTAACGTTGTAAATCAGGACAGGTATGGTGACATTGTCTGCCACCTGGGAAAAAAAGCTGATAAGAGCTTCATCGTTCATTTTATCGCTGTAATAGAAGGGAGTCAGAACCAGCACCGCATCGGCACCTGCATCAGCAGCCTTTTTGGTCAGATTTATCGTCTCCCTCGTCGATTCCATTCCGGTGCCGGCAAGGATGATCCGTCCCTTCCTGGCCTTTCTAACCGTTACTTTAAGCATTTCTATCTTTTCATCTTCAGTCAGGTAGGCTGCCTCCGAATTCGAACCCAGAACAAGATATCCGTCAAGTTCGGATTCATTCCACAATTCCATGTTGTGACGATGGGCATCATAATCGACATCGCCGTTTTCTTTAAAAGGGGTTATCATAGGGGGAATGACACCCTTAACTTGAATCTTTGCCATAACAAACCTCCTTATCTATGAAACGGAAAATTTTTTGCTGACATAACCAAAATTTATTCAGTTGACAATGTTCTTTAGCAAAAAGTTAATATATCAGGAATCGCCACTATATATAAAGAAAATTCCTCTCGGGTAAAAATTAGAAACAGTTGTCCTAATCGAATTATTGTGGAATATATTAATAATACTCTCGAACATCTATGGTGTCCCGGACGTTTCCCCGGGCCAATGACGCGAAAACTCCGAAGAAACAGAGAAGGGCAGACATAAAAAAGGTCAACCTGAAACTTTTCAGAAGCGCCGCCGAATGGTTGACTGAGAGACCATTATCACCTACAAATAGGGATAAGGACACCGTAACCAGAGCCATACTGGTAGCCATACCGATCATTCGCATCGTTGAAACCGTTGAAGCAGCTATGCCGTAGTACCTTTTTTCTACTGAACTCATTATCGCATTTGTGTTGGGAGATGAAAACAGGGCAAAACCCAAACCTATTATAAAAAGGTTGAAGACAATCATCCACAGAGGTGTTGTTGCGCTTATAAATACGAAGAAAACGAGACCGAGGGTATTCAGGCCCATACCCCACGACGCTACAATACGCGGTTCCATACGGTCCGACAATGCTCCGGCAAGGGACGAAAATGCTGCCATCATAATCGGTTGTGCCAGGATTATGAATCCAGTCGTCTGAGGGCTATATCCTCTTATTATCTGCAGGTATAGTGAAAGAATAAAACCAATGGCAAAGGTTGCGCCGTAACTGATCATTGCCGCCAGATTGGAAAAGGCAAAGGCAATATTGCGATAAAAAATGCGTACCTGAAATAGCGGATATCGAACTTTCATCTGAATCAGTATAAAAGATATGATAAGCATGACACTCACCATAAGAAGATATTTAGCCAGAGGGTCCTTTGAAATCATGGAAGCCCCATAAAGCAGTGTGCCGATACCACTTATGTAAAATATGCTTCCAATAAAATCATAGGATTCTCCTTCGGCACCAGACCATTCACCTTTCAACCGACTCAGGGCAAGAGCTATCACAACGACACCTCCCAGACCTGTAAAATAAAAGATGCTCCGCCAGCTTATATATTGACACATAATCCCCCCCATCACCGGGCCTAGGGAGAGCCCTATATATGTTGCTGTCACAGCAAGACCCATGGCACGCCCACGACGGGTAGAAGGTATCACTGAGGTCAGGAGTGCCATTCCCGTTGCATAAATCATTGATGCCGCCATACCCTGAAATAAACGAAAGAGAATCATAGAGCCATTTGACCATGACATGCCGCAAAGAGTGGTAAAAAAAGCAAAGAGAATAGAACCTGCAAGGAAAATCTTCTTCCTGCCGGTGATATCGGCAATTCTACCCATGGGAAGGAGAAATACTGCGGACGAGAGGAGATAGGAATTGACCATCCAACTTAAAATGAAAGGACTACTGGTAAATTCTTTTCCAACCGACGGCAGGGCCACAGTAACCGAACTGCCTATAAAGGTTGTCAGGAAGGACGTCAGCATCACAATTGTGATCGTATTTTTTTGCAATAAAATATCTTCATCCATATATAGAATCTACCTTTTTAAAAGAGACATATGACTTTCTACCATAAAATTTCTATTTTTTCCCTCAATCTCTTGACTAAAGAAGACAAATAAAAAAGTGTCGCCCAAAATTGTCTCCATACCAAGAAATTTGCTGATTCTATTGTTTTAAATAAGAAGATGGATTTTGTAAAATTCAAAATTACCTAGCGAGGCGAGCTGAGGCAAATCCACGAATTTCAAGGAATTTGCGCGGCTGGATACTGCAACGATTTACTCAGCTGTGGAACTATGAGGGGGCTTCCACAATACATAACGGTTGACCCTAATCCTACATTATGGTATGTGCAAAATGTAACGACACCATTTTATGGATTATTCCCATGGCACGGCAATTACCCGCAAGTGATTTGAAAGTAAACAGAAAAGTAAACGAGCTTTCACTCCTTTGGGAAGTGAGCAAAGCGCTGAGCCAAAGCATAAACATACGGGATGTAGTTGGCCCAGTGTTGAATGCGTTGTCCGAGCAGATGGGTATGACACGTGGTATGCTGACACTGCTGAACAGAAAAACTGGTGAAATATATGTAGATGGAGCTCATGGTCTGTCTGAACAGCAGAAGAAGCTCGGAAAATATCAGGTTGGAGAGGGAATAATAGGCACGGTCGTAAAAACGGGTAAACCTGCAGTAATACCCCACATCTCCGATGAACCGCTTTTTCTGGACCGCACCGGCTCCAGGAAGAATCTTCACAAGACTGATATCTCCTTTATCTGCGTGCCCATAAAGATCGGCAGAGAAGTAATAGGGACCCTTAGCGCAGATAGATTGTTTGATGAGTCCATATCCCTAAAGGAGGATGTGCGTCTCCTGTCGATAATAGCATCTATGGTAGCACAAGCCGTTCGTCTTCGCCAGGAAGATCAGGAGGAGCGCGAAATGCTCATCCAGGAAAACCTGCGACTGCAGAGTGAATTGAAAGACCGGTTTCGTCCCTCCAATATAATAGGCAAGTCAAAAAGTATGGAACGGGTTTACCAGTTGATAGCCCAAGTCTCCCAGAGTAGCGCCACTGTTATGATCAGGGGTGAAAGTGGTACCGGTAAAGAATTGATAGCAAATGCCATACACTATAACAGTCTCCGTTCAACCAGACCTCTCATCAAGGTAAATTGTGCTGCATTGCCTGAAACTGTTTTGGAAAGCGAACTCTTCGGGCATGAGAGGGGTGCTTTCACGGGAGCCACGTCGGAAAGAATGGGACGTTTTGAACTGGCATCTGGTGGAACAATCTTCCTTGATGAAGTGGGAGATCTTCCTTCCATGGTTCAAATAAGATTATTGAGGGTCCTCCAGGAGCGGGAATTTGAAAGGGTGGGGGCCACCAGAACGACAAAGGTAGATGTACGGATTATAGCGGCTACGAACCGAGACCTCGAACAATTGATGAAAGATGGGATATTCAGAGGAGATCTGTATTACAGGCTGAATGTCTTCCCCATCTTTGTCCCCCCCCTTCGGGAACGCAGATCCGATATACTATTGCTGGCCGACTTTTTTGTTGAGCGCTTTTCACGGATGAACAATAAAAGCATAAGGCGTATATGCACCCATGCAATTGACATGCTTATGAGTTATCACTGGCCCGGAAATGTCCGTGAACTGGAAAACTGCATAGAGCGTGCGGTATTGATGTGCAATGAAGGCGTTATATATGGCTATCACCTGCCACCTACGCTCCAAACACCCGCCTATACCGGAACCATTCCTTCGGGCACACTGCAGGGTGAATTGGACAGGATGGAGCGAGACATGATAATGGACGCTCTGAAGGCAGCCAGAGGGAATATGTCGAAGGCGGCCAAAATCCTGGGCACTACGGAACGGATAATCGGCCTCAGAGTGACAAAACATAATATTGACACCAGAAGGTTAAGTCCCTGAAGGTAAGACCGATGGGTATAATCCTACATTTCTGTAGCAACCTTACAAATCCTTGTAGTGTCCTTATTAGATCGATGACAAGGATTATCTTTGTAATTTCAGTATTATAATCCTGAATTATTACGTCTGGCACCAATGTTGCTGTATTGTTTGTAAAAAATACAATGGAGGCGATTTTATGACAACAAAAAAACAAGATGCGGTTCTGCAAATAGTGAGAGACAATAATGTCAAGTTTATACGTCTCTGGTTCACCGATGTCCTTGGGTTTTTAAAAAGTTTTACTATCACACCACGTGAATTGGAGGGGGCCTTTGTAGAGGGAATGGGATTTGATGGATCATCAATTGAGGGATTTGCCAGGATTGAAGAAAGCGATGTCATTGCAAAGCCTGATGCAAACACCTTTACCTTGCTCCCGTGGCGAACAAACGATGAGGCAAAAGTAGGAAGGATGTTCTGTGACATACTTGAACCGGATGGAACCCCTTACAAAGGAGATCCGCGATTCGTGCTGAAGAGAATACTCAAGAATGCAGCTGATATGGGATATACATTTTATGTAGGACCTGAACTTGAGTATTTCTATTTCAAGGATGCATCAGACAATCCCCAGATTCTCGACCACGGCGGATATTTTGACCTGACACCCCTCGACGTGGCCAGTGATATGAGGCGAGATACCATTCTTACCTTGGAAAATATGGGTATCAAGGTAGAGTACAGCCACCATGAAGTGGCCCCCAGTCAGCATGAGATCGACTTGAGATACACCGATGCACTTTCCATGGCAGACGCAGCAATGACATATCGCCTGGTGGTAAAAGAGATGGCACTCAAGCATGGCATATACGCAACCTTCATGCCCAAACCACTCTTCGGAGAAAACGGTAGTGGTATGCACGTTCACCAGTCACTTTTCAAGGGAAACGAAAATGCCTTCTTTGATTCCAAGGGCAAATATTACCTTTCCGGTATGGCAAAGAAGTATATTGCGGGATTATTGATGCACTCCAAGGAGATATGTTCCATAGTTGCCCAGTGGGTCAACTCCTACAAACGACTGGTTCCGGGATACGAGGCACCGGTCTACATCTCTTGGGCACAGAGAAACAGGTCTACACTGATACGAGTCCCCATGTATAAGCCGGGTAAGGCAATCGCAACCAGAATGGAATACCGCTGTCCCGATCCGGCATGCAACCCCTATCTGGCCTTTGCAGTTATGCTAGCGGCGGGACTTAAGGGTATCACGGAGGGATATGAACTATCCGATCCCATAGAGGAAGATATCTTCGAAATGAAACCGGAACAGCGTGAAGCAAGAAATATTGACTCCCTGCCCGGGGACCTTGGTCAAGCTATACAGCACACGGAGAATAGTGAACTGGTGCGCGAAACGCTGGGAGAACATATCTTCAATAAATTTATCGACAACAAGAAACTGGAGTTTGATCAGTATCGAACACAGGTTACTAATTATGAGCTTAATAAATATATGCCCATCCTTTGATATGCATGGAAAATATTCTTATCATAATCCATGACAGTCACGAAGGGCCAGGCACATTGGGAACGTTCCTGGAATCAACTGGTGCAGGAATAAGAACGATCAAACTGTACGAAAGTGATACCCTCCCTGACGATCCTCGCGACGTGGACGCAATAGTCTCAATGGGAGGACCGATGAGCGTATATGACGAAGAGATCTATCCCTTTCTCCGGCAGGAGAAGGAATTTCTCGCAAAGTCAATTGATGCCAATATACCTATCCTGGGAATATGTCTGGGCGCCCAACTGATAGCCAGTGCCTGTCATACGGAGGTCTTCATTGAGAGGGTACACGAGGTTGGGTGGAGTAAGGTTTCAATAACGGAAGAGGCAAAGCGGGATATTCTCTTCCAAGGTCTCTCGCGAACATTACGAGTCTTTCAATGGCACAAAGATGTCTTTGACATTCCCGAAGGCGCCACAATTATCGCAACATCGAAAGCATGTCCAAATCAGGCATTTCGTTACAAAAATGCTTACGGACTTCAGTTCCATGTCGAGGTCACAAGGGATATGCTCGCTGAATGGATGAAAGATGTCCCAGAAGGGGCGAAAATCCTCCGGGGACACAGCAGGATAGCACAGGAATTTGAAAGACAGGCTCAGACAATTTATTCGAACTTTTTATGGCTTGCCGATATACGACAGCGAGCAGTCAAATCACTAAGGAAAACAAACGGGGATTAAATATGTGCGGCATCGTAGGAATAATAAACACAGACAGAGGCCTAATTGACGGAAGTCATATAAGAGAGGCCATGCGTATACAGAAGGACAGAGGGAACGGTTTGGGCGGCGGGTTTGCCGTCTATGGGGCCTATCCTGAAAATAAAAACAAGTATGCCTTTCATATTATGTATGAAGGCGATCGTCACAACCCGGTTATTCCTATGGTTGAAGATTTTCTCAGAAACAAGACAAAAATTTATCAGGCCGAGCAGATCCCTGTTTACCCAAACGATCGAATTCCTATGGGACCCTATTTTAAGCGATACTTCCTTAAACCTATTGCAGAATTTTTTAATCCCGACGAAACCGAAGAAGATTACATCGTCAGACTGGTCATGGACATAAACAGGATGGAAGGCGCCTTCGTCGTCTCTTCAGGAAAAAACCTGGGGGTTTTCAAGGGTGTGGGCTACCCTGAAGATATAGCCGATTACTTTGGAATCGAAGAATACAGAGGATACATGTGGGTAGGGCACAACAGATTCCCGACAAACACCCCTGGATGGTGGGGAGGAGCCCACCCATTCACCATCCTCGACAAGGCCGTTGTCCATAACGGAGAAATAACCAGTTACGGAACTAACATGAGGTGGCTCGAGATGTACGGGTACTATTGCCTGTTACAGACTGATACGGAGGTTATCTCCTACATCTACGACAAACTCTCGAGAAAGGACAAACTCTCAAAGGCAGATGCGTGTTATGTCATGGCTCCGTCACTTTGGGAGGAAATAGACAGAACCAAAAACGAAAAAATGAAGTACCTGAGACAGATTTATGGTTCGGCTATTGTGAATGGCCCTTTTGGTATCGTTTTGACTCATAATGACGGGGCTATAGTTTTGAACGACAGAAACAAACTTCGTCCGGTCGTCTGCGCAAGGGCCGGCAGCACCTACTATTCATCTTCGGAGGAGTGCAGTATACGTCTGTTATCCCCGGAAGTCGATGAAATATGGTCACCCAGGGGTGGGGAACCGGTCATCATAGATCTTCTCGAGGAGGTCGCGGCTTGAAAAAGACACAGAATCTCATGAAAAACAACTGGAAAATACTATCCCCCTTTCATCCTCAATTCGATATGACGAGGTGTGACTATGAAAATGGATGTAATGTCTGTGTCCATGAGTGTTCCTTTGGTGAAATATCTCTGGCGCCCGTCAAGAGCAAGACAGGTGCTGTTGTGTATCGTCCGCAGGCAAACTTGACGGCATGCAACGCCTGTCAGCGGTGCGCAAAGATGTGTCCGCACAATGCCATTCACATCGTATCGCAACCGATGCATACCTCTCATGGCTACTGGACGCATTACCATGTAAACAATATATGGAGACAGGCCAGACAGGAAGGGGGAATCCTCCTTGTTGGAACGGGAGCCACTGGTCCCCAGAAGAGATACTTTGATTATATGATGTTTGACGCCTGTCAGGTTACCAACCCTTCAATTGACCCGCTGAGGGAGCCAATGGAAATAAGGAGGTACCTGGGGACGAAACCCGATAGTTACGGCGGGGCAATAGGTCCCCAGCTGGAGCTGAAGGTCCCTGTCATGTTTGGAGCAATGAGCTTCGGAGCTGTGAATCTGAGGGTTCATGAAGCGGCGGCACGATCGACTCAGGCTATGGGCACTTACTGGAACACAGGAGAGGGTGGATTCCATAAGGATCTCAGAGAATATGGCAAAAATACAATCGTTCAGGTGGCTTCAGGCAGATTTGGAGTCGACGAAAGTTATCTCAAGGATGCCGCAGCAGTGGAAATCAAGATCGGGCAGGGAGCAAAGCCCGGAATCGGTGGACATCTCCCCGGCGAAAAGGTTTCGGAAGCCGTTTCGAAAACCAGGATGATTCCACTCGGTTCCGATGCGCTTTCGCCAGCGCCTCATCACGACATATATTCTATCGAGGATCTGAGACAGCTCATTTTTGCCATAAAGGAGGCAACGGACTATACCGTTCCCGTCTCAGTCAAGATTTCAGCGGTAAATAACGTGGCTCCTATTGCAAGCGGAATTGCCCGGGCCGGTGCTGATATAATCACCATAGACGGCTTCAGGGGAGGATCGGGTGCAACACCCCTCCAGATAAGACAGAACACGGGGATACCGATAGAGTTAGCCATCTCCGCAGCAGACCGCCGACTGACAGAAGAAGGCATAAGAAATACCGTCAGCCTCGTAGCATCGGGAGGATTCCAGTCTTCCTCCGATGTCTTGAAGGCGATATGCCTCGGCGCCGATGCGGTCTATGTGGGAACACCGGTTTTAATAGCGCTGGGATGCAATGCGTGCCAGCGGTGTTTCACCGGAAAGTGTGCCTACGGAATCACGACGAACAAACCAGGCCTGGCCGAGAGAATCGATGTTGACGAAGCTACTCAAGCTCTGAAGAATCTGCTTAACGCATGGGCTGAGGAGATAATGGAGCTGATGGGGTCAATGGGTATCAGCGCCATTGAAGCACTTAGAGGCAACAGAGACAGGCTGAGGGGTGTCGGTCTTAACGAAGAAGAGTTGAAAATTCTAGGAATTAAACACGCCGGAGCCTGACATGATTACCATAGAAGCAAAGGGATTATACTACAAGGCCCTCAACAGACAGATAAGAGAATACCTGTCACAGGGAGAGAAAGATATAGTTTTACGTAATATTCTCGGACAGAGGTACATAGGTGGAGGGCTGAACAGCGCGGCGACAATTAAGATTTATGGTACGCCGGGACAGGATCTCGGAGCCTTCATGAATGGTTCCCATATAGTCGTATTCGGCAATGCTCAGGATGGAGTCGGTAACACCATGAATGCGGGAAAGATCGTAGTTCACGGTAAGGCCGGCGAGATCCCCGCTCATTCCATGAGGGGGGGGAAGGTCTTCATAAAGGGCGACGTTGAATATAGAGCTGGAATTCACATGAAGCAGTATATGGATAAGATCCCTCTGCTTATAATTGGCGGAACGGCAAAAGATTACTGCGGCGAATATATGGCAGGTGGCAGGATCATTGTCATGAATCTTGGGGAAAAGGGCGGTTCACCCGTAGGAAATAGTGTTGGAACCGGCATCCATGGGGGTAAGATTTATGTTAGGGGAAATGTCGAAGAGTATCAGCTGGGTATAGGAGCAGTCTTCGGAAAACTCGATAAAACAGACAGGAAGTTCCTGAAAGTAGCGCTTGATGAATACGCAGAAGATATGAAAATGGATCTTTCGGCCATATATCCGAAAGATTTTATCAAGATCACAAAGAGGGGACACAGACCTTTCGGCAATCTCTATACGCCGGGCATGAACATTAAAACGGAAATACCCTTACATTTCAATATAACTCCCCCCTGCGCATATAACTGTCCCACAGGCATTCCTACACCGGTATTCCTTAACCTTATTAAGGACGGGCATATAAGAGAAGCTCAACTCTTAATGGATGAGTACACCCCATTAAGGATGTCCGTTTGCGGCACTACCTGCCCGGCACCATGCATGGAAGGTTGCAGCAGAAATATGATGGGGGATCCCGTCGAAATACAGAAACTCGCACAGCAGTACTATCCCGATTTCGATCCCATCGTGGACAGGGAAAAGCGACGGGAAATTATCTCTATCGTGGGAGCTGGCCCCTCCGGCCTTTCAGCGGCGTGGCAACTTTCCAGAAGGGGGTACACTGTAAGCATATATGATTCCACAGATGATATAGGGGGGAAAGTCAAACAGGCGATCCCCAGAGAACGCTTATCCGATGATGCCCTTTTCAGGGATATTGCCAGAATAAAATCCCTGCCTATTAGATTCCACACGGGAAGGAGGATCGACAGAAAAGGATTTGAAAGAATCTACGCGGAAAGTGATATCGTAGTAGTTTCAACGGGCGCTCAAATCACAAAAAGAATCCCATATCCCGGAGGAGATAGGATAATGTCGGGCCTTACATTCCTTATGGAAATCAACAGGGGTAATCCCATGGACCTCTCCGGTAAAGAAATAGTCATTATCGGATCGGGAAATGTGGGAATGGATATTGCCTGCGAATCATGGAGGAGGAGCGCATCAAAGGTCACCGCCATAGATATTCAAAAACCGCTCGCCTTCGGCAGGGAGCTGGATCTCGCTAAGGAGTTTGGAACAGAAATCCTGTGGCCCAAAATAATTGACAAGCTCGATGAATCGAGAGTATATTTCAAAGACGGGACCGACATTCGGGCTGACGTCGTTTTCTTCAGTATCGGAGAGACACCGGACACATCCTTCCTTACTGAATCCGTGTTCATCGATGATAGAGGGTACATTGTAACGACAGACAAATCATTCAGGAGTAGCGACCCCAAAGTTTATGGCTGCGGAGATATAATAATGCCCGGTCTCATTACCGATGCCGTTGGCTCGGGGCGGTTGGCAGCCATGGAAATTGACGCGCATCTTAGGGGTCAAGTATTTGTGTATCCCGTGAAGAACCCCGTCTCCCGACATAGGATACAAACGATTTACTTTGGCGAAGAAGAGAGTGAAATTGATCGCTGCATGAGCTGTGGAACCTGTATCTTCTGTGACAAGTGCGTCGAACATTGTCCCCAGGAGGCGATTACCCGCAATGGAGAAATATTTTCAATTGATTCGGGAAAGTGCCAATTGTGCTATACATGCGTAAGTGTATGCCCCAGAGGAGCCATTCATGTAAATGTCGTTATAGATGGCGCCGGGCCTGAAACAGATAATTAACAATACCCGTTAACCGCGAAAAAAAGGATTACGCGATGAGGACTAAATTCATTTTCATCACCGGAGGTGTCCTTTCCTCCCTCGGGAAAGGCTTGGCAGGTGCCTCTATAGGCGCCCTCCTTGAGTGTCGTGGACTCAAGGTAACAAATCAGAAACTCGATCCTTACATCAACGTTGATCCCGGCACAATGAACCCTTTTCAGCACGGCGAAGTCTTTGTAACCGATGATGGTGCAGAGACAGACCTTGATCTGGGACATTACGAGCGCTTCACCGAAGCGACTATGGGAAAGGGGAATAACCTGACTACTGGACAGGTCTATTACTCAGTCATTACGAAGGAACGAAGGGGAGAGTACCTCGGTGGGACAGTTCAGGTAATCCCGCATATTACAAACGAAATAAAGGACTACATAAATGAGGCATCCGCGGGTTTAGATGTATCAATCGTGGAAATAGGCGGAACAGTGGGTGATATCGAAAGTCTTCCCTTTCTGGAGGCCATAAGACAGTTTCGTAATGAAGTGGGGAAAAAAAACGCCCTCTTCGTACACCTCACCTGGGTACCCTACCTGAAGACGGCGAAAGAAGTAAAAACAAAGCCGACACAGCACAGTGTAAAAGCCCTTCGTGAAATAGGTATTCAGCCCGATATCCTGCTCTGTCGTACAGAGGATTTTCTCGCCCCTGAAATCAAAAAAAAGATCTCCCTCTTCTGCAACGTAGAAGTGGAATCTGTATTTACCGCAAAGGATGTAGACAGCATATACGAAGTCCCGCTCGTCTATCACAAGGAAGGTGTCGATCAAAAAATCGTCGAACTCCTTAACATCTGGACAGGGCAGCCCAGGCTGGGTAACTGGGAAAAATTGGTGGAGAAGATTCAAAACCCGGGTCGCGAGGTAACAATTGCCATCGTAGGGAAATACGTTGATTGGACCGATTCATACAAGAGCCTTAATGAGGCCCTAATTCATGGCGGTATCTCCAATAATTGCAAGGTTAACCTCTCTTTCATAGATGCAGAACAAATAGAACGGTTGGGGACAGGGGATCAGTTTAATAGTATCGGGGGCATACTGGTTCCCGGCGGTTTCGGAAGAAGGGGAATCGAGGGAATGATCCAGGCAATAACCTACGCCCGTGAAAATAAAATTCCCTTTTTCGGTATATGCCTCGGTATGCAGATGGCCGTGGTAGAATACGCGAGAAACATATGCAGTCTTAAAAATGCAAACAGTTCGGAATTCGATCATGAAACGCCCTATCCCGTAATCGATCTCCTGCCCGAACAGAAAGAAATTACCAATAAGGGCGGAACAATGAGATTGGGAGCCTTCGAATGTCTCATCTTAGAGAACACCTTTGCATCGAAGGCATACGAATGTAACAAAATAAGCGAACGGCACAGGCATCGCTATGAGTTCAATAACGAATACATGGACGTTATCACGCAAAAGGGTTTACGTATCAGCGGAATGTCCCCCGACAACCGTCTCGTTGAAATTATTGAACTAAATGATCACCCCTGGTTTCTCGGATGTCAGTTCCATCCGGAATTCAAGTCGAAGCCTTTAAAACCGCACCCGCTTTTCTGCCGATTCATTGAGGCATCTCTAAAATATACAGAGCAGGTATTGACCCTGTCTATCTGATTCGGTAAAACCAGAATGAGGAAATGGGTTAATGATAGGGCACATGAACATATTGTATAATATAAGGCGCTTCAAGATCTCTATCGGGAAGAACCCCCAATCGGTGTCCTCTAACACGGTTGTTCTTTTCCCTCTCTACGAAGCCACCTTCAGTTGCGGTATTGCCGGCCTTCTGACAATAAAAGGGGCGTCCGATAGCGATGGTTTAACTGTAATCGAAAACATATCCCGTTGTTTTGAAACAATCAAAACCAATACACTGACAGAGAATCCGGGCAGGGAAGCCTTCGGTGATGACTATATGGGTGGCACCAGAATCCTGAGGGACATGGATAAATATATCCTCAAGATAAAACAGGATTCATCCCTACAATATAGCATCTTCGAATCGGCAGAATCTGAAGAACTAACAGCCCTGTCAAGGGCAATGAATAAGCTTATCAAAAATGAAGAAGAATTAATAGACAGGATGGCAAGTTCCTTCTCCACGGTAGAGATGGAAAAGACAGGTAATTCTCTTACACTTTTGAAAGACGCTGCCTGGGCCCTTGAAGGTGATGTGCTGTCGAATATCGAAAACACTGTCTACCTTTCAGGGCAGAAAGACAAAAAATCCATATCCCTGGATGGATTCAGAAAGTACAGAAACATCAATCTCCTTATTAATTCCCTTGACAGGCTGGAAGTCAGAGGTAGAGATTCTGCCGGTGTGCAGATTGCCTTCACTCTCAAAAACAGTGAAGGGCTGACAAAGGCAAGGGAAGAGATTGTGGACAGAGGTCTCTATGATCAATGGGAAATGAGAATGATCCCGGGCGATCTTATAGACGGTTCAATTCACATGTCTGATAAAACGCAAACAAAGAAAGGCCTTTCGACAATTTCCTTTACATATAAGAAGGCCTCCGTTACGGGGAAGCTGGGGGAAAACGGCGGTTATCTTCGCGAAAGAATCAGAGCCGATCAGATACTTCACATCGTTATCAATGAAACAGCCGAATCGGACATGTATCTTGCACATACCCGGTGGGCATCAGTAGGCTCCATAACGGAAGAAAACTGTCATCCCATAAACAATTTTACACCTGTCGGAAATATAGCCTCCTTACCCTGCAAGGAATATCCACGCTATGGCAGCGGAAACTGGTCGATCTCTGTCACACTCAATGGCGACATAGACAACTACGGCCTCCTGAGGACTCGGCTGGAAGGAGACGGCGAGGACATTATAGGAAGGGGCGTGACAACAGATACCAAGATTATAAGTCTGCAGATAGAAAAATACCTTTACAGAGGGTATGACCTAACAGAGGCCTTTCGCCTGGCTCTCAATGATCTAGAAGGCTCCCATGCCATCGCAATGTACAGCACCATCGAACCTGAAAAGGTTTTTCTTGCTCTCAGGGGAAGCGGTCAATCACTGTACATAGGGCTCTGCGATAATCAATACATCTTCTCATCAGAGTTATACGGACTGGTTGAGGCAACGCCTTACTTCATAAAAATGGACGGTGAACGTGAAAGGATCGAAGGAAA
>JAFGPZ010000331.1 GCA_016935935.1 Deltaproteobacteria bacterium
CGTGTCTGTCTATATAATACACATTTGTGCATCGCGCAAGTCTTGAATTTGCAAAAAGTTAAAATTATTTTTTGGAAACGGCACTAGCAATAAATTTCCAGTAATAGATAAAGGGTCCAATCTTTCAGCTATTGGAAGGAATACAGCCTCCAAATCAACCGTTATAGGATTTCCGATTGTGCGGCTGGAACAAAGAAATACGGGAGCTATCACGAAAATGTAAAGAAGGAGTTTTTTCATTTCTCCCTCGTCTCAAAAACATATGGAAAAGAAAAAATCCGCATTAAAGCATCATTGGCATCTTCCATGACCATTATTTTTTATTCCTCCGCACAATTTTCTTTCTCTTTTCTAAAGAGAATTAGAGGGAAAGGGGTCATAAGAAGCAAGTAAAATATGCATTAGTGAAGAAATTTTTACATCGGTATTTTCACCCATGATTATTCAGAGAGTAAGCCATGGATTTTCAATCAACTTGACATATGATTTTGCATCGATATGATTACTTGACATTAACGATCCATCTTCCTTCTAGCCGATACATGAAGATAGGATATGGAGCAACAGCAAATGGATCATATTAGACGGCACAAAAAGGGATTCTGGCAGACAGTTCTTTCCGAACAGTTCTGCAAAAAGGCCTTTCTCGTCCATCTTTTTCTTGTCGTTTTACTTGGTATCCCTATTTTCCTATGGGGATACTCGGACAATGTCTATGCCTTAACGCCTTTGGTTCTTTCGGATTCAACCTGTCCTGCCGTTGTGAAAATTTTGATCTATCGAGAAGGAAAAACGCCTGGCGCTGGTACCGGTTTCTTTATAAACGATAGCGGTACACTGATCACCTGTGACCATGTTGTAGAAAAGACCGAAAGATTAGAAGTTTTGACAGTTGATGGTCATCGGTACACAGCAAAAGTGGTATTGAGTCAGAACAAGCAGGCTGATCTGGCTGTTCTTCAAGCAGATGTGGACTCTGAGTATACCCCATTCCTTCCATTAGCGGTGACTATTCCCGAATGGCCCACCCCGGTTCAGATTGTTGGACATCCTGGGGGCAGGCGGCAGAAGGTAACTCATGGACGGGTCACCAGTGTTGGTGTATCAGGCCTTTGCCTCACCGTAAGTACCTCCGCCCCTGTTGAACCAGGCTCCAGCGGCAGTCCCGTCCTCAATTCAACCGGAGCAGTAATCGGCGTGGTTAAAGCCCTCTCCATTCAGGATCATAAACACGCAATCAGCATAATCACTCCTATAGCGAAAGTCCGAGAGCTGTTAGAAAAGACAGAGTGAGATACTTGATAACATACCGCCAACCTGGTGTAGTGTTTTATTCAGATGCGACAGTAAGTACGTCCAAAGGGCGGGCGACCTTGGCACGGATATCCTCGGTCTTGGCCATCCGGAGGCGGGCCTTATGGGCTAAATTAATAGCCATTATTTTGCCAACACTATACTAGGAATTATCGTTGGCTCTCCACAATTGATTCATATGGTTGTCTTCAAGTTCGTAGAATGCTAAATTTACAAAGATATTGTCACTAACACTGTAAACAGGCTACGGGTGAAAGGAGTGGACCGTTGTGATTTGGACAAAGGTGTATGCGATTCAAGGGATTCGGTTTCGGCTGGCGATCATGGCCCATCCCCATGGTGGGTCACTGCATGATGACCTCGCTTCGTGGCAAATGCAGGGCGTGGAGGTGGTCGTCTCACTGCTGGAGCGTGCCGAGGTTCGGGCGTTATATCTGCAAGACGAGCAGAGCCTCTGTGAGGCCAGGGGAATGACGTTTCTGTCTTATCCGATTGTGGATCGTTCGGTCCCTTCCGACATCGCTTCGTTCAGTACCTTCCTTGAGCAATTGGCGGGCATTCTGACAGAGGGCAAGGCCGTGGCCATCCATTGTCGGATGGGAATCGGGAGGTCTGCCCTGACTGCGGCCTGTATCCTGGTGTACTTCGGAGTGGGTGCCGATGAGGCCTTTGAGTTGATCGGACGGTCGCGTGGTTGCGCCGTACCGGATACAAAAGAGCAATTTGAGTGGGTAACACGGTTTGCCGAACAAATGCGGACAGACGGATGCTGAGAGCAGGTTGTACGGACTTCGTTCAAGGCAACTATCGTGGGTCTGGCTCGGAATTCGATTCTGGAATCCAAGGCCCGGCCGTGGATGGACACTGCAAAGGTTCAGTATGAACAGACTACGATTAACACTGGCTGATGAAACTCTATGCAATCTTGACTCAACCTCCTTTTCCTAGTACTTTGTTTTAATGAGTTAAAGAAACATCTGGAAGGTACATGTAGAGGGTTTCTCTCTAGACCCAAAACAAGCGAGGTTTTTTACGGTTCGACGTGGCTGCAGCGGTGACTTTTCGAGGGCGGACTACCCTTGTGGCGGCCGACAGGTCGCTTGAGTGTGCTGCCCAACGTTGTCCCTGCTTCATTTGATTCTCACTTTCCACAGCTTCCAAGGCCCATTCTTATCGCGGCGTCCATACCGCGACTCCCGGTCATCCCGGCTCAGCCGGACGAATATTCAGCGTATTGACAATAAGTATGTCTTAACCTACATCGGCAATACTGACTACCACCAGCCGCCACATCCTCTGAACCAGCAGATCGGTATGATGATCGCAGATTCCCCATTCGGCCCATGGAAAGAAACAGGCAAAACAGGTCTTATCCTCGACGATTCAACTGATCCAGAACACTTTTCTCATGGCAGACAGGTTGTAAATCCAACCTTGGCTAAGTACAAAGGAAAATATTTCCTATACTACAAAACCGCGATGAACCGTAATGGTCGATGGCGTACGGTATTCGCTGCCGCCGTTGCCGATAACCTTGAAGGCCCATATCATCACCTTGACCGTCCTTTCAGTACAGAGGATATTGTAATAGAAGATGCCAGCGTATTTGTCTGGAACGACAAACTCTGCCTTCTGACCACTGACAATCATGGCCTTGTCACAGGGATTCGCGGTGGAGGCGCATTGTGGATCAGCGAGGATGGTAAAACATGCGATTCCGCACTGACCCAGGTTGGCTATGATCAACTATGGCGTTATTACCCACACTACGATCCTAAAAAAATAACAAAAGTTTACGGATCCCAGGTTAAAATTGAACGCCCAAAGATACTGATGATAAATGGCAAACCTGCTTATCTGTATGGCGCTTCCGGCTGGGAGATGACCGGACACACTCGTACGGTAAACTACGTCCTGAAAATCAATCTTCCCGAAAATGCCTCTCCCTTGCCCTAAGTGCTAAGCGGCATGACTGAAAGGACACTACTGACTTGAACGATCTCTACTATATCTGGAAGAAGGGCAACGTCGGAGATACGTTTCCAAAGGAGTTTCAGAAATGAAGTGGATCACAAGGGGGGATTGTATTTATGATTTTATTTGCATGAAGGTGACTAGAAGAACTTTCTTGGAGGATTCTTATAAAGCTATCGGAGTTTTGTATACTTGATATGTTAAAACAAGGAACTAGTGCCGTTTCCATTAAATAAGTTTCATTTTTGTTGAGTTTGTTTGTTACGATATATGACATATTTATTCAAGAAGGTTTTGAG
>JAFGPZ010000065.1 GCA_016935935.1 Deltaproteobacteria bacterium
AACCTATATTACCACATAAGTCATAAGCGAACCACAAATCCGGCAGAACTCTCACATGGCGATAAATACATGGCAAATAGATATTTTGCAAGTTCCGGAAAGAGAGTTGCATATAACACACACGATTAAAGCTTGAGAAAACTCAACCATTTCATAGGGTATCCCCTTGAACATAAGAGTATATGTCACCCCTGAATGAACGACAAAACAACTAATCTCATACAAATGAATCCATAATTGCCTCGGCCATCAATCTGTATCCCTCCTCATTGGGATGGACAAAATCATAGAGTGTCAAATCACCAAAGGATATGCCGCCGGATATTTTAGACTTCCAGTAATCATGAACTTTTATAATGGTTAATCCAAATTCATCGGCCAGTTCATCCAGTTTGTCATAATAGGCTCCGATCAAATCGTCTTGGTATTCATCGATGAGACATACGGAGGTAATCAGAACTATATCGGCTTCTGACCAATCCCTTATTTTTTTTATCATAAATTCAATATTTTCCTTATAATCTTCAGTTGAGTATCCCGAGAAGGCGTCATTTAATGCGAATTGGATAAATATACAATCCGGATTAAGTGCCAGCACATCACTTTCGAGCCTGCCCAGTCCGCCTTCCGCCGTATCGCCCGATATCCCTCTATTTACAAGATTGAACGTGCTTCCCGGATATGTTTCACCTATAAGCCTTTCCAGAAAGTCCAGATAACCCGCATTAACCATCCAACCATAGGTGAGAGAATCACCAAGCGCCACGATGGTAGTCGGAGTCTTAGATCGGAGTTTTTCAATGGTCTTTAACGGTTTCATTTCTCATCACTCCCGTTATCTTAAAGATAATTTAGCAAAACGAAAAAAGTATTTAAAAATATTGATTAACTTCCGGTTGAAAATACTTTGACAATATCTTATACTACGGCTGTAAAATAAAATCATAAAAATCCTCTAAAAAAGCGGGACATAAAATGAGCGAAACAGCAATTCAAGGACGTGGAGATGCAACAAGTTTGCAGATATCCCAACTGGAGGAAAAACTTAATCTCCGGAAACGGTTGCAGAACATTACCAACCGCATAAATGCCGCACAGAACCTGAAACAGATCCTCGTCGATTTCAGAGATGAAACACTTAATCTCCTCGACGCCCATTCCATTACTATCTATGTGGCAGACAGAGAAAAAAAAGAAATATACGCCATGTTTCTCGCAGGCTCAGAGCTTAAACAGATCAGGCTACCCATAAACAACAGGAGCATAGCCGGATATGTGGCTAACAGCAAAAAAGAAGTAAATATAACCGATGCATACAGTGATGAAGAACTAAAGAAAATTGACAGGGAACTCTCCTTTGACTCCAGTTGGGATAAAAAATCGGGATTCAGGACTCGAGAGGTACTGGCAGTGCCGGTAATGTATGAAAATACACTTATGGGTGTAGTGCAGGTCCTCAACAAGAAGAGCGGTGGTCGATTCACCGACGAAGACAGGGGTGTAGTTGAAGAAATTGCCGCTGTCCTTGGAATTGCCTTCACGAATCAGGAGAGAATCGGTAAAAGGAGGAAGACACGCTTCAGCGGTCTTATCAACCATGGCATAGTAAAGGAAGAAGATATCGAAAAGGCTATGGAAGAGGCCCATCAGAAAAGACAGACGGTAGAGGATTATCTGATAAAAGAAATGAAAGTTTCAAAAGAGGCTATTGGCACTTCTCTTGAGGAATTTTACAATTGCCGATTTGTACAGTTCAATGACAAACAACCAGTCCCCTTTGAACTTCTGAGAAAACTCAAGGAAGAATATCTGCGCCGAGAACTCTGGGTTCCTCTTGAAAAAAAAGACGGCAGAATAAGGATAATTATAGATGATCCCAACAATATTATTAAACGTGACATGATAGAAAACCTTCTCAGCACACGAAATGTGGATTACGATGTCGCCCTGTATGAAGACATAAAAAAGTATATCAATCATTTCTATCAGGCAGGAGGGGGAGCAGATTCAGCAACCATAGGCGACATAATAGGCAAACTGGATGCTGAAGAAGAACAGGTATTCGAAGGAGATGACGAATTTAGCGAATCTGACAGCATAATCATGCAGCTTGTCAACAGGGTTATCAATGACGCTTACAACCGTAATGCCTCTGACATACATATAGAACCAAACATGGCAAAGAAAAATGTCGAGGTCAGATACAGGGTTGACGGTGCATTGATGATTTACCAATCCGTTCCCTTCAGCTATCGATCCGCCATGGTTTCAAGAATAAAGATCATGTCCAACCTCGATATTACTGAGCGGAGAATCCCACAGGATGGAAAGATAAAATTCAGACGTCCCAAAGGGGATGAGATAGAACTGCGAGTTGCCACCATTCCCACCCAGGGTGGACTCGAAGATGTGGTAATGAGAATTCTTGCAAAGGGAGAAACCATGCCACTTGAGGCAATGGGTCTTGGCAAGCGCAATTACGACTGCTTGACAGATATCATAGCCAAACCATACGGAATGGTGCTCGTTGTGGGACCCACCGGTTCGGGTAAAACGACAACGCTCCACGCAGCCCTTTATCACATAAACAAACCGGACACAAAGATATGGACTGCGGAAGATCCCGT
>JAFGPZ010000007.1 GCA_016935935.1 Deltaproteobacteria bacterium
CCAGTGTTTTTAAGCAGTTGTGGATACCGGCTTTCGCCGGTATGACGTCTTTGGGGACTTTTTACGACACGATCAATCTTGAGTATAAACAATGGACCTGCAGAGACAAAAACTATCAGTTGCCTGGCTTTCCGTAATTTCAAACACCACTCTTGTAATTCTCAAGCTCATCATCGGTCTATCGATTGGTGCCGTATCAATCATATCGGAGGCAATTCATTCAGCAGTAGACCTGATAGCTGCTATCATAACTCTCTTCTCGGTCAATCAATCGAATAAACCTGCCGACAAGGAACACCCTTTCGGTCACGGCAAGGTTGAAAATATATCGGGCACCATCGAGGCGCTCCTTATTTTCATCGCCGCAGGCTGGATAATATTTGAAGCTGTCAAAAAGTTACTGCATCCAGAACCCATGGGGTTCATGGGGTTTGGGGTTGCAGTCATGCTTTTTTCGTCCATGGTTAACCTCATTGTCTCACAAATGCTTTTTAAGGTGGCAAAAAAAACGGATTCCGTAGCTCTTCTTGCCGATGCCTGGCACCTCCGCACTGATGTCTATACATCGGCCGGCGTTATGTTCAGTCTGGCGGTAATCTGGATCGGAAACAGTCTTTTTCCGAATATAACCCTTCAGTGGCTCGACCCGATTGCCGCAATAGCCGTCGCCCTTCTAATCGTTCGAGCCGCATACAAACTGACCATTAAGTCGTCACGTGATCTAATAGACGCTGCGCTTCCTCCTGACGAAAAGAATTTGATCCGGAAGATAATTATTGAACAACACCCCACCATACACGGGTTCCACAAACTTCGCACCCGAAAAGCCGGGAATGTTCGATTCATCGAATTTCATATGAAGGTTGATCCTAAAATGACGGTGGAAGAATCCCATCAGGTAACGATCGATACAAATAGTACCATTCATAAACACTTCCCCGGAGCCAGCGTAACTATCCATATAGAACCCTGCGACGGCAGGTGCGACAGAGATTGCGCCGGGGGATGCCTGATGTCTGAGGAAGATCGTATGATCATCAGACAGAAGAGAGGGACAGTCTCTCTCGAGTAAAGATACTGTCACTTTACAGTTCAGGGACAGCTAAAGGTCAAGGACGCATGGATGAAAAAACACACAAAAGAAAAATACGATTCGGTTACTGCCGTCACTAATGCTCAACACGTTCGCATAGTGAAGGACATCTTTAAAAAGATTACGAAGAGATACGATTTCCTCAATCATTTGTTCAGTCTCGGTCAGGATATACACTGGCGCAGATTCACCACAGAGAAGATGCGTTTCTTCAAGACCTTCCGTTACCTGGACGTGGCTACGGGAACAGGCGATCTCGCCATTGAAACGGTCCTCAGATATCCCCATGTAAGCGCAACCGGACTCGATTTCGTACAGGAGATGATGGATCGGGGAAAGAGAAAGGTAAACAGGAGAAGACTGTCAGAAAGAATAGCATTTTCCAGGGGCAATGCTCTTAATCTTCCCTTTCCCGATGATCATTTCGATATAGCAGGAATTGCCTTCGGGATAAGAAACATCCCCAACCGGTGGAGGGCTATTGAAGAGATGAAACGAGTCGTCGTGCCTGGGGGACAGGTCATGGTTCTGGAAATGAATTTTCCTCGGAGCAGGTCGCTCCAGCGGATATATCGCATCTATATCAACAATATATTGCCCTGGACGTCACGTTATTTCTCAGGTTATCCCGCAGCCTACGCTTACCTTGCAGATTCAATAATCCACTTTCCCTCGCCGGATAATTTTGTGCAGATCATGAAAGACACCGGGCTGACTGACATTCATTATTACCCCCTCACCATGGGCATTACACATTTATACATTGGAATAAAACCATAAACCAGAATAATAGACCCCCGGGGAGGGGTACGAGCAGTCTTTCTTCAAAAGATAAAATAGAATGTCGATACTATACAGCATACCACTAATAAGGTAAGGGCGATGGAGGCAATACTCTTCTTCTGCCTACCGATCAGCCAGACCATAAGGGTGAAGAATATGACGCTGGAGGCAAAAAATATCAGAACAGGAATCATTCCTATCCAGAGGAGAAACACCAATAACGCGAATAGGATATATTGTTCTATTTCGAATCAATCTTCTTGACACACAAGACCGTTTTATGTATGTTTCGCCTCGTGAGGGAATTGAAAATAAGTTTTGTAATAATAACCAATGAGGAGACATACTATGAAGATTTTCGACAAGATTTTACTTACAGCAGCTGCCATAGCGATCGTAGTGACCTTCGGACTGACTACCCCTGCCTTGGCGGAATTTCCAGACAAGCCGGTTCATTACATTATTCCTTTCGGACCGGGTGGTGAGTCCGACATTACGGCCCGCTTCCAGGAACCATTTTTCAAGAAGAAGTTCGGCCAAAACCTGGTAATCGAATATAAGCCGGGCGGCGGCGGAGCAGTCGGCTGGGCCCAGCTGAATACGATGAAGGGTGACGGCTATACAATCATGGGGACCAACCTGCCCCACATCGTGATCCAGCCTTTGCAGAAGGATGTAGGCTTTACTACCGATGACATTATCAATATCTACATGTTCCATTACACCCCCGACGCCATCGTGGTTAACAATGACAGTTCCTTCAAGACGCTCGAGGACCTGATTGCCTACGCCAAGAAGAACCCCGGCAAGCTGATCTTCTCAGGCTCGGGCAAGGGGACAGCCAACCATCTGGCCCAAGTCACGTTCGATCGCATGGCCGGCATCAAGACCACCTATGTGCCGTTCAAGGGCACGGGTGCCGCGGTCACTGCGCTGCTTGGCAAGCAGGTCACGGCGGAATGGGGCTACACAACAGTCCCGGCCAAATACGAGACCACCCGGATGCTGGCGGTGGCCATGGATAAGCGGCATCCGCTCTTTCCCGACGTGCCAACCTTTACGGAACTTGGATTCGATATCGTCAGCGGCGCTTATCGCGGCATTGCCGTACCCAAATCGACGCCCGAGGACATCCGCAAAAAAATGAGCAATATGATCGACGAGATCAACCACGACCCGGCCTTTATCAAGCAGATGGAAGACAACGGATTCGCTCTGCTGAACGCGACTTACGGCTCTAAAGTCGACAAGTTCATGGCCAAGGCGAAAAATGATATCACCACCGCTGCCAAGGACGCAGGCATTATCAAGTAGTTGGTGGACCGAGCGATAACCACACCATAACAAAAGCTTTTGCGGGCACTCTCCGTCGGATTACCGGTATGGGGGGTGCCCGCAAAACAATTCGAATTAAGGGTACGATTATGCAGTTTATTGACCTCATCCTGGAGGCAATGAGTGCGTTTAACTTGAGCATTGCCCTAGGTGGAGTAATTGCGGGGACAGTCATCGGCGCGCTGCCGGGTCTTACCGCCACCATGGCGATCGCGGTACTGGTTCCCCTCACTTTTTCCCTGAAACCAGCCTCAGCGCTGATTCTGATGGGCGCCATCTACACAGGCGCCA
>JAFGPZ010000066.1 GCA_016935935.1 Deltaproteobacteria bacterium
AGCCATATCTGACGAATTGGCGATAAGCTCAACTCCTTCCTTTTGAAGCCTCGCACCTCCTATGCCATAAAAGGATAATGACGGGGTTAAAGAGCGCATCTCCCTGACGAGGTTAGCACCGTGTAAATCCCCCGATGCTTCTCCTGCAATAATCATAATTTTCACTTTTTGAAGATTATCGGAAAGCATTATTAACCATTTCACAGAGATGGAGTAATTACTGTTCTGTAAGTCCTGGAAACATCGGTGGGGACAAGAACTCGAAGGCGCGTCCTTCGCCTGCTGGGAGAATTCCCTTGCCAATACAGAAAGAAGAAAATGCTTCCTTGTGTTCGGACTTGAGGATGTCAGACTCTCTCTCCATGTTCACCATTCATATCATGTCAAACAACACCTTGAGCCACTTTCATCTTATCTATTACTTGAATAGCGAGATCCAGAGATTTTCTCCCTTCCCTCCCAGAAACAGCAGGAATGTCTCTCGACAAGACTGAATGTATAAAGGATTTTATCTCTTCTTCCAGTGGATCGCAGTTTTTTATCTCCACATTGTTGCTTATAATTTCAGTTTGTCCCTTATCCCCCTGCTTCCTGGAAAGTGAAACAAGCTCCCGCTTCCCATAATCAACAGAATGATAGCCATTATAGCTGAAGAATCGTATCTTCTGCATCTTTTTGCCTGTCACCCTGCTGGCAGTAATATTCGCCACACAGCCGCTATCAAAAGTGATTCTTGCGTTGCTTATATCTATTTTATCGGAAAGTACAGATATTCCAACTGCTTCAACATGTGTGGGGCGCCCTTTGACAACGTGCAAAATTATATCAAGGTCATGAATCATCAGATCAAGAACTACATCAACATCAGTTCCTCTTTGGAAAAAGGGATGCAGGCGGTGTGATTCTATAAAGAGCGGTCTCTCTATGATTGCATCCAAGGCTCGTATAGCCGGATTAAATCTTTCCACAAACCCAATCTGTAAAACTGCACCATTTGATTCAGCTGTTGAGATGAGTTCATCCGCTTCTTCCAGTGTTGAAGTCATTGGTTTTTCAAGAAGCGTATCAACGCCGGCTGACAGGAAATCCCTGGCTATGACATAGTGAACATTTGTTGGAACGGCAATGCTGACGGCATCCACTTTACCTATAAGGTCGCGGTAGTCAGCGAATGCTGCGCAATTGAATGTTTCCGCTGCCTTTTTGGCACGTTCAACATCTACATCGACAACGCCTACAATTGTGCATTTTTCGAGCATGCCATACTTCTTGAGGTGATAGACACCCAGATGACCTATGCCTACGACACCCACTTTTATCTTACCCATTATCTCCTCTATCTACAGATTCCGCGTTCCGACTTTTCGATAAATTCGATAAAATGTTCGACTTCCGGTAGATTTGCAAGATCCAAGCGTACCTTTTCGATCGCCCGTGAAAGCAAAAGAGATGATCTGAATATTATTTTATATGCCTCTTTCAGCGTCTTGATCGTATGATCTTCGAAGTTCCGTCTCTTCAGCCCGATAAGGTTGAGCCCGTGCAGCTTTGCCCTGTTTCCTGAGGCAGTTACATATGGAGGTATGTCACGTGTTACTGCAGACGCGCCTCCTATAATTGAGTGACACCCAATCCTTGTGAATTGATGGACACCTGTGAGGCCTCCAATTATCGCGTAATCTTCAACATGAATATGGCCGGCAAGATTTGCCGAATTAGCCATTACGATATTGTTGCCTAATTTGCAGTTGTGGGCAATATGGCAGTAGGCCATTATTAAATTATTGTCTCCTATGGCTGTCATGGCGATATCGGCTCCAGTCGCCTGATGTATGGTAACGAACTCACGGATCGTATTATTATTGCCGATAATGACCCTGCACCTCTCCCCTTCGAATTTCAGATCCTGAGGGATAGCCCCTATTGCGGCAAACTGAAATATTCTACAGTTTTTTCCAATCTCGGTGGGACCCTCTATTACTGCGTGTGATCCTATGATTGTCTCTGAACCTATCTTCACTTGGGGGCCTATGACGCTGTATGCCCCTATTTCAACACCCTTTTCAATATACGATTTCGGTGATATGATTGCCGTGGGGTGAATTTTCACTTTTTAAAGTCTTCCCGTTCCTTTTCAAGTATTTCTATTCTTTGCAAAAGAGTTTTCATGGCCTTTCGCATCTCAGGCAGCCTTGAAACACAGGCCTGCGCTCGCAACCAATCTTTGTGTGGCATATGCGGAGATCCAGCCACTATGCTACGTGCACCTATCCCCTCGTGGACTCCGGATTGTGCCGCAATCATGACATTATTGCCAATTTCGATGTGACCGACAATCCCTGACTGCCCACCAACAATTACGCTCTTACCCAATTTAGCGCTTCCCGAAATTCCCACTTGTGCTACGATTACAGAATACTCTCCTATAACCACATTGTGAGCAATCTGCACGAGGTTGTCTATCTTGGTTCCCCTTTTTATCCAGGTTTTCCCCAAAGTGCCGCGATCTATCGCAGTGTTAGCTCCAATCTCGCATTCATCGTCTATCTGCACGATCCCTACCTGGGGTATCTTTATGTTGTTCCTTCCGGGGTTCGCAACACCAAAACCGTCGCTTCCAACAACAACACCTGCATGCAGGATTACCTTTTTCCCTATGATGCACCGCCTGTAAACTGTGACGTTGGGGTAGAGTATTGAATTTTCACCGATTACCGCGCCATCACCTATATAGACACCGGGATACAGGATTGCTCCATTTCCTATCTTTACATCTCTCGCCACATAAACTCCAGGGTGAATAGTGGCATCTTCTCCTATGACCGCATCTTCTCCAATATAGGCATCGACGCTGATTCCTGTAAGATCTCGCTTTTCAGGGTAGAATAAAGTTAGGACTTTGGCTAATGCGATATAGGGGTCTTCAACTACAATAAGATTCTTACCAGATTCCTTTATCTCAGATGAAACTATAACTGCCGAAGCACCCGTATTCCCTATCATTCTTTTATATCGGGGGTTTGCTATAAAAGTCAGATCTCCTTCACCGGCATCCTCTATCCCCCGAACGCCCTTAATGATGACGCCACCGTCTCCACACAGGGTTCCCCCGATATACCTGGCAACCGCCCGCAGTTCTTTTCTTATTGCCATTCGATAATTACCATCTTTACTTCTTGGCATTATGCAGCTTGTTATATTCCTTTATCACCTTTGTTGTCAGATCGTTTGCCTCGGAATAATAGAGAAGGACTCCCGTATACTGTCCCGAACTTATGTCTAATATTATTGCATAACCCTCTTTTTTCCCTATCTCTTTCGCAATTTTTACTATATCGGGTATCAATTTCTTTTTGATGTCCTGTTCTTCTCTAGCCAGTTCATCGTTGGAATCCTCAACAAGTCTCTTGTATTCTTTAACCTCGGCCTGATAGTCCAGTTCTTTCTTTCCATACGCCTCTTTGGTTAATACGAGCCTCTGTTTGTCGAGTTCACTTTTGAGGGTTCTGAGTTCCTTTTCCTTTTCCTGAATGATTGTCTTTTTCTTTTCTATTTCTTTCTGTACATCCCCCATTTCCTTTTTACCGGCCTCGGATTGAAAAAATACATCTTTAATATCCACAAATCCTATCTTGTCTGCCGCGGAAGCCGACGAGCCAAATGCGAGCACAATAACCGCAATTACAATACCTATATTTTTTTTCATAAATTTATCCCCTTTTCATAAAATATCTCTACATAAACATTCCTATAGTAAATTCCCATCTGCTCGCAGATTCGTCGTCTTTTCTATCAAGGACATGTCCCCATTCAAGCCTTAAAGGTCCGATTGGGGAGTACCACCTGACACCGACTCCTGCTGTCTGTCTCATATCTTCAAGGTGGTAACCATTTTCCCAAACATTCCCGGTATCATAGAACACAACCCCCTTTATGCCAGCATCCTTGATGAAAGGAAAAAGAACCTCGGCGTTGAAACAGACCATAGTTCTTCCCCCAATGGTATCGCCTACCTCATCCTTGGGACCAACATCCCTGAGGCCCCTAAGCGAATTGATCCCCCCGAGATAAAAGCGTTTAAATACCGGGATTTCTTTTCCTTCATTTGCATTCATGTATCCTGCCCTGCCCCGGATTCCAAATACATTGTCCAGAGGGAGAGGGAAAAACCAGCTCGAACTGGCATTATATTTTGTGTAACTGGTGTCTCCCTGCAAGATCGTTCCCGTATGTTCCACCGATATCCTGTTTTTAGAACCTCTGGATGGGAACATCCAATCATCGGTGCTGTCCCGAGCGAGACTGACAGTAGCGCCGCTTGAGGTTATATTTCCCTCTTGAGCCTTTATGTATTTGGAGGCCGTGCTTGCCACATTAGTCACATTATCATCTGAATACTCATAACCCACGTAACCCTTCACCTTTTCCCATATGGGGTAGCCAAGTGTCACGCCCGCTCCGATCGTATCAAGATCATAGGAGTCGTAATCACGCTCCATGTTCCATACGTTGAATTTACTCCAGAGCGGCAGATCAAAAAGCCAGGGTTCAATAAAAGACAGCTCATATCGAGTCGTTGAAGATCCGACAGAGGTTGCCAGATTCAGAATCTGTCCCCTTCCGAAAAGGTTCTGCTGTGATATCTGTGCCATGACCATAGCTCCATCTCTGGCGCTGTATCCAGCGCCCAAACTTACCATTCCTGTGGCCTTCTCAATAACTTCAATGTTGACATCCATCAACTCATCACTGGATCCCTTGCCTGTTTTAAAGTCAATCTCCTCGAAGTATCGCAACTGAGTTAATCGCATGTAGCTGGATCTTAACTTTTTACGGTTATAGAGGTCTCCTTCTGAGATGGCAATCTGTCTTCTTATAACCTTATCCCTCGTTTTGGTGTTTCCCAGGATAGATATTCTGTTAATATATACGAGATTGCCTTTGTCGATGTTATACGTTACATTGACTTTCTGTTCCGTTTCTTTCGGTTCAGTCAGGGGACTAACATTGGCATATGCATAGCCTTCATTGTTGCAAGCCTCGGTCAGATAATCCAAATCCTTGACTATAGATTCCCGGTTAAAATAATCCTTTTTATTGATTCTTAGTTTTTCCAGCAACGCAGAGTGGTCCACAGCAAGTACGTCACCGGTAATTGTTACGGCACCCACTTTGAACTGTTTCCCCTCTGTCACGACTATCTTCAAATAAATCCACTTTTGGTCATAAGTGATTTCAGGCTCAGCTATCCTGGCATTTATATAACCATTATTATGGTAGAAGGCTGTAAGCTTATCTATACTTTGTTTCAATTTCTCTTCATCAAGGAGGCCGGAGTCGGTGAGAAAATGAAAGATCCCCCATTCGGAAACATCCATCATATCCCGAAGCTCGTCAGCGGTATATGCCTTGTTTCCTTCAAAAGAAATCGTTTTTATGTATACTCTCCTGTTTTCTTTTATATTGAAGATCACTGCGGCACTTTTGTCGCTTTCCTCTATCTTATGTGTGACCTCGGCATTTAGGTACCCCTCCTTTTTGTAGAGTTTCCTTATGTTTTCTACATCAGATTTAACTTTATCCAGATTGAGCAGCTGCTTTGGTTCAATGGAAAGCTCTTTTTCAATATCATCCCTGTCTATGTCATCGTTCCCTGTAATTTCGATTGCCCTAATCATGGGCATTTCCTGCAAAGTGAATACTATGACCTTACCTTCAGGGCTGTCAGTTACACCGGCTCTGACATCTCTGAAGTAGCCCATCTTGTATATAGCTTTAATATCATCGGATAATTTATCCCTTGAAAACAGCTTTCCCTTTGTATTTGTCAGAATATCATATATGGCGCTGGTCCCGACCCTTTCATTCCCCGTGAACTCAACCTTAGTTATCTTTTGATCTGACAGTGTTTTTAACAGGATCTCTTCAGCGAGTTTTGACGCCAGTTCTCCAATATTTTCAATGCCCATCCCCTGCGCATAGATGCCGCGAGAGAACTCTTTACCAATTACATCCATAACCCTTACATCCGCACTTAGCAAGTTTCCGATCCTGGTAAGGCTTCCCGTTATTACAAAATCTGAGTCTGTATCCCGCCCCACATCGATGGCCAGTTCATCGTCTATCATCTTTCCTGTGATCAAATCTTCATATTGTTCCTTCGCCACAATCCGAATGAATTCGGTCTTCAGAAGTTCATTGGTCAGACTGGCTGTCATCTGATTTTGTAACTGCAAAGCGTCTGTTTTACTGTGGGTTTCAAAGGGAAGGATTACGACGCGTTTAGTTTCTTCTGAAAAGGCATTATTACAGGAAAAAGTTATAGCAATCGCCAGTATCAGTATTTTACCATATTTACAGATCATATATTTCACCATCTTTCAGGCCAATAGTGTGAGACATGCGGCTGGCTAACAATCTGTTGTGAGTGACAACAACCAATGTAGTCCCTTTTGTTTCTATCAGATTTAAAAGGAGTTCATTTATCATGTTGCCCGTTTCCGTATCAAGGTTTCCAGTTGGTTCATCAGCGAGGAGTATGTCCGGTTCCATGATCATAGCTCTTGCCACGGCCACCCTCTGCTGTTCCCCGCCGGACAGCTCCCCCGGTTTGTGTGTCAATCTATCACCAAGTCCCACTTCAGTCAAGGTAATCTCCGCCCTCCTGACCGCCTCTTTCTTAGCCATCCCACTGATGAGAGCCGGCATCATGGTATTTTCAATAGTGGTGAATTCGGGAAGCAGGTGATGAAATTGAAAGACGAACCCTATGGTTTTGTTCCTGAATTCGGCTCGTTCTGTTTCATTCCGTTCAAAAACATTAATTCCATTATATAGAACATTCCCTGAGGTGGGGCGGTCAAGAATACCTAATATCTGAAGAAAGGTAGTCTTTCCTGACCCGGAAACTCCCAGTATGGCTATGGAATCACCCTTCTTTATTTCGAGATTTATACCTTTAAGAACCTCGATTCTATTCCCGTCCATTATGAATGTTTTTTTAAGATTACTGACTTCAATCATTTATCCGCCTGTCATTCATATCTTAGTGCCTCAGCTGGATCAAGCTTTGAGGCGCTCCAGGATGGATAGATCGACGCCAGAAAGCATATCACCGCCGTTATTATAACAATGAGTACAACGTCTCCATAATTTATCCGGGAAGGAAGATCGCTTAAATAATACACATCCTGTGGCAGGACTTTGAATCCAAAAAGTTTTTCTATAAAAGCCGTCAGTCTTTCAAGGTTTTCGGCGACAGTTATACCCGTTACACAGCCCAGAGTTGTCCCGATTGCTCCAATAATAAAACCCTGAATCATAAATATCTTCATTATGCTCTTCGACGTAGCCCCCATTGATTTCAATATAGCTATGTCTCTTGTCTTCTCCATAACACTCATTATCAGGGATGTGATAATACTGAAAGCCGCCACCAGCACGATCAGACTCAGAATAATGAACATGACCCTTTTTTCCAGCCTCAGCGCTGAAAAAAGATTTTTATTCATTTCCATCCAGTTTCTTGCCCAGTATGTAAAACCAAGCTTTTTCTCTACGGCTCCTGCTATTGTCTTTGCCGCATAGACATCATTTACCTTTATTCCTATTCCCGTCACTTCATCTTTCATGTTGAGAAATATCTGAGCATCTTCAAGCGACATAAAAACTAAGGAAGAATCGTATTCATAGAATCCGGAATCAAATATACCGACAACGCGAAACTTCTTTATCCTGGGCACTATACCCATAGGTGTAGGAATTCCCATAGGAAGCACTATCTCTACTATGTCAAAAAGGTTTATACCCAGATTCTGAGCCAGTTCTTTCCCTACTGCAAGTCCAGGCGCCCTCGTAAGGCTCTTTTCCATGCTCTCGGGGGCAAGGGCTTCAATCTTCCCTTCTTTCATTTTACCTAAACTTATAACATCAAGAGCGTTTTTTACCGATATTCCTCTTAGAACTACGCCTGTTACCCTGTCTTGGTGCTTCAACATGGCCTGGCCGTATATGAAAGGAGTTGAAGCTACAACACCGTCGATACCTTTAAGATCTTCTGCTAATTCATTATAATTCTTCATGGCCCCAGTATATTTCATCAGAACTACATGAGAATTAATGCCCAGTATCTTGTTGCGCAGTTCTATTTCAAAACCGTTCATAACTGCCAAAACGACAATAAGTGCTGCGACTCCGAGGAATATTCCAAATACGGAAATAAAGGTATTTACAGAAATGAGGGTTTGCTTTCGTTTTGCCCTCAGATATCGGAGACCTATAAAGAGTTCATATGACATAGTTCAGCATTTTAAATCTCTATTAATCGATGGAGGGATTCTGTCCCCCTCATTTTGATCTCAACTGAGGGAAGAGGATTACGTCTCTTATGGAAGGTGAATCAGTCAATAACATTACCAGTCGATCGATTCCTATCCCTTCACCAGCCGTCGGAGGCATGCCGTACTCAAGCGCTCTTATGTAATCTTCATCCATATCATGGGCATCCTGATCACCGGCTTCTCTCTCTCTTAACTGCATCTCAAATCTAAGGCGCTGGTCTTCGGGATCGTTGAGCTCTGAAAAGGCATTTGCCATTTCCCGCCCGCAGATATAAAGTTCAAAGCGATCGGTAAATCCAGGGGCAGACGAACTTTTCCTGGAGAGAGGAGAAACCTCTAAAGGATAACTTGTGATGAATGTCGGTTGAATGAGCTTGTCTTCAGCCAATTCTTCGAATATTGCAACAATAGTTTTTCCGAGAGACTCGCCACGTTCTATTTCCAATCCCAGGTTTCTTGCGTATTCTACAGCCTTATCCCTGTCTTCCAGAATCTCCGGACCTACTTCTGAATATGCAAGAATAGCTTCCTTAACCGTTAACCTTTTCCACGGCCGAGCTAAATCAATCTCAATCCCCTGGTAATTAAATTTAAGTACACCAAAGAGTTCCAGCGCCAGGAATGTAAATAGCTCTTCGGTCATTACCATAAGATCTTCGTAGGTGGCATAGGCTTCATAAAACTCCATCATGGTAAATTCCGGGTTATGGAAGGCGGATATTCCCTCATTTCTGAAATTTCTGTTGATTTCGAAGACCCTTTCCATACCGCCCACAATGAGGCGTTTCAGATACAGCTCAGGCGCTATCCGGAGAAAGAGATCCATATCGAGGGTATTGTGGTAGGTCTTGAAGGGCCGTGCAACGGCGCCTCCTGCTATGGGGTGCATCATAGGCGTTTCAACCTCAAGATAATTTCTTGCTACCATGAAGTCGCGCATTAGCTTGATTATTTTACTTCTTGTATAAAAAACATCCTTGACCCGCGAATTCATGATGAGGTCCAGGTGTCTCTGCCTGTATCTTGTTTCGATATCCGTGAGGCCGTGCCACTTCTCAGGAAGAGATCTCAAGGATTTCGATAAAAGTCTTACATCCGAGGCTTCTATGGTGAGTTCGCCTGTTCTTGTCTTGAATGGCTTTCCGGAAACACAGATAATATCTCCAACATCAAATCTTTTGAAGATATTGTAGGATTTTTCGCCTACTTTATCTTTCCTCACGTAGGCCTGCAAAGAACCTTTCCTGTCCTGAATGCTTATAAAGGCGGCTTTACCAAAATTTCTCACAGCCATCATTCTTCCCGCGATGGCATATTTTTCTTTGATAAGCGCAAGCTCCTCATTGCTGGAATCGGCAAATCTACTCTTTATCTCTTCCGTGGTTTCAGTAACCTTGACATCGTTGGGATAAAGTTCAACTCCTTCATCTCTCAGGAATGCTATTTTTTCTTTTCGTTGTCTTAACAGATCGCTTGCTTCTTCCATTTATATAACTTCCTGCCTGTAGATGAGTTTGACGGTGTGGTAAAAAGTCGGTTTTGTCCTATTTTTGTCATTCCGTGCCCTACACGGAATCCAGTAATATCAATTCGGATCCCTGCTTTCGCAGGAATGACGCTTTTTCTACTTCTTACGGGTTCGTCAAGTCTTGCATTGCTATATTTTTTTACCACTTTAGTCAAGAAAAGATTTTTCATCCCAAGAAAAGGATTGACAAAAAAAACACATAATAATAGCATTCTACATTGTATCGGACGGGTGCCTGAGTATAAATGTAAGCCGATAAAACTGGATACTAAGTTGGATTTATGAAAAAACTTATAAGTAGAGACAGGGCATTAGAGGTCATAGGAAGATTCTCTTCGTCAAATGTTCTTGTTGTGGGAGACATGATGGTTGACCAGTTTATATGGGGCAAGGTCTCACGAATCTCTCCCGAGGCGCCGGTTCCTGTCGTGAGAGTTACAAATGAAACCCTCCTTTTAGGAGGCTGTGCAAACGTTGTAAACAATATATATTCTATCGGTGGTAAATCAGCCGTTGTCGGTGTCGTCGGCTCTGACAATATGGGGGGATGGCTTGTAAATACTCTGAAGACTATGAAAATTGACACGGGTGGAACATTTGTGGAAGAGGGACGCCCCACTTCCGTCAAAACAAGGGTTATAGCCAATAACCAGCAGGTCGTAAGATTTGATCGGGAAGAAAAAAAGCCTATTAGTGAGCATAGCATTTCGAGGATAATCGAGTATATCAGATTGATAAAAGATAATCTTGGCGCGATTATAATTTCAGATTACAAAAAAGGGGTTATTTTTAAAAACCTTATAGAAGGAATACGGGAGGCCATTTCCGGGCGGGACATATTCTTGTGCGTTGATCCCAAACAGAACAATTTTGCACTTTACAGGGACTGCGCTCTGATTACACCAAACAAGCAGGAAGCGGAGCGGGCCCTGGGTGTGGAATTTGAAAATGAAGATGATGTGATAAGGGGGGGGAGGAAACTCCTTGCAAGTTATGATTTTGGCGCTGTTCTTATTACCTTGGGCGAAGAAGGCATGATGCTTTTCGAAAAAAATGGAGATGTTACCCCTATACACCCACTTGCCAGGGAGGTATTCGACGTTACCGGAGCAGGAGATACGGTAATAGGAATATTCGCACTTTCAATGGCAGCAGGTGCGTCACTGAAAGAAGCGGCGGTTCTTTCAAATTATGCCGCCAGTATTGTCGTTGGCAAGGTGGGAACAGCCAAGGTTTCTCAAGACGAGTTAAAAAGTGTTATATGAG
>JAFGPZ010000067.1 GCA_016935935.1 Deltaproteobacteria bacterium
CCGCGCCATATCAGCTCCGATTGCGGTGTCTGCGTACGATTCTTCGCCCTCGACACCGACCGGGTGCGCGCCACCCTCGACGGGCGCGTCACCTTTCGTGACATTACCCCTCTTGCATAACCCCCATTTGACAACGGCAGAATGGTGTTTATAATAATCGTACATTGACGATAGGCGATATGTGTGATATTCCCCCGCGCGGATATGCAGAAAATGGTACAGAACATGCTGTATTTTCTGTGTATCCTGAACGAAAAATCTGATAAGGGGATGCAAACGATTGATAACGACAGGTGATTGCACCAGCGATCCGCGTTTTGTGGATGTCGGGGTTCTTGAAAAGATGGATCAGGAAACGTGTAAGAAAGTCCTGGCACGGCTTTCAAAGGGACTTGCCCACCCCGCGCGGGTCGAAATTATCCGGATGCTGTCCAATCAGTACCCGGAGACGAAATACATCTGCTCGGATATCGTCAAGACCCTGCCTCTGGCACAGGCGAGCGTCTCCCAGCACCTGAAGATACTGAAGGAAACGGGCTGGGTGTACGGAGAGATGGACGGGCCGCGCGTCAGATGCAGCCTTGTCGAGAATATCATGGAATATTACGGCGAACTTCTGAGGAAGGCTACTCGAAAGTAAAACATACAAGGAGAAGATACAATGTTTGAAGTTTCAGAAAAGGCGCAGGAAATGATCAAAAAGGTCCTCGAAGCGAGGAAAGACAAACTCCCGGTCCGGCTGGTATATTCCGGAGGCGGGTGATCAGGTCCCTCACTGGGAATGTCTCTGGATGAGGCAAAAGAAGGCGACAAGATCTTTAAGGAAGACGGCATCACGTTTATCATCGAGGAAGAGTTGTTTGAGCAGGCGAAGCCGATCAATATAGATTTCATTGATTCGGAGAGAGGTTCCGGTTTCTCCATCATGTCAAACCTGTCCACTGGTGCCGCGTGCGACGCGTGCGGCGGAGGGTGCAGTTGATATAACTATAGCTGAAGCCGTAGAATATTGCGTCATACTGACCACATGCGCAAACCGGGAAGAAGCTGAACATCTGGCCCGGCTGCTCGTTGAATCGAGGCTGGCGGCGTGTGTGCAGATGACAGGTATTACAAGCTTTTACAAATGGGACGGCGCCCTCAACAGAGACGATGAACAGTTGCTGTTGATAAAGGCGCCGTCCGCTTCGTATGGCGAGATTGAGGCATTCATTTCCCGAAATCACAGCTACGATGTCCCGGAAATCATACAGATCACGGTCCGCGCAGGCAGCAAAGCATACCTGAAGTGGATCGATACCGTCACCGAATAGCAGGGTGCGTCGCCAGGCAGAATCGGCCTGTTACCACGGCACGTACAGGGGAAAAAGACACAGGCCGACTACCACCACCGACAGTATAATAATGCCGGCGTAGAATATCTCCAGATAGGAATCACCCCGCGAAGAATATTCATCCCAGTCGGTTTGTTCCAGATAATTTCGGAATTTGGGAAACATCTTCCTCTCCAATCAAAAATTATGCACCATATGATCACTGCAGCCAGATACATGAAACGCCTCCTTGCCTGTATAATCGGCACAACCGATTAAATCTTGAATGGCATTTTCTGGGAGCAATCAATGGTTCAATGTGCCCAATGTACCCGGAGGCCCGGGTGACCTTCTCGCCCTCGTGTATACGCAATAAGAGTGCCAACCTCTCATTGGGTGCTCCCTGCGGTCATCAAAAAAGACCGGCCATGGTAATACAACCCCGATAATTAAGAATATTTATCTGTCAAAACCGCTGACATTGTCAGTGAGAGGTCGTGGGGGCGAAGACTTCACACCATTAGTGGAACAACATTGTTGTTAAGCAAAATATCAAAGAAATGTACGCATACTTAAGGGGAGACGGAAGGCGTTGTCTGAAGTTTTCCATAAAGCCACCGACAAGGTCGGTGGTAGTTTACTGCTCCGACAATTAAACATATCAAATCGTGTGTCAAATTTGAGCTGGCATACCAGACCAACCCTTGAAGCGCGTGTTCATGGCATAGATGGGGGCGTACCTAGTAGTTTCCTGATATTATTCTAGCAGTTATTTGGTATTGACCCGGAAAGAAGGGCAGCGTACAAAATTGCATGAAACATTATACAGTATACATTATACATAGATTGCATGAGTTATGCTCCTGAATTCCTGGGATGCGGATTAGCAGTTTTTTAAATTTGGTGTGACATGTTATTTGGTGTGCTGATAGGTGAAAGCGTATAGATTTTAAGCTTGTTATTATCAGCAAAAAAAGGATCAAAGATCAGAGAAAGGAGAGGAAATGAAAAGAACTGTATTAAGGCTGGGAGGCGTTGTCGTTTTAGGGTTGGTGTTATGTTTGCTCAATTTTAACATAGCTGATGCGGGCACCACTGTGCTCAAATTTCAATGTGCTTATGGAAAAAGCGGTAGCCAGGGAGACATCAACCAATATTTCGCTAAGAAGGTCGGTGAATACACAAAGGGTGAGGTGGAAGTTAAACTTTTCTGGCCCGGACAATTGGTCTCAACCGGGGAAGCCTTTGCCGCAATAAAAAGAGGCGCAATAGAAGGATATTGCGGTGCGTTGCAGTATTTTAGTGGCGATATGCCAGAAGCATCTGGCCAGTTTTATTATAGCTGGGACAATCCAATGGAGGCCGTGGAGATATACTATGACTATGGGTATATTGATGTGCTGCGCGAGGCAGCGGCAAAACATGATGTCTACTACATAGCACCAATAAGCTGCAATAACAGGAGCCTGCTCCTTAAGTTTCCTGTGCATAAAATGGAAGACATGCAAGGAAAAAAGATACGAGGCGGTGGTGGAGGTTGCGAAGCCCAGGCGGTGTTGGCGTGGGGTGCATCACCCACTTCCATAGCAGCGGCAGAGCAATACACAGCCCTTCAACGAGGAACAATTGAGGGAACACTATACCCTTGGTACACGCTCATCGATATGAAATTTCACGAAGTGGTCAAGTATCTCATTCTGCCTCCCGTGAGCAGCCCCGGGATTGTTGATATAGTAATGAGTAAAAAAGGATGGGATAAGCTGTCTCCGGCAAACAAAGAAGCCATTGACCGAGCAGGAAAAGAGACCATGTGGTATTCGATGACTAAAGGTTTGATAAAAGATGCCGCAATACTCGAGGCAGTAAAAGAAAAAGGGATAGAGATTATTACCCTGTCGCCAGGCGAAGCTGCGCGGTTCAGGCAAGCGGCGCTCACAGCATATGATGAATATGCCAAAAAGACTGAACTGTGCGCCAAGCAGATAGAGATACTCAAAAAATATGCAAAAGACAAGGGGCGATAATCGTTAATAAGTGGTTCTGTGTGAGACCTTTGAAAAAGAGCTTTGTTTCAACGTAACGCTGTTCAAAGGTCTCACACGCTTTATTGCTGGGCAAGTCCATATAAAGATTTAGGTTAGACAAAAATGGAAGGTCCGAAAATATGAAGAACATTGTTAAAGTAATTGAAGCCTTGAATAGTCTGGTCGGGCATATTTTAGGCTGGGTTGCCCTGCTGATGGCGCTTGCCGTAGTGTATGAAGTGGTGGCGCGTTATTTTTTCAATGCCCCCACACTATGGTCTATGGAGATCAACCAGTTTTTGTTTTGTACTTTGAGTTTATTGGGAGGGGGATACTGCCTGCTGGAAGATAAGCATGTACGTGTTGATCTTTTTTATCAACATTATTCTGAAAAGACCCGGGCAATAGTGGAAATGTGCACTTTTCCAATTATTCTTATTCTTTGTGTGGTGTTAGTTTATTTCGGTGGGCGTGAATTCTGGTCAGCACTGATTGAACATAAGACATCAAACAGTGTGATGGAGTTTCCTCTATGGCCTGTCTGGTTTACGATACCCTTTGCGGGTTTTTTATTGAGCATCCAAGTTATAGCACGATATCTTCGGCATATAATGGCAATGACAGATGAAGAGTAAGTGTGTGTTGTGCCGCACGGAAATACACAATCTTTCCCCGGTGTAAGGCTTGAGGTTGTTTAATTAGTATATGAGGTCTCCTTGTCAAGGAGACGCACCGCGGAAGGTTGATGAAACTTACAAGCAGCATAACCATATCTTAGCAATAAGAATGGTTCTGAGCAGAGGGAGTGAGAAATGGACGTATGGTTGTTTTTTTTGATCATTGTGGGTTGTTTGTTGGCCCTGATGGCGTTAGGGCTCCCGATCGCCTTTACCATGGCGGGTGTGGCAATTTTTGGAACTGTTGTTGTTTGGGGCTGGTCAGGTTTATTTATGGTGGTAAGCTCCACGTTTGGTAATGCGACTAATTTTATTTATGTTGCCATTCCACTTTTTCTTTTAATGGCAAATTTCCTCCAGAACAGCGGTCTTGCTGATGATATGTATGAGATCATTTATCGGTGGGCAGGCGGTGTAAGGGGAGGATTAGCCATGGGCACGGTTGTTATCTGTGCCATTTTTGGCGCCATGTCTGGCATCAGTTCTGCGGCTACGGTCACAATGGGTCTTATTGCCTTACCTTCTATGTTACAACGCGGCTACGACAAATCGATGGTTCTGGGATGCATCATTGCTGGAGGTGCCCTCGGAATTCTCATTCCTCCAAGCATTATGATGATTGTCTATGCAGGAGTAGCAGAGGTCTCCGTGGGCGCACTCTTTATGGCTGGAGTTATGCCGGGGATACTCCTTGCCGTGCTATATATAGTGTACATCGGCGTCAGATGCTGGATTCAACCTCAGTTGGGGCCAGCCGTGGATGTCAGGTTCTCTTTTAGAGAAAAATTGGCGATTCTGAAGGGGGCGATACTCCCGATATTGCTTGTGTTGCTTGTTCTCGGCACCATCTATACAGGGGTATGCACGCCGACGGAAGCGGCAGGTGTGGGCGCCTTGGGCGCCTTGGCCTGCATGGCAGTATACCGTCGGTTGACCATGGAACGGCTGAAATCCGCACTTTTATTTACGGTAACTACCAATGCGATGGTCATGTGGATTGTTATTGGTGCGGCATGCTTTTCCCACTTTTTTGCTGTGGCAGGCATCCATGACAAAATACATGAGGCGATGGTTAACCTGGATATCTGGCGATGGTGGATTATCATCATTATGCAGGTGATCTTTCTGATTTTGGGTATGTTTTTAAATGCTGCGGCCATAGTGACCCTGTTGGGTCCTCTCTTTGTCCCCATTATTTTGAAGCTGGGGTTTGATCCGGTGTGGTTTGGGATCCTTTTTGTGATCAACATGGAGATGGGTTATTTGACCCCCCCGTTTGGATTCAACCTTTTTGTCTTAAAGGGAGTTGTCCCGAAGGAAATAACCATGACGGACATCTACCGGTCAATAGTTCCTTTTGTTGCCATACAGATGTTGTGTTTGATTATAGTAATGATATTTCCAAAGATTGCGATGTGGCTGCCAAGTCTCATGAAAGCAGGATCTTAGCGTTGGTTTTGGAAAAGCGCGCAGGTGCATACTTGGAGGTGCTCTATATACGAGACGAAAGATGGGCAGTTTGTGTGTCCGGGGAAAAGTATGCCGCTTAGAATAACATCTCAAATTGAGAGACAAGACAACTCTATCTCGTAATCTTTAATAATGGTTGCGAGTTTTAATATGAATCGTTCGCATGGGAGGTACTGTAAAATGAACGTGAGTTTAGAGCAGTTAGTGGAAGATATGAAAGGCATGGTTGGTGAGAATTATGTGTACGAAGATTTATTCGAGCGAATAAATTATGCCGATACTTTATTGCCGTATGATGTTGAAAAAGAATTTTTGCCGGATGTTGTGATTCAGCCCGGTAATGCCCAGGAGGTTTCCAAGGTACTCAAGTACGCCACGGAGCACAATGTGCCTGTGACAACATACGGTTCCGGTACAGATCTGGTCTTCCCTACAAAGCCTAAACATCGTGGTATCACAATGAGTACTGAGCGAATGGCTTCTTTTGAAATCAATGAAGAGTATCAGTATTTTGAGTGTGGCCCTGGGTTAAAAACCGGCAAAGCCATCAAAGCACTCGGTAAATTAGGATACTTTCTTCCCATTCAGACACAGGCAGGCTCCAGCGTGGGAGGGGCGGTAAGCATTAACACAATAGGGCATTTGGCAGATAACATCTTTGGCAGACCCGTACACAATGTTTTGGGACTGGAGGTTGTCCTGCCAACCGGA
>JAFGPZ010000068.1 GCA_016935935.1 Deltaproteobacteria bacterium
AAAGAAGTGGGCAGGGTATTGGGATTGTTTCTTGAAGAGCCGGATGAATACTTCCAGAAGGACAGAAACAGAGAAACTCAAAAACGTGGGTTGGATGTGGAAGATATTGAACGCTCGATTGAAGAAAGAAGGATAGCCAGGGCGGCAAAAGATTGGAAAAGTTCGGATAAAATCAGGAATACGCTTGCAGAAAAAGGGGTAATCCTTAAAGATACCCCTACGAAAACTATTTGGAAAATCGAGTAAATTACTTCTGTTATAGACTCAATAAAAAACCAAAAATCTCGAGTTGAAAGTATCCATAGGTTACGCTTTTTTGTTGCTATCAAGCGTTTAAGTAGTATCTTATTACTTTGATGCCCGCTGTCGTATGAGTTTCTTTACAAAGATCTCTTCTCTCTCCATTTCCTCGATTCTATCTGAGATGTACTTCTTCGCCTCTTCATGCTGGGGGATGAATATCTTCTCAAGGGCGTTTACCCGTCGCTGTACCTTTTTCAGCTCCCTTGAAAGCATGATGATTGTCTTGGTGATGGCCGCATATTCGGCGAGTACTTGAAGCGCCTTTCTCAGGCGCTCCTTCGCTGTATCATAGGTGGCTGTTGTACCTGTTAAGGTGACGGTGAGCAATGACTTCTTGAATGTAAATCTGATCATCGGAAGTTTCAACCCCATGAATTTAGTAAATTCCACGTGGAAGAAATAGCTCCTTCTCTCGGAGCAGCTCTTTAAGGTTATGGTTTCGGATCCCATGTCGACAGCCGCTTTGCGGTAAGCCGCATAGAGCTCATCTAAGGCAGCCGAAAAGTCGGTTTCCAATCTCCTGATCTCACCAATGCTCCTGACGATCTCTATGGCCAGGAGCTCTCTCTTCTGGTTGAGGAGGTCGTAGCCTTCATACGCGAACGCAAGGTCTTCCTTGAGCTTTCTAAGCGATGATTTTGTGGGTGGAAGCTCTATCTTTGGCATTTCACGTCCCCTCACCCTCTGGTATGTAGTATCGCTGGATGTCTTCTCTGCATATACGGTAGAGCTCATCTTTTGGAAGCAAGGAGAGCATCTGCCAGCCGATGTCCAGTGTCTGCTCGATCGACCTGTTTTCCTCATCGCCCTGGCGCAGGAACTGTTCCTCGAACGCGGTCCCGAACTTCAGATAGATCTTGTCGAGTTCCGATAGCTCCTCCTCCCCCACGATGGCTGCAAGCGCACGTATGCGCTTTACCTTCGCGTATGAAGCGAATAACTGGGCCGCAACTTGGGCATGATCCTGGCGTGTCCGGCCTTCTCCAATGCCGTCCTTCATAAGTCTCGAAAGCGAGGGCAGGCCCGCAATGGGCGGGTATATTCCCTTGTTAAAGAGCTCCCTCTCCAGTACGATCTGCCCTTCGGTGATATAGCCGGTCAGGTCCGGGACGGGGTGGGAAATATCGTCGCTTGGCATGGTAAGTATGGGTACTTGGGTAATTGAACCCTTGTGATCCTTCAGTCTGCCGGCGCGTTCGTGTATGGATGCGAGGTCGCTGTAAAGGTAGCCGGGGTAACCCTTCCGGGAGGGAATCTCGCCCCTTGAGCTCGAAAGCTCCCTGAGGGACTCGCAGTAGTTTGTCATGTCGGTCAGGATCACGAGCACATGCATGCCTTCGTCGAACGCGAGGTGCTCAGCCAGGGTCAGAGCCACCCGCGGGGTGATAAGACGTTCTATCGAAGGGGCGTCGGCAAGACTTAAAAATATAGCGGAGTGTGTGAGAACACCCGACTCCTCGAGGGAGGTGATGAAGAACTTGGCCACGTCGAATTTCACGCCCATGGCGGCAAATATGACAGTGAACTCTTCATCCGAGGTCAGGATCCTGGCCTGGCGAGCTATCTGGGCAGCAATCAGGTTATGAGGCATGCCGCTGCCCGAGAATATCGGGAGTTTCTGACCACGGATAAGGGTATTCATCCCGTCTATGGCGGATATCCCGGTCTGAATGAAGTCCCTCGGATATTCTCTGCTCCAGGGATTGACCGGCAGGCCATTAACGTTCATCATTTTATCTGTGATTACTTGGGGAACTCCATCGGTGGGCCTTCCTAGACCATCGAAAACCCTTCCGAGCATATCGCGATCAACCGGAATCTCAAGCGACTTACCCACGAAGGTGACTCTCATCCCCTTAACGGAAAGTCCGCTCGTGCCCTCGAAGACCTGAACCACGGCTCGCTGTTCGTCAACCTCAAGTGTCTGCCCTATGCGTATTTCGCCTGACTCATCCCTAATCTCCACAATCTCGCCGTAGCCAACACCCGCAACCCCCTCAACGAAGATCAGTGGACCGGAGATCCCGGAAAGGTTAGTGTAATCAATATCGGCTGGCATATTTATTCTCCTATAATTGACTCTTTAAGCGAATCTAGTCCAAGAGCAAGCCTCTTCCCATACTCCTCAATTCTTTCGGTCTCATTGTTGGGGACTTCGGATTTAAGTCTCACAATTTCCGAAACCACGTCGAGCGCTGCGATTTCCTTGACGGAAATGCCGGCTTGCACAAGTTCCGCGCCCCTTTTATAGAGATCAAGGATAGTCTTCAGGAGCTTGAGCTGCTTTTCGGGTCCGCAGTACTTATCAATCGGATCGAATGAGTTTTGCTGGAGAAACGCGTTCTTGATCATCTCGGCTATAAAAAGGATAAATTGTTGTGACGATGGCAGAGCATCGGTTCCAACAAGCTTTACCACTTGCTGAAGTCTGTGATCCTCAAGCAGGATGTTCATGGCCTCATTTCTCACCGAGAGCCACTGACTGTCCAGATTCTTCCACCAGTCCTCTATGTCATGGAGGTACTCGGTATAACTGTCTATCCAGCTTATGGAAGGATAGTGCCTGGCGTCGGCCAAAACCTTGTCCAGTGCCCAGAAACACCTCACGAACCGCGTCGTATGCTGGGTAACGGGCTCTGAGAAGTCCCCACCCGGAGGGGATACCGCACCGACGATGGTGATGTCACCCTCGTTACCCGACAGTGTCTCAACAAGGCCCGCCCTCTCGTAGAACTCGGCGAGCCTGGTAGCCAGGTAGGAAGGGAATCCCTCCTCAGCAGGCATGTCTCCAAGTCGGCTGGACAGCTCCCTGAGGGCCTCGGCCCATCTCGATGTGGAGTCAGCCATCACTGCCACGCTGTATCCCATGTCGCGGTAGTACTCCGCGATGGTCACCCCCGTATAAATGCTCGCCTCTCTGGCGGGAACCGGCATGTTCGATGTGTTCGCGATCATGATCGTTCGTTCCATAAGAGGTCGGCCGTTCCTCTCGTCTATGAGCTTTGGGAAATCTGTAAGGACATCAGTCATCTCGTTGCCGCGCTCACCACAGCCTATGTACACGATGATATCCGCATTGCACCACTTAGCCAGGGCGTGCTGGGTCATGGTCTTGCCCGTGCCGAACCCCCCTGGGATGGCGGCTGTGCCGCCTCGGGCTATCGGAAAGAACGTGTCTATTATCCTCTGACCCGTCACGAGGGGTATAAAGGGTTTTTTCTTGACTCTGCTTGGCCTCGCTCTTCGTACCGGCCAATACTCGGCAAGCTTCCCCTGGTACGTGCCGGTGCCGGTATCGACAGTGTATATTTCGTCTTCGATTGTGTACTCTCCGGTATCGGCGATGGCGGTCAATATGCCGGAGACCCGGGGGGGCATGAGTACCCTGTGCGTGACGAGCGGGCTCTCTTGGACTTCTCCGAGAATATCCCCCTCCTTCACGTCGTCCCCTGCCTTTACCAGCGGGTCGAAATTCCATTTCCTGGTCACATCAAGCGGGGACAGTTTTATCCCCTTCCTTATGTAACTTCCGCATGCCTCGGAAATGCCCACTAAGGGGCGCTGTATACCGTCGTATATGTTTGCGATAAGTCCCGGCCCCAGAAGGACGGAAAGCGGCCTGCGGTAAGAGATCACCTCATCGCCTGGCTTCAGTCCCGTGTTATCCTCGTATACCTGTATGACGGCCACATCCTCAATGAGCCGTATGACCTCGCCTATGAGCCTGTCAGGCCCCACCTCGGCGATGTCGAACATCCGTATCCCGTTGAGGCCGAACGCCCTGATAATTGGGCCATTTACCGCTATAACCTTTCCGGCCACCATGCCGTTCATATCCGATCCTTTATCTCCTAAAAGGCAACATTCTTTTCCTTCAGTATCCGCACAATCTCTTGGCGGATAGCAAAGGATTTTCTAAAATAAATTCTCTCGATGGTGTTGTTGAATATGCGGCCACCCTGGTCGTCATGGACGATACATCCGCCCCACGTTATCGTGCTGTCTTCCTTTATGCCGATATCCCGGTTCTTGCTGGCTGCCTTTAGGGAATCCATAAATTCCTTGCTAAAGACAATGTCCTCTTTCTTCAGGCGAACCTCTGCTCTGGTACTGATCTGGCCTACGGCATCGCATACCGTATCTGAGAGGAATTTTTTGTATCTCTGATCATTCCTCATTCCCTTCACTGCCTCGTCCACGATATGGTTAATGAAGTTATCGATGGTGTGGAGCTTAAGCTTCTTGCGCTCAAGGATGCCCCTGTTCTCCAGCCTGGACAGCTCCTGCTCGATCTTTGCATCTATTTCAGCCTCGTATTTTTTCCTGAAATTTTCCGTCTCCGCGGTGCAAGCATCATCCAGCTTCTTGATCTCTGAGACCTCCATCTCCTTGATGGCGCGTATCGCGCGCTTGGATTCTTCCCTGATAGAGCTTTCCAATGGCGTTTTATTCATTACAAACCGTTCCTCTGATCACAGGGTGACGCCGAGTGCCTCCGCTATGTAGCCCACAACGGATCGGCGGAAGCCCTTCGTGTCGTCAATGCCGGGTATCTCGATTACCACAGGGCTTAAACTGTCCAGGTTTATCTCTGCTATCCTCGCCTGGAGATCCTCAGAAAGCTCATTCGTAATAATCACTATACCTGCATCCCCTTTTTTGATGATCTCTTCAAGACTTGCCAGTGCATTGCCCTGGGCAGAGACCACTCCTGATACCCCGCAGAGACGGAATGCGCTCACGGTATGCATGTCCCCGATAATGTAGATTTTCTTCATGCTATAGCTTGTTCAGGATCATAATTGCAATGATCAGGCCGTATATGGCGATACCTTCGGCCAGACCGAGGAAGACAAGGACCCTTCCTGTGAGCTCCGGCTTCTCGCTCACTGCACCCAGACCCGCGGAACCTATCCGGGCTACGGCGAGGGCGCTTCCGATGCAGGCCAACCCGACAGATAATGCCGCGGACAGGTATCCTAAGCCCATCCACTCATTTCCCGTGTTTATCCCGACCACATCTGCTGTGGCTGTAAACACCATGTCCGGGAAAAGTAACAGAACCGCGAAGCAGAAAGAACTAATTAAAAAAATAATAGACAGGTGATTCTTGGTCATCCTACACCTCCGATATTTTTGCCTTTAATATGAAGGGGGTGAAGGCAACTCCATCCCCCTTGAAAAACTTGCTGAAAAACTCATAGTACTCAAGCCTCATCGACTGGATACCGCAGACAAGCCCCTCGAAGCCGATGATGAAAATGTTTCCTATTATGATTATTGCAATAGCAGCAATGGATTTCATTGCGGGATCGACTATGCCTGCAAGCGTGTATGTCACGATGCTCAATCCCGCGTGCGAGAGCGCGAAGGCTCCCACCCGGATGAATGAGATGGTGTTTGCGAGCATGCTTAGCCCTATCTCCAGGATCTCCACAAGTGTCTCGATCACGTATTCGGACATGCTGTGCGGTTTATGTTCCTTGAAAAGGGCGGGCCCAAGCAGGCCCCGCAAGGAAAAGAGAACAAGGGGCAGAAGGATGAATCCACCGATTTCCCATGGCGCAGGTCCCTGTCCGATGCGTATGTACCTCACGGCGAGGAGCACGATTGCGGTATATAAAACGAGTATGGCGAGCCCTTTCTTTTCCAGGAGGGCCTCAGTGTAATTCGAGTTCATGAGGCTGTTTATAATGTTGACGCAGAGACCCACGATGATGAACAGTACCCCCATCAGTATGGTCACGGAAAACAGGCTCATAGTGTGCTCAATGGGATGAAACCAGAGTGCGGGTATGAGATGTTCGTTCGAGAAGATGCTGCCATAGAGCAAGCCGCAGATGGCGGCGGAAAGGCCGCATACGATCAGGATGGATCCGGCCTGTCCGATATCTCCTTGTATTTCCCCTTTCTTTTTGGCGACTCGTTTAAGAATAATGCCGCCCAGTGCGAGGACGAGCCCCTGGCCGAGGTCGCCGAACATGAGACCGAACATGAGAACAAAGGTAATAGCTGTGAGCGGAGTGGGGTCTATTTCACTGTTGGCCGGTACGCCCATTATCTTCACTAATAGTTCGAATGGTCTCAGGAGCCTGATGTTTCTCAAGCGGACAGGCGCGTCAGCATCCCTCTGCTCGGATACAGTGGCGATGAATCTATCGCCACATATACCTTGAAGGATGCTGAAAAGTCTTTGTTTGTCTGTTATATCCATCCATCCCGTTATGAACATGGCCTTAGATGAAAATAGGGACATTCTCAAGGCCTTGAAGACCTCCTCGTATCCTATGTATACGCCATATAACTTTATTAGAGTGTGCCCCATTTCATCTCTCAGATTATTGAAATGTCCATCAAGGATCTCAAGTCTGCGTTTTAATATATCCTGACGGTGTATGAGGCCTTCAATAGAAACCTCACGTATATCATCCGACTTGTCAGTGTAACCATATCCCTTGAGGAATTGGAGCATCGTGGGAATATCTTCGGGAAGGGCAGTACCGAACACATATCTATCCGCTTTGGCCACCACGAAGTTTTCTTGAACCGGGGCTTCCCAATCGGAGTTTTCCACAATCCCGAAGACCATTTTTACCAGTCGAGCCGTTTTGATTGCTCCGGGATCAATGCCCATCCGATTCAATGCTTCCAGATATGATATGAGCTCTGCTATAACTCCTAATGATTCCTTAATTCTTGAGCGAAGCTTCTGTGTGCGCTCTGTTGTGCTTTTGATACGGGAGACGAACACCTCATCCTGACTTATATCACGTATTTTATCATGTACGCTAACCTCCCCGGGCTGGATATTCAGGGTATTCATCAAGGATTCGATCCCTGAAAGGATCTCTCTGATCTTTGCTTCTTCATCCTTAAGTCCCGCATCCATCAGGATATCGCTTGAACTGTCTTTCGAACGGGAGAGATGTATAAAACCCGCCTTTCCCAGCTCCTGGTAAACCTCATGATAGAATATCTTTTCAAGGGCTATGCTGATCTTCCTAATGTCCGATTTCACAAACAACTTAGCCATCACACTTCACATATAATCCTTTCGAGTATCTCTCCGGAGGGCAAACCGAACCTTATACCATCGACGATGTGGAACAGGTTCCTCACCTGATAGTAGAGCAGCCACAGGTAAGCGACCACGCAGTGTATGGAATGAAAATCCTTGTGAAATATGGAGGAAACCCAATTATAATAATACTGTTCGAGATGGTACTCTATATCCTCTGCGGATGGCGCCTGTGCGCCACTTTTTCTCAGTTGTTCAAGATGCCTGTTCAATGTCTCCTCCACTATCCTTGCCTGTGGCCATGCATGCCCGCCGAAGAGGTTGAGGTTATTAAACGTCTCAAGAAAGAGCTTTATCCTTTCATCGCTCCAGTGATAGCTCTGCTTGAGTCTCCAGTGCCAGATCATCGTAATGACGGTGATCCTCCTGAGCATGAAGTCTCGGAAGACCTCTCGGGATTCGGGAAGGAATTGGGCTGAGGATTTATACAGGTTCCGGGCGGCACTGATATCCATCTGGATTTCAGGGAGTTCATAGCATGAGATATCCTCGCACACGTCTTTCAGGTATGTGTCAGCCATGATTGTCCTTATGTCATCCGGCGAAAGGTCTTGCTGGAGCAGGTTTCTGTCAAGGATGGCGTAGTGCCCAATATCGTACCACTGGTCCAGGCTTTGTCTGCCGAAGGCTTTTGCAAAAAGGAGCTTCGCGTTGCTTATCTCGTACTGGCGAAGGAAGGCGATGAAAAGAGGGCTGTATTTTTTGGTTGCCTCGGCAAGATGGATGACCATGGCGATCTGCTCCCTGAAAACCGTCTCCTTGGCCTCAACATAATCGTGTGTAGCAGAGAGTCTATCGTAAAAAGCCCCCTGATCCCTGATAATTGAAGTATAATCCTTGAGTGAGAGAAGACGGCCTCTCATGGCGTATATCCTGACATGGAGATTGTCTTCATCGGCATAGTATCTCATGGCACCTCAGATTTCAAGAAGGATGGAGACGATTTCCCCCTTTATTTCCTCATTGAGCGCCCGATCCTGATAAAGCCTTTCATTATCCCTAGTTGAAGCTAAGAATTCGGCCTCTGTTTGCTTTTTTGCATCCTCAAGCGCCAGCGTCAGTCTTTCATTGCCTTTGGTGATAATTAAGGCGATTTCTCTTTCCTTTTTTTCTTCAATGGTGTTTTTATATTCCTCGATCTTTTTCCTGTACTCTCGCTCGGCCTTTTCAACTTCCTCAGTACACTGCTTTTCGATCTCCACGATCTGGGTGATCACGTTCTCCATATCTGACCTCCCTCTATTCACAGACTTGCTTTTCTGACAAACTCTCTTTTAACTTTAGAAGAATAACAGTTGATAAATTCTATTATCACACCGACTCCCTAGATTTACAAGTAGTTATTAAATGATATCAATAATTTTCTGTTAAATAATTATCAAACCCTGCATTTTGAAATACTATTGACACAATGTATTTTTACCGTTGACAATTCGATTATATTGACCTAATTTCTTTAGCGGAGAATTGATAACCTGTGCATAAAGAAAAACTTATTGCATTTGTGTTTCTTTTAGGTGTAGTTTATACATTAAAACAGTGATTTTCTAAGTCAAGTAAAGGAGAACTAAGTAATGTTTGTGAAATTTAATCAGTATTGGACCATTATTCCCGAAAGTAATCAAGAATATCGAAAATTTATTGTCAAAGACTTTATTCCGAGTATAAATAAATTGGGAATTCATACTGTGGCCGGGTGGTCAGTTCTGGTTGGTGCCTATTCTGAAATTATATTTGAGGGTGTGAGTGGTGACTTAGATTTGATTGAAAAAGCCTTGAAGGACCCAAAATACAAAAAACTGATTGAGAACTTGCTCAATTATGTAAAGAACTATAAAACCAAGGTTCTTGTCCCAACTGGAAGGAAAGATTCATATTCAAGAGATATTAAGAAAGATACTGTCAAATTCACTCAAACATGGGATATCGTGAATAACAAAAAAGCGGATTACGAACGCTTTGTCAGTAATGAATTCTATCCGATGATGGAAGAATTGGGTATTACCGTGGCCGGTGAGTGGGAGGTTCTTATAGGGGAAGGACCACATATTATCTGTGAAGGGCGAACCCAAGATATTGACCGGTTGGTAAAAAATCTTCAAAGTGAAAAGTTTCGAAAAGCAAGATGTGAGCTTCGTCATTTTGTTGAAAATTATGGAAGTCGTTTCCTTTCATTTCATATTCAAAAGATGATTGGTTATAAATCTGTAGGCTATGAATCTGAAAGTTATGAAGTGTTTGTATAGGTGCTTGAGCTGATGCCCTTTCAGTGAAGCTCCCCGCCCACAGGGCGGGGCTTGCGGGTGCGATCCCGGTCAACCCTCTTACCATTATTATACTTGAGGTGTTTGAAACACGGTGGCTTGATCGTATACATATAAAATTCTCATTTTATAACAAAACTTCCATCCGGTCGCTTCCAGATAAGAATCAAGTCTTCTTTGTCAT
>JAFGPZ010000069.1 GCA_016935935.1 Deltaproteobacteria bacterium
ATAACATGCCGACAATGAAAGAGATTGCCGCGGTGCTGCGCACCTCGCAATGACGAGATTCGTAATTATGCAAAGCTTTCAAATTATCAACTTGTATCTCCCCCGGCCCCAGGAGTAGAGAAAGGATTCCATGTCACGAAAAGTAAAAAAGAAATGCAGTAACTGTGGAGCCGAGATGGAACTTTACGTAAATCCCGTACCCACTGTCGATATTATTATAGAGATGGGAATGGATGAGATACTGTTGATAAAAAGAAAGAATGAACCAAAGGGTTGGGCAATCCCGGGAGGATTTGTAGATTACGGAGAATCGCTCGAAGAGGCCGCTGTGAGAGAGGCAAAGGAGGAGACATCGCTCGATGTGGCCATTGTCGAACAACTTCATACATACTCAGATCCCGAAAGGGATCCCAGACAGCACACGATCTCAACGGTTTATATCGCCAAAGGAGAGGGAGGTATTCCTGAAGCGGCCGATGATGCCTCCGATATCGGCCTCTTCCGCGAGGATAATATCCCTCCATTGATGTTCGATCATGAAAAGATCCTTAGAGATTATTTCAGATACAAGAAACGTATTGGCAGAGGCACAGAAAAGGGCAATTAAGAACCGGAATTCAGGGAATCTTTCAGCTTGCGGGAGCATTTGAAAGTAATAACACGCCGGCCATCCAGCATCAGAGAGTTTCCCGTCTTTGGATTTCTGCCCTTACGTGGATTTTTCTTTCTAACCGACCACTTCCCAAAACCGGAGATAAGTACATCCTTCCCCTCGGCCAGGTCATCCTTGATTAATTCAAAAACGGATTCTACCAGGCTTCCGCATTCGCCTTTTGAAAATTTCGTGTTCGAATTAAGGTTATTTACGATATCTGCCTTTGTAAGTGTCATAATCTCTTCCTTTCTTAGGGGCTTAATTTTTTACAATAATATCTTATCAGGGGAAACCATGTCTATCCGGCTAACAATGATCGGCCAATGGTCATGATTTCCGCCTCCTTCGTACCCTCGTAGAGTTCTAAAATCTTCGCATCTCTGTACAATTTCTGAACTTTATATTCGTCTATATAGCCGTAACCGCCATGTATTTCAACGGCGGCGTTGGCGCAGAAGACGGCGGTTTGTCCCCCGTAATATTTTGCTATGGCGGCCAGATGATAATCGGGATGCCCCTTATCTATGGACCAGGCAGCCTTGTATACGAGATTCCTCAATGCTTCGATGCGCACTTCCATTTCCGTCAATTTTGTCATGGTTGCCTGAAAACTGCCTATCGGGGTGCCAAAGGCAGTTCTCTCTTTCGAATATTTTATCGATTCCTCAAGGCAGGCCCGGGAGAGGCCGATGGCCTGTCCGGCAACCATAACACGTGTAATGTCAAAGAAATGCATCAGTTGATGAAAACCTTTTTTCTCTTCTCCTATAAGGTTTTCACGGGGCACAGTCACGTCTTCGAATGCAATTTCCGCCGTGTCGCTTGCCCTTATTCCCATTTTTCCGTGAATTTTATTTCGAACAACACCGGCAGAGTCGGAGGGAACAATGATCTGGCTGAAACGGTTGTGTCTCTTTTCATCAGGATTAGTAATGCACTGCACAACCATCCAGTCGCACACACTGCCGTTGGTTATAAACATCTTGTTCCCGTTTATGGTGTAATTGTTCCCGTCCTTTACAGCCTTTGTCTGGTAGCCGGCTACATCCGTTCCGGCATTTGGCTCCGAAAAGGCGCCGGCGCTTACCTGTTCCCCGCTGCAAACAGGAGGGAGATATCTCTTTTTCTGTTCTTCCGTTCCAAAATAATAGAGGGCCTCGCAGCCAAAGGATGCGACGCAGACATTAATCCCGATTCCCATGTCCACCCTGGAAAGTTCTTCCGTGATGATTGTATTTCCGAGAAATCCAACACCGGCGCCGCCATATTCTTCAGGTATCCAGGCGCCGACAAGGCCATTTTCTGCCGCCTTCTTGCGGATTTCCGGGGTATATTTCTCTTCTTCGTCGCATTCGTGAGAGATAGGAGCAATTTCAGCGTTTGCAAACCTGGAAGACATATCCCTCAACATTCTGAGTTCTTCAGGCAGTTCGAAATTCATATCAGACTTTCCTGTTAATAAATCGCATTAAGACCTTCTGTGAGATTGTAACGGCTGCTTGGGAAATTTATACGCAATATATTGCATAACTATTTATCTTGTCAACATAAAACAGGCGCACTGTGATAGATTTTTTCAGGGATTATCACACAACCAATGCAAGTCCATCAGAAATTCCTTAATACAGATTCACAGAGCCGGGAGGTATCCGAAAATAGTCACATGCTAAGGGAACCTTACCTGTGATTGCGGCCAAAATATTCAACAATAGACACAATTATGGTAATTAAAAATGCCTGGACAACAAGAAGTATGCCATCGATGGGCCTTGCGTAACGGAGCGCCAAGGCGCTTATTCCCAGTGTCGCGCAGAGAAGATAAATAAAGAAAACAGACTTTCGCCTGTCACCGAGAACAGCATAAATCCTGTGATGAATATGGTCGGTGCCCACGTAATCAACCCACTCCTTCAGTGTCTTAACCTTCCCGGTTATGATTCTTTCTGCCGTAATATATGTCATGTCATATATCAACACCCAGAATATCAGAACCGGCGCTGAGAAGGATACAATCCTGCTTTGATCGGCCCAATTCCCCTTAATGGCCAGAGCTGCCAGAACAAATCCGATAAAGGTGCTGCCTGTGTCTCCCAGGTATATGGAGGCAGGATTTTTTAGTCCAAGGTTGAAGGGCAGAAAACCGAGACAGCTTCCAGCCATTGCAATGGCAATCCATCCCATGAAAGGCTGCTCAGTCTGATATGCGACGATTCCCATAAAAACGGCTATAATGGCTCCCACACCCGCCGCCAGGCCGTCCATCCCGTCAATGAAATTCATGGCGTTTGTCAGTCCAACGATCCAGACAATCGTGAACAAAACATTTAACAGATATCCCGGGATTGTGCGGGAGGGGAATAATTCCAGCACGATGCCACAGTAAATCATAACTAGAACAACGCAGATCTGTATAATCAGTTTGATTCTCGCCGAGATATCTTTCCAGTCGTCAATGAGGCTGGTGGTGGCAACTATTATGCCTCCTGAAAGCAACACAATCATTTTACTGTCAAGGACCATATTGAACAAAAGCGCCGTATTGAAGGCAATAAGGATTGCAAGTCCTCCCAAAAGGGGTGTGCTCTGTTCATGTATCTTTCTTCCACCGGGAATATCTACAATCCCCAGCCTGAGTGCGATCCTTCTCATGACAGGCGTCAGAACTGCGGAAAGGGAAAGTGAAAAAAGCAGTATGTAAAGCCACCTGAATCCAAGATAAAAAAGCCAGTTTCTTGAATATGGGAGCAAAAGTGCTGCCAGTATAAAAATAGCAAAGTACCATGTTAATCGTCTGTAAGAAGTTTTCAGCAAAACAAATCCCCCTGATTATCTCAACCTTTCAGCAGCACATTCTCGACGGTTTCGTAGAAAATCGGTTTTTGTACTATTTTGTCATTCCGTGCTTGGAGACCGTGTCGCAATGATCTTTTTGTCATTGCGAACGACCGAAGGGAGTGCGGCAATCTGTGTATTATCAATGGTATATGAGATTGCTTCAGTCGTTTCACTCCTTCGCAATGACATTGA
>JAFGPZ010000008.1 GCA_016935935.1 Deltaproteobacteria bacterium
ACCACTTGATTCAGCCTTGCTGCTGGCCGCAGATAGCAATAATGACGGACTGTTGAGAGCGGCTGATCTTTATAATTTATCTTTGAACGCTGATCTGGTAACGCTAAGCGCCTGTGAGACTGCTCTGGGGAGAGTGTCAACAGGCGACGATGTTGTCGGCTTTACGCGGGGCTTTCTCTATGCCGGAGCACGCTCGCTTATATCCAGTTTGTGGCAGGTGGACGACAGGGCGACACGCGATCTGATGGTTCATTTCTACATCAATCTATCAAAGATGAGTAAAGATGAAGCCTTGCGACAGGCACAGCTTGAAACTAAAGAACAATACCCGCACCCCTACTATTGGGCGGCATTCTTGCTTACCGGAAGCGCAATTTGAAAAAGCAATTTCATATGGAAGGAGAATTATTGAATGAAAGTAGTCGCATTTAATGGCAGTCCCAGGAGAGATGGGAATACCACCATACTTATTAAACATGTTTTCAGTGAACTGGAAAAAGAAGGAGTTGAAACCGAACTGGTGCAGCTCTCGGATAAGATCATCCGCGGCTGTATCGCCTGCGAGAAATGTCGTGAAAAGAAGGATAAGCGCTGCGCTGTTAAAGATGATGCGGCTAACGAGCATATTGAAAAGATGCTCAAAGCTGATGGTATAATCCTTGGTTCACCCGTTTATTTTCAGGATTTGACCCCAGAGATGAAGGCCCTCATCGATCGTGCGGGGTATGTGTCCAACGCCAATGACAGGATGTTTAAAAATAAGGTTGGCGCTTCGGTGATTGCCGTACGTCGATCAGGTGCTATACACACAATGGATTCAATGAACCATTTCTTTCTCAGTCAAAAGATAATCCTTATCGGTCGTGCGATCGGTGTCGGGCACTCAAAGGGAGAAGTGGAAAAGGACCCTGAGGGCATCGAGCTTGCTAAGTCCCTTGGGCGCAGAATGGCATGGGCGCTTTGGAAATTACACGGGTAAGATGTCAACGCCTGCCGCTCGATTGAGTGTTACTCGGCAGTTAGAGAATGTAACGATACGTTCACAGAATTCAACATCCCTTCTCACGCATTCCCATCGACCCCGTCATAGATATCATGCGGAGGTGTTGTTATGGAAAGTCGCCCGGGAGCCGTTGTCTTTATGACGATATGAATACCGAGTACTGAGTACCAGTCGCCGATACGATGGTTTGTCTCGTCCATAATAGTGAACCCGTGCAGTGAGAGGTTCAGTTCAGATGCCTTCTGCTGCATTCCCAGGATAAGGTCCTTGAACTCCCCCTTCGCAAAGGTTCTCCTGTTCCATAGATTGGAATCAAGAGCGAAAGACCTGCCGATGCCCATAAGTGCCGTGGGGTAAGATTCGGGACCACTGGTGTAGTAGATAAGGTCTGGATTCTCTACGTATTTCTCGAAGTTGGCGGCCACTTCGGCAGACGGCTTAAGGCGACCGTAGTTCGCGCGAATCCTTCCCCCGAAAAGGAGTAAGAATACCACCATGAGGGCCGCGACTGAAATGATGATAATCTGAGGCTCCATGGCAAAATACTTTCAATTATGGTTTCTGCGGCAACGATTACTGTAGCACTTGCATTTGTTTCGCGGCGTACTGCTTTATTGTGCGAGTCTGGCGGCGATTGACGCGACGTGTTTTCCCTGAAATCTCGACGCCTCCAACTCATTCTCACTTGGCATACGCTCTCCCTGAGGGCCGACAATTGTAGATGCCCCGTATGGAGAACCTCCCGTTATTTCGGTCACACCCATCTGACCCTGGAAGGAGTAAGGTAAGCCAACAATAATCATTCCATGGTGAAGCAGGGGAATATGGAAGCTGAGAATTGTTGATTCCTGTCCCCCGTGCTGAGTGGCTGAGGAGGTAAAGACGCTTCCCACCTTCCCCACCAGCTCACCCTTTGCCCATAGGCTTCCTGTAGAGTCGAGAAATTGTTTCATCTGTCCGCACATGTTACCAAAACGGGTTGGACTGCCGAAAATAATCGCATCTGCCGTGACCAGTTCATCTACGGTGCAAATTGGGACATGCGCAAGTGACTTCTGAGTCTCAAGGGCGCCCATTTTTTCGATTACCTCCGGGGAAAGTGTCTCGGGGACGCGACAAAGTTTTACCTCGGAACCCGCTACTTGCCGGGCGCCTTCGGCGATGGCTTCAGCCATGCGGTGTATATGACCGTAGAGTGAGTAGTAAATAACCAGAACTTTCATCTTTCATCGCAAATCAGAGTTTTATGTATCATAAAAAACAATTGACCGATCGAAATAAATGTCCGCTTAACAAGCAACCCGTACAGGGCATTAAATATGAGAGTTCCCTTTACCCCTTCATTTCAGTAAGTTGTTGCCAAAGCTTTTCATTTATTGCAATGCCTTCCTTAAGTCGCTTCTCTTTAGTCGTCAATTCAGGATCACCGGGCAGTAGAATTTGGGTAACTCCACTGGCTTTCTTGCTGGATTTGACTTGTTTCCCAAGTTGTTCCACCCTGTCCAGAAAATCTTGTGAGCCATTAAATAACTCGGGATCGATGGCCAGAAAGAGATCGCCCTTTGTGCATACCTCATCAGCATGTGCCGTACCCTTCACGTCGGTTCCCACTGCCGCGCCGGCGAGAGCACCGGATAGTAAATCAAAGGCAAAGGCAAGGCAGTAGCCTTTGGGGCCTGCTATAGGTAGGAGTGATCCGGCCAGTGCCGCCGATGGATCTTCCGTGTCTGATCCATCTTTATCAATTGCCCAGCCCTTGGGAATTGGTTTTCCATTCCGTTCGTGTTCCATAATCTTACCCCGGGCCACGACGCTGGTAGCCATATCTACAACCATCGGCTCCCCTTTAGTTGGAATTCCGACACAAATAGGATTCGTGCCCAGAACCGGCTCAGCGCCTCCAGATGCACTCATGGCAGGTTCTGTGTTGGTGAATAAAATACCAATTGTTCCCTGCTTCGCTGCCTTTTCGGCATAGTAACCGAGAAACCCGATATGAGAGGCATTCCTCATGCTGACTATTCCTATTCCCACCTTTTTTGCTTTTTCTATGGCCATGTCCATTGCTTTCAAAGCTACAATCTGTCCGATGCTATGATTCGCATCAATCAGGGCCATGGCTGGGGTTTCCTTAAGAATCGTCATATTTGTCCCGGCATGTATGGCCCCATTCTCTAATCCCTTCACAAGGCCTACGAGGCGGGAAATGCCGTGAGAATCGCGGCCCTTAAGGTTTGCCTCGGTGAGATGATCGGCAACGAGAGCAGCTTCACTGTCCGTTACTCCGGCTGATGTCAAAATGCTTGTTGCAGTGTCTTTCAATTCCTGTGCGGTTATAACTTTCACTGTAATCCTCCTGTGAAAAATTTTTATGTGTTACCTTGGTGACTTAATTCCGAATTTGTCCGCCATGCAATACTTTTATAGAAAAAACATCCCTGCCGGGTCTAAAAACTGTATTTGAGATCGGTGATTACCCGGTCATTTCGTTCCCATCTTCCGTAGTAACTGTTGTCCTTACCGTTGAAGAATTCCAGTGCCGTCGTCCATACCAGACCGGGCCTTATCTTGTATTCAGATTGCATCCTGTTGTATCGGCCCGATGGATCGAATTCGAAATCAGAGACGTATTGAAAACTCAGGTCTTCGTTATATTTAAAATTAATCCGGGTAAAGATATTATTATGGCCCATCCTCCCCTTACGGGAACTCTGAGTATATCCATCGGCATACTGTTTTTTTGTAATTATTTCATTAGCATACTCGATGGTAATATCGATTTTCTGCAGGAATACTCTTTTCGCCAGGTCGTCGATGGTGTAGGTAAATCCGCCCACCGTACCTATATAATGGTCGTCCTTCCCGTCATAGCTGAAATTGAATAGTCCCTCTCCATGGAATTCCCATTTCTTGTAAGCCGTAGAAAATCCGGCGGCATAGTTGGCCACCTTTACATTTTCCTTTATTATTACAGTTTTGCTACCCCGCTTTTCTTCCCTCTGGACATAATAAGGGTTTAGGCCGTGATATGCCGAGGCAAAGAGATCCCAGCCCTTAAATGTCGTCTTGGCGCGTCCGAAATACCCCACGCTGTTGATAGACATGGCGGGAAAATCATCCTCGATCTCTTTGCCCGATGTGTCTTCGTCGTAAACATCTAAATCTCCGGAAGTTCCAGACCAGCGAGAATCCCCGCTAGGTACTTTGCCTGTATTGAATACAGGGAATATAGCCGCAGTGAAGGTATATTTGTCGTAGTAATAATCCAGCTTTGTCTGCCACATTCCGAAATCTTTGGGATCCAGTGGATCATTGGAATCAGTGGGTCGGTAACGGTCAGCAGGCGAGAATAGTGTTGAAATTCCGTTGCGGAAGATCTTTTTCCCAACTACCACGTCGTAGTTATCCTGGAAAAAGGAGAGGTATAATTCGTTCAGTTCAAAATGATGACGCTGTCTGTCTTTATCCTGCGGCCATCTTGAGATCCCTTCGTATGTGTCCTTCTGGGAACCGGCTTCGACCCAGCCAGCGAGATCGATGCGATACGTGTCACCCCCCGTCCATGTTTTAAGTCTCAGCAGCGCTTCCCCTACAGGATTTCTATCGTCTATTCCTTCACGGTCTTCAGGTTCCCGGAAAAAGGCATGGCCTCTAAGCCTCAGGCTTCCCTCAAGATTATTTCCGATCATTGTAAGATATTTAAATCTGTCTTCCTTCTTCTCCACAGATTCTGTCCCCAGTTCACTGAGAAGATCAAGAGTGTCATCTTTCCCCTTTTCCTTCTTTTCCGTTGTCATCTCCTTATTAAGATCGTCAAGGAGGTCCAGAGCGTCGGCGGCCATTGCACTATGAAAGCCGCAGGTTAGAAAAAGCATCGCGCATAGGACAATTATATGGTGTGTCCATTTCATTTTTTAATCCTTTCTTATAGCTATGTCGATTTAAACAAAAGCCTATCCGTATGTGCAAGTCGTACTCCAAGAATCCTGGAGAGATTGAGGAAGAGACGGCTGGCGATTCGAGGATATATTCTCTGTATTCTCCTGAGGCCATTCCAGTCGAGCTCCAGATATCGAACATCTTCCAGTGTGCGAACATCGGCAGATCTTGGCCCCGGTTCCACCAGGGCTATCTCTCCGAAGATATCCCCGGGATTCAGTTCTGTCAAGGTGATATCTCTACCTGTTTTTTCATCTCTGGTGACAACCTTGGCCTTACCTTCAAGTAGGAGATACATGCTGGATGCATCTTCCCCCTGAGTTACGGCAAGTTCGCCTGCATTAAGTGACATTACCTTGCCAAGCAGAACTACCCGTTTCACCTGCCAGGGTCTCAAATCCCGGAATAATTCGGATTCTTTAATAACGGCCTGCTGAAGCTGGAGGCCAATCATATCCCAGAGGGTCATTAACTGGGTCGAGGAAAGCAGGATCGGTGTGATAAACAGGTCTCCGATGATCGCAAAAATCATGACAATCGCAGATAGAAGACCAAAACTGATGATGGGGACAAAATTGGAAAATCCCAGTACGGCAAACCCCAGGGTAAGAGCGGTAGATGTTGAAATGACCGGTCTTATCTCTGAACGTATACAGACATCCACTGCCTTTTCCTGGCTTTGAAGTACCCGCATTTCCGTGTTGTATCTGCTCATCAGGTGAATTGTGTCATCGACGGCAATTCCGATGGCAATTGCTGCCACCATGGCTGTTCCTGTGTTCAGTGGTACGCCGAAGATTCCCATGATTCCGAAAATCAGGGCGATTGGAAAAAGATTGGGGATAAGTGACAGCGCTCCTGCCTTTACATTTACAAACAGGATGGACATGATGATGAATATCAGAACCAGCACAAGTGATAGAGACTTGGCCTGTCCTTCTGCCATGCTGTCCGCCGCGGCATTGATGAGGATGTTTTCGCCGGTAATGCCCCATATAAAGTGGGGATTCAGGGTCTTTTGAATCTCCTGCTTCAGCTCGGAGAGCGCATCTTTCAGCTCATGAGATGAACTGATGTTGTGCCTTACCAGTATGTTAGCTTCGCTGAAATCTGATGTTACGTAGCGTTCTATTGAATCACGTTGCAGAAAGAGGAGGTATTGGGCTATCAGATCCTTCGAGTTGGGAACGGCGAAGAACTTATCATCGCCATCGTTCATCTCTCTGTGTATCAACGAAATGTCGTCTGCGAGAGACTTTGTTTTGTCGAAGATACCGAGTGCGGCCATGTGTTTCTGTATGGATTCAATCTGTTTGAGATTATCAGGGTCCTTAAATCCACCGGGGAACCCGCTGCTGACACGGATAAAGAATGTCTGAGCGCCGGAAAGGTTATCGTGGAGAATCTGACTTCGGCTCCTTATGGATGAACTCTTTTTAAAGTATCCCAGGAGGTCATTATCCACCTTTACGCCGAATGTAAAGAGTCCGATGATAAAGGCGCATCCGAGAAAAAGCGTTAATACAAGGCGTTTATTAACGATAATCCTGAGGATTATCGAGGCCATGGAGTCGAAGAGATGATTAATAAACCCCGATTCGGTATGTGATGTTCCCTTCTGCTTCACAGAACCGAAGAAACGCAGGTAGACGGGGGTTAGCATGCATGTTGCGAGCGGATTTACAAAGAGCCCAAAGGCGGCGACGATACCAAACTGTTTCAGCATCGTTATCTGATTCAGTGTTATGGAAAGAAAACCGATAAAGGTTGTCAGTGAGGTGAGCAGGACGGCAGTTCCCACCTTGCCCGCCATTATTCTGATGGCCTCACTTTTCTGCCCCTTTGTTTCCTCGACTCCCTCGAGATATTCTGAAAGCATATGGATGTCTTCCGTTGACCCTACTACTATAATCAATGCGGGAACGATTACGGTCAGGACAGTGAGGGGTATATCGAAAAATCCCATAAACCCGCCCGTCCATATGATACTGGTGCCTGCTGTCAACATGGGCAGCAGGGCTCCGCTGGCTGAACGCATGGAAATGACCAGTGTGAGAAGGAGCACAAAGGCTGCCAGCGGCACAAGTTTAACGGTGTCGCCGAGGATGTTCTCCGTTATCATGCGGCGTGTATAGGAAAGACCTATCTGGAATATAGAATCGAATTGATCATTAAAGGATTCCAATATCTTATCTACTGCCCGTGAAAACCTGATGTTAAATTCCGGATCGTCTGGGTCCTTGTCTACAAAGAGGTTTATAGCCGTCGCAGTGCCATCTTTCGATATAAGGCTGTCCCGAAAAATGGGACTTCTCAAGGCGTCCGTCCGTATTTTTTTCGCTTCTTCCGGGGTCTCAGGTGGCCACTCTATGAGGGGATTTGTTTCCAACCCGCCTTCCACCCCCTTAAAGTTAGTGACAGAATAAAGGCTTTCCACCTTGCTGACACCCTTCAGCTCTTCAAATTTAAAGACAAGATCGTCGAGAGCTTTTAACTTTTCAGGTGTGAAGAGTTTTTTGTCCTTTATGAAAACGACGGTGATATTGTCAGTTCCAAACCTTTCCAGGGTTTTGTTGTAATAGTCCTGAGCCGGATCACCCTGGATCATCATTCCCTCTGTTGATGCGTCAACGCGAATATTGCGGGCGCCGTAGAGGGCAGCCAGTGTGGCAATTATAACAATGAGGATGACAATCCAGGGATTGGAATGACTCCATAATAAGAATTTACGCATCCTTCAACCTCAGTTAATCACTTAACATTGTGAGTATAAGAGACACCTGCGCCTGTTAGCTACTGCGTGTGCTTTCCAGAGAGAATGTGACGCTCCGTGAAGATTGAATCCTGTAGATCAACATTGATCTTCCTGTCCGTGATGCCCGTTACAGTTTTATGCTCTTTCTCGAGGTGATCCATAAGGGTCTGTTTGGGACGCCATATTGTTCCAGAAACGTTTTCCATTTTGTAATTTGTCTGAACCTTCTGTTTCCTCTCCCTGCGATCGTAAAATTCTGTTTTGAGTGTATAGAAATGCTCCTTTTCAATCCACATGATGCGTTTGGAATAACCGCTTTCCCTCTTTTTTTCATCATTTGCAGGAACTGCCTCTATGACATAACATTCAGAGACTTCTTTGTTCAATTCCAGCTTTTCTGTGCGTAGTATTTTGTAATTGAAATTATCAAGATTTTCCGGCTCCATATCTTCGTATGTGAAGTCAGTTCCCATAAAATAATTCTTTTTGCTTCCCTTGGCGATACGCTGCATTTTTTTCTGCGCCGGAAGATAGAGCCACTGATCGTTCTCCCTTTCCTTCTGTTCCCAGGTAAGGAGGGCAGTTCCCTTGATGTCTGCAGGCGACAGGAAGACAATCAGGTAGTGGTATAGATCATCACCCATCTCCTTGGTGTATCGTTTGACATTTCGTTTTTCCTTGTTTCCATCCTTATCGACGAGCATCATAATCTCATCTCCGACTTCAGTCTGCACTTTATGCATTTCTTCCTGTTTGTCCATGACTTCACGCCCTGTCATTTCTGCCTGGGCCATGAATGGAATCGTAAGCCACAGAAGCAACAAACATGCAATCCAGTATTTTCTCATAATGTAATTTCTCCTTAATGATTTAGTCAACGCACTTACCCCATCAGTCACTCAGGGTCACATGGTTATGTTTTGCATAGTTTCAAAGGTATCCCAAAATTTGCTTGGGGACACTTTTTATAGTGACTTATATGGAATATACGATTATCTGTCAAGGTCAAATAATTGGAAAGTCTCAAATGATCGAGAATAAAAGATAATGAGTAATTGTAGATGTTTACCAATAGTACCGAACAGCAGCGCTTTTCCAGAGTCTCACCGTTTACGGTATAAATCTATCAGTTCCTTGATCCTGATCCCTGCGTCCTTGTCTTTGAGGCCTTGGGGTGGGAAAGGGACAGTCCTCCCTCTAATAAAGAGACTGTCCCTTTAAAGATTTACAGCCGGGGAGAAACAAGGTATCCCCTTGTTTCTCCCCCTCCGAAGCCTAATTTCACGCTGCCTTATGAGGTGTTAACGGCCCTTCGCTCAATTCAACCTGATTGGTTTTTTTATCATACCATCCTTCGTAGAGGATTAAATCCGGGTTGGTATCCAGCGAGTTAAAGTTTATAACACGTACATTTTTGGCAGTAGCCTGACCCGCATCAAAAACCCGCACATCAAATGCACTTTTCCCCTCAGGACGTTTACGGACAACCGCTTCAAGATTCCATGTCCAATCGGGATTCTTTTTCAGCTTGACCACCAGATATCTGCCAACGCTCTCCGGTATACTCTTGGGACCCGGCAGTTTAACTTCCCCCGCATGTGATCCATCATTTCCAACTTTTTTCTCCCAGAATTTCCAACCCATGTTATGTCTCCTCACGTATTCTTTTTTTCAATGTAGCTATTCATTCGCTGATTTACTTTTTATATGACCAAAATCATGCAGGCATATACAGCACATTTTCGAGTTACCTTGCAAAGTTTATGCCGGGAAGATATTTACAGGAAATCAAGCCGTACCTACTTCGTTAAGTTCGGAATATAAGAACTTAAAATTCTGTTTTTGAGGCAAATACGAACCATCGGTTCCCAATCGACGGGTTCTTAATTATCTGGTCATCCGGTTTCTATTTTCTTCATACCCGAGGGCGATATAGTAGGCAGCCTTATCAAAAAAGAGATTTACACGCCACATGAACTCCATAGCTGAAAAGATGGCAAATTTCTTTTTCCAGGTGTTGCCCCGAGACAGCACGTGGCTAAAAATATGTTTCCTCGTCAGGCTCATAGCACTAATAACTTCAGATAATTTGAAGCCTTCTTCATAACGCTTGCGGCCAACCCCTCGATAATAGTCCCATACTGATGACATGGCATTGTTGGGTGTCAGCATCCATTGTCCAAACTGTGAAACCACTCTGTGGGCGCGTGGGTAAATATCGTCGTAGTCAAACCTGGCATAACTTGAGGTGCTTGAGTTCTGTACGACATCGGCAATCCAGTTTTCGGTTATTATGTGGGCATCCCTTGTAATGATCTTATACAGGGCATGCGAGGGAATTGATGTATCAAGTTCGCGCTCATTACCCATGTTTTTAAAGGAATCCTGCATCTTCCACAATTCCTGATAATAATCCCGATAGAGCTTGATTGCTTTGTCATTAGGCGGAAAAGCCAGATCCGGGGATTCCATAATGGGCCAGTAGCGGGCATCACGGGCATCATCTCCAGCAACCACCTTTCCACCGATCCTTTGAACTTCGAATGAGATCCAGATAAGGTCTCCGTAATATTCATTGCAGTATGATACTGTATCCAGCAGGCGTAACACTTTGCCGGTCAGTCCGGTTTCCTCATTAAGTTCACGCAGTACGGCGTCCTCGATTGATTCATTCATTTCCACAAACCCTGACGGAAGACACCAGCGATCCTGCTGTGGTTCCCGATCGCGCAAGACCAGCAGGACCTCCCGATTTTTATTGACAACCACTGACGACACTACCGGCAGTGGATTATCGTAGAAAACGGTACGGCAGGCGGGACAATACTCACGTTTTGCACCATCCACTTTCCTGGAGCCGATGGGTGCCCCGCAACGCAAACAATAATTGCGTTTAACCGTCATCGTGGCTATCTCCCTTAACAGGTTGACTGCAACGGAATATGCAATCGTTTTTGTTCATTCGATAGAACCCCGATGCCTTTGATCCTTGCCGAATTCGCTGAAAAAGAGTTTTTCTGAACCGGGTCAGATCGAAATCGGTATCATGATGATTCATGGGAATCAAAAGTGGTAATTTAAAATCAATATAGATGAAGCAACAATCCAGCTCACTCAATGGAAATGACAACCGGTTCTCATAATCCATATAGTTTATGGTTTTAAAATGGGGAGACAGCAAACTGATTCCATTTTCATCGTTAAAGTTAAAGATCAATCGCTTTTGGTTGCGCCGCACCTGACCAGCGATGGTAGAGTGTGATAGAGCCAGACTGATATCTTGAACGAGTTCATTCAGAAAATTTCGTGAGTGATTGATGATTATCAGATATCCATCGGGCATCAAAACCCTGGCTAATTGAGGAATGATTGCGCTGAAAAAATTAAGAGAATAAGCGGTGATTATCAAGTCATAGGAATTGTCGGGCATTACTTCGATTCGGGTAGCCGGTCCGTTGATAAAATCGGCTTCCAGATTGATGTGACGAGCCGTATTGATGAAAGGTTGCCGGTTTTCCATCAGCAGGTCAAGGCCTGTACAACGTGAGCCGGCCGGTACGCGCTGCCTTAAATGACTTGTGAATCGTCCGTAACCGCAGCCGATATCCAGAACCTTTATTGGTCGGTCAAAACTCGTATCCTTCAGCGCCAGTTCATATATATCGGACCGATTATCCGAAAAACGCTTTACTATATCGCCGACCAAGCGGTGCTGCTGCACTTGTCCAAAGGTTTGTCTTAACAGTTCATCCCGGTAAGTAGCCATATATCACTGCCTCAGATCCGGTCTATTCTCTCCAGTTTCTCTTTGCCTTTTACTCGAACCCAGGAGGGGAAATGAAATAACTGACAGTGGTGGTTTTTTTAACTTTCCCCTTTTCAATCATGCGCTCTATTATAACACATTTTGCTTGCCAAATTAATCGATAGTTAAAAGTGCCTGTTGTCTCACAGCAAAGTGTTGCAGAAGGGAGAGAGAGGGTAAAATGTAATGTAAGGCAATTGTGTTCTTAAGATTCACTGCTCTTA
>JAFGPZ010000070.1 GCA_016935935.1 Deltaproteobacteria bacterium
CTTAAAGTCCATTTCCAGGGCATATTCGACGATCTTATTCCCCGGCTTTCCCACCTTGGATGAGGCACCTATAATAGCGATACCCTCAGCTTTGAATAATCCGTCCAGAGATCTATCAACAGTTGATTCCACGACTCCCATTCTTTTCACCTCACACTTTATTATTTTATATGGTTCACAGTTGTAATGTCGGTAAGTACACTACTCACCCCATCGTTTGACCAGCGCATGCTCCACGCCGAGATGATCAAGCACACGCCCAACCAGATGGTTAACAATGTCGTCCAGGTTTTTAGGTTTATTGTAAAAGGCGGGCATGGGCGGAAGTATGATTGCACCCGCACGGGCCAGTTTAAGGAGATTCTCCAGATGTATAACATTGAGCGGCGTCTCCCGTGGAACCAATATTAATTTTCGTCTCTCCTTAAGTGTCACATCGGCGGCACGGTGAAGCAGGTTTTCTGTAAAACCATTAGCTACGGCAGAAACAGATTTCATGCTGCAGGGGATGACTACCATGCCATCATGCCTGAACGACCCGCTCGATATTTCCGCCGCAAGATCCTTGTCTTCGTGACTTTTATAGGCCAGAGAGGAAACCCGACTGACGGTATAATCTGTCTCCAGTTCTATATTCCTCCTGCCCCATGCAGAGAGAACCAGGTGAGTCTCGATATCCAGCGACCGGCACACCTCCAGAAACCTGATGCCGTATCTCGCTCCCGAGGCACCCGATATACCAACGACTATCTTCATGATGTGTACATTCTCCTTAAACTACTTTCCATTTTGGCATTATAATCTCTTCCAGACCGGTCTTCTTGAGGATTTTCCCCGACAGTCTCTTCACTTCGCCATACACTTTCCCTTCATCGATAGATACCGCTTCCCCCTTGGCAACAAGAATATTCCCTGCCACTATAACCGTATCGACGCTGCTTCCAGTAGCACTGTAAACCAGATTGACAAGGGGATTATTGTAGAGAGGCATCCACTCGGGCCTCATGGTGTCAAACATGACTATATCGGCCATTTTGCCGGCCTCGAGGGATCCAATCTCCTTGTCCCAGAGGGCACCCTTTGCGCCATTTACAGTGGCCATTTCAAAAACCCGTTCCGGCGGCATTATCTTGGGATCGATCCGTGTCTCCTTGAAACCCATGCCGACTATACGCAATTCCTGCAAGAGATCGACAATGCCCGATGACGCGTGGTCCGACCCGACTCCGACGGAAAGACCCATCTCGAGCAATTCGGGAATATGTCCCATGGTTATATTGCCATAGCCATTGTGAAAACTGGAACTGGGACAGGCAACGGCGCATACCTTTCTCTTCTGCATCAACATAAGCTCGGCTGGTGTGAGCCATCCAACATGTCCCAGAAGCACGTTCGGTCCCAGCACGCCAAGTTTTTCCAGACGCTCTACCTCGGTCATGCCGAACTTGTCCAGTGACGTGTCTCTCGTCTTCTGGGCAAAGGCGCAGTGGGTCTGTATTCCCGTATTGTGTCTGTCGGCAATCTCTTTCAAGCCCTGAATGAGACGGTCGGTACAATTGTTCAACCCCCTGAAGGAGGCAAAGGCCTTGATGCGCCCGTCGGCCTTGCCGTGCCATTTGTCTATGACGGCTTCGGCCCGCTCCAGGGCTTCATCCGTAGTTTCGATCCATGCCTCGGGGATGGCTCCGAAGGATGACTTCCCGATATCAAAGCTGCTCTTTGCGACGATGCACCTCATACCCGACTCTTCTACTGCCTTCGCCGTCTGGTCGATATGGTAATTTCCCGGATCGATGAAACAGGTAACGCCGTGTTTGAGCAGTTCCAGCGTGCAGAGGAGAGCACTCCAGTAGGTATCTTCATCGTCCATACAGCCTTCATAGGGATACATCCGTTCAAATAGGAATTTCTGTTCTCCCACCTCATCGGCCAGGCCGCGGCTCATCTGAAATGCCGAGTGGACGTGACTGTCGATCATGCCGGGGATGATGACCCGGTCCTGTGCATCGATAACTTCTGCAGCCTCATATCGACGCTCCAGAACTTCGGTCTTGTCGATATCCAGAATGGTATCCCCTTTCACGGCAATGGCGCCGTCCCTGATGATCCGCCGCTCCTCGTCCATGGTAACGATCCATTCGGCCCTTTTTATCAAAAGGTCTGCCCTCTCTTTTCCCATATCAGGCCTCCACTTTTCGTGCCAGGTCTATGCCTGCAACCACTTCTTCGATAGAATCGGAATAGATCTTCAACTCGACAATGATATTTTCGGTGTCCGTCTGACCTGGACTTGATCTGTGCGCAATCCCCTTGGGGATGAGCATCATCTGCCCCGCCGTCAGTTTGGTATTGCCCAGTTCGGTCTCCCACTCTATGGAACCCTTGAAGCAGAAAATCAGTTCATGGTAATCGCAGCTTCGGTGCCAGAAATTCATTGCCTCCTTCGTGCGCTTGGAAAGATCGACTCTCAGTGCATCCGCCGTAAAGAGCGTCATGGGCGTTCCGCCCGGCTTGTCAAAGTTTGCCGGCCTCAGCTTCGGATCGTTGACATCGTATGACAGAAGTTTCCAATCACCGGCCACATAATCCACATTGGTGGGGCTATCTGTGCGGAAGACAGAAATATTGCGACCGTTGATTGTAATCTTTTCCTCGAATTTTTTCATATTGGCATTATCCTCCTAAACAATATTTTTAATACACCCGTCAATGGACGGTGATGATAAGCAATTCCCCCTTATTCGGTGTTTGCCTGCCAGAAAAACGCTAGACTCTTTTCGCAATGCGGTAGAGTTGTCCCAGCCTTCCGTGAACCCTTTCGATATGTTTCTTCATCTCATCCCTTGCCTCTTCCTTTTCCCTGTTCCGAATTTTATCCATAATCGTTCTATGCGAAGCAATTACTCCAACCGTAAAATCCTTGTCGAACTTTGACTTAATAACATTCTCCTCCAATACATCAATTACGGAATCAAGTGCGAAGGTAACAACAGGATTTTTTATGATATTGCAAAGCAGTTGATGAAATTGCAGGTTCAACATCCTTGCGTTGAGAGGTTTCCCCTGAGATAGCGAGTCTTCCGCTGCTCTTATATTATTTTCCACATTTTCAAGCTCTCCATCACTCCACACCATGGATACATGGTAAGCTATTTCGGGTTCAAAAATTACCCTGGCCATTGTCAGATCGCTCATGGTCACTCGTTTCAGCATGAGCATATCCGAAAGATAAGAACTGACAGACGCAGTATTCGCCTCCGCCACGAAGATTCCACCCTCCACCCCCTGCTTGGTATACAAGATGCCTGAGCTTTCGAGAACTCGTACGGCCTGTCTGATGGTAACATTGCTCACCCCGAAGGCTTTGGCCAACTGATTCTCAGAAGGGAGCTTGTCCCCCGGAGTGAATGTATCATTAAATATACTTTCCTTGATTTTGTTAGCCACCTCCTGGGAAAATTTCTCACTCCTAATTGGCTTAAATATTGTCATCACTTCACCTTTTTTCAAAAGTAAATTTTCGATCAGTAATTTGTATACAAGTTGCAAGAGGTATTTAAAAATTACGGTTAAAGTAGTATTCTTATCAACATTTGATCAACAAATCGCACTTCACCCGGGTATTAGCTATAAAATGTTCGGCCTTCACTTCCCTCCTAAGGTAAGAGGTAGGTCATACAACATAAGTACTTATTTTAAAACGATAGTTTCTAATGCATTGCGAGGAATGAACATGCCCGAAGATGAGACACTATATACCACAGCTTTCTCATCTCCGGGAGCATAAGATTTCCATGCAGTGATTCTCGCAGGATTTAAAAAACAAAATTGTTGTACATTATTTCATCCAACCCTTCTCACGGAAGTACTTTTCGGCTCCGTGATGAATCGGCAATCCAACGACACTTAATTTCCAAGCGTTTTCAGGATCAAAGTCCTCAAATGCTGAGTGCCCCTTCACAAGACCTTTCTTGTTTTCACATACGGTTTTCGCGATAATATAGGCCACTTCATCAGACATGTCGGCATTGACTACGATATTTGTGCCTAGAAGCGGAAGGTTAACATCGCTATCCTGCCCCTTGAATGATCCCTTGGGAAATACTGAGGGAGAATACCCATATCCCGTCATTATTTCCATCTCTTTAGATTCTACCGAAAAGAATTTCACAGGACTGCTTATGGCTATTTCCGTAATGGAGGGATGTGCGGCAGTTATAGCGTGTATGAAGATATCACCACGACCATCCTTGAAGGCCGCTATGATAGAGGGGAACGTAGTGTGTTCTGCCTTACCACCATAAGATTTTATCATGTCAAAACTCATACCGTACGCCTCGAGAAGTAATCTTGCGCTGTCAAAACTTGCACCATAAGGAGGCATGGTATAGATGCGTACAGGCATTTTCTTGGCCTTAACGTCTCTTAGAGAATCGGCTTCCAGGCCCTTTCTTACCACTACTCCCACGTACTGTTTATTAAGCCCTCCTACTATCCCCCTGATGTTTTTGATCGGTCCCTTATATGCAACCGTCCCTTCATATGCCCATTTGGAACTGACATTGAAGCACAAACCCATCTCCGCATCTCCCTTACCCACCATAGTATTTGCTCCAATACCACCACCAAAGGGCAGAACATCTATAGTAGATTTCGGCGGCAATTGACTCCGCATAAGACTTGCTATTGTGGCTGCTTGAACGTACCAAGTGCTCCCTATAGGCATACTTGTAAATCTAAGATGAACAGGCTCTCCAGCAGCCCCTACCTGTGAACCAACACAAAAGAAAGAAAAAACCAAAAATACACTTAATGAGACAAATACTTTCCTTAACATAATTTCCCCCTTTTGAGGATTTAACACCTATAAACCCTCCCAATTAAAGAATTAATTGCTTTTCTTCATAACCTCCAGCATAGATAATTATTTGCCCTCTATCACCTCCTCTCGCACAATAACGTAACGCCACATAAATACAGGAAGATCCTTCTCTTTGGCCAACAGGAAGTATGTTTACAATTGATCTTATCTTCCATTTTTTAACAAAAGAGAGAGCCGACTATCTGTTTTTTAGGGAAAATCAGATAACTAGTTAATTGTTTGATTAGTAATTACATAAATTGATTTTATGTGTCAAGATTTTTTTAAACAGTAAGAGATGGAGTCTGTGATGGGTAAAGAGGTGACCATGCCAACAGGTAGTCTGGTTTGAGCCAATCCTCTTGATCGTTGTGATATCTCTGTCCATCTCATCGGTCACCTCCTGGTGACCCCTTTTAAAACCGGACAGATTATGTGCTACAAGACCGGACATATTACGCGCTTCTGACAGGCCCGCATTATTATCTTGACAGCCGGCAGATTTTTTATTAGGTGCACTACATTCGATGATGCATTAGC
>JAFGPZ010000071.1 GCA_016935935.1 Deltaproteobacteria bacterium
AAAGCTTTCAAGGTTGCCTGCCTTCCCAGAGAAAGATGGAAATGTTATTTTGTATTCTAAACGGCATGTATATATGTAAACCGCACATAAATACAGACAAAAAAAGGATCACCTTATTTTAAACCGGGGATTCGGATGCTGAACTTTCGGTCTTATCTTCGGTAATCCTTTTTCCCATTGCCTGTAAGTCACTTTATTATTTCAGCCTTCAATTCCTTTAAGGACTTCCTCTTTTTTGAGGATCTTCATGCCATACTTTTTCAGATCGAGTGACAGCATATAGTCTGCCATGTGATTTAGTTCCTCTTCCGTATTCTCATACTTGGGCATGATATTCCACCGGCTGACCGATTGAGGATCCTTCACTGATGCTATTAGCCACTCCCTCTCCCTGTCCTTGGCAATTACATTGGAAAGATCCGGACCATATCCTCTTCTTCCACCCTGACCCAGGACATTGTGACAATATGAACAATCCTTTTCCACCCAGGTCTGCGCTCCCTTCATCTCAGTAAGGGTCAATTGTCTGTCCGGCACTACAACAACCTTACCGTAGGGTTGTGAATCTGCCATTCCCATAATGTTCGTATAGACAATCCCCACCAGGATCGCAATGCCAAAGGCTATCGCCAGGGGACGATCCGCGGGGCTGCGATTCTTCATCCGGTTAAAGAAGGGGAGAAGGAACAAAATGAGCATACCTCCCACTGGTATGACCACCAAACCTATGAATTCAAAAGCTCCGGGAAAGAAGGTAAGCATCTTATAGAGCCACATGAAATACCAGTCTGGCCGGGGAATGTAATCGGGTTCGGGAGTAAGAGCTACTTTTTCCAGTGGAGGATCTACATAGATGCTCATAAGGACAATTACTGCAAAGACAAGAATGAAGGCAATGGTCCCCTTAAAGACCTGATCGGGATAGAAGAGGGCCGTCTTCTTCTCTTCCGATTTTTCCGACGCCCAGTGTCCCGCTATATCATGGACACGTACCATATAAATATGAAAAACGATCCCTATAGCGAGCAATGCGGGCAGGATCAGCATGTGTACCGCATAAAATCTGGTAAGTGTCAGGGCCGACACCTCGGGGCCGCCTCGCAGCAGTTTGGTAATAAACTCACCGATAAAGGGAATATCTTTCGTAATGCTCGTGCCCACTACTGTAGCCCAGTATGCCTTCTGATCCCATGGAAGAAGGTAACCCGTAAAACCGAACCCCAGCGTGATGATAAAGAGGAAAACCCCAATAATCCAGGTAAACTCACGAGGCGCCTTATAGGAACCGTAAAAGAAGGTTGTGAACAGATGGACAACTACCAGTATAACCATGGCTCCCGCTCCCCAGTGGTGAATTCCCCTGAGGATCTTACCCATGAAGACATCATCCATAATATAATTGATGGACTGATAGGCATACTCCGGTGAAGGATTATAGTACATGGCCAGTATCATGCCCGTAAGCGCCTCTACCACAAAGAGAAATACGAGAACACTGCCCAGTGTGAGGGACCAGTCCAGATTCCCCATCAGGGGTTTCTCCAGGAAGGGTTTCAGATATTTATCCCAGCCTGCTCGATCGCGCATATATGATCCAAATCGTGACATCTTAAGCCTCCCTCACAAGTATTTTTCCATTATCCACCTTTGTCAGATAGCGATCCATAGCGCGGGGCGGTGGGCCCGCCTTTACGCGTCCATCAGGATAGAACTGGCCTCCATGACAATCACAGAGAAACAGCTGTTTTTTATCATCCCAGTGCAGTACGCAGGCAAGATGTGTACACCGGCTGTTAAAGACAATAACATCCTCGGATCCGGATTCATGGGATACGAAGACAGGCTTGGTAACGGTACTTTCATAGATGCCGTCTTTGACTTTGTAACTGATTGGAACAGTCTTAACGGCGCCAACGGGAAATTCATCCACCTTTCCCACCTCTACCCACTTCTCTTCACGTTTGCGCATGGCCGGAACGAGAGAGGTAACCGACATGATACCCCCTGTCACTACAGCAATCATCGCGCCAAGACCGAGTGTGACTCTGGACAGGAAACGCCTCCGTGAATTCTCTGGTGTAACAATCTCCGCCTCCGCTTTCTTAACGGGTGCCACCTTATCCTCTATGTCCACCACATCCACCTTCTTGAAGGGGTTCTTGGCGGCAAGGAGCTGTATATATTTCAGTGACCGTGTGGGACTTATTTCCTTGGGACATACGTCGGTGCAGTTCAATTCACTTCGGCAATTGTAGCAACCGGCCAGCACCTGAGCCATTCTCTCCTCATGGAGGGCATCCCGACTGTCCAGCAAAAGCGTAAAAGCCCTGTTCAGTGCTCCAGGCCCCGGATAATCTTCGTACCAGTTGGCCATTGTGCAGGCTGATACACAGCACCCACAGCCAATACATTCAGTATACTTTTCAATCAACTGGCGTTCTTTTGAATCGGGTCGAATGATTGCCGGTTCTTTTGACTCCTCGGCAGGCTCGAAATAACCAAGTGCCTTGTCCATATTCTTGAAGAAAGGATCCATATCGACAACAAGATCTCGAATTACAGGAAAATGATTCAGCGGTCGAATTGTAATCTCGTCCCCCTTCAGGTGACTCAAGGTAATCTTACAGGCGAGACCCTCTTTACCATTTATAACCATACCGCATGAACCGCACATGCTTATTCTGCAGGAATAGCGGAATGCAAGGGTCTGGTCGTACTCCTTCTGAATTCTGATCAGCAGATCGAGCACGGTGGTAATACTTTCGTCCTCTATGTCCAGCTCAAAGCGATCAAAGTGCCCCTCCCCCCCCACCGCCGGGTCATAGCGAAACACCTTGACAACTCTTTTACTCTTCTGTTTTTTATCAGTCATGTGATGCTACTGCTCCTTTCAATAAATACCCATCCAGATAATAATGAACATTATAGCTCCAACTGCACACAGACCTCCAAGAAGGGCCTTCTGGTATTTGGCGTGTACGATACCGAAATCCATGAGGATAATTCTCAGCCCAAGAACGGCGTGAAAGGTTACCGTAGTGAGTAATAGAAATTGTATCAGGGGTCTGTAGGGTAGTGTAAGATGTATGCCCAGAAAAACTATAATGGCAAGCGCCGATATACGCTGCCAGAGCCATGCCCACATACCGATCTGCGTGTTACGCCACCTGTTCGGGTCAAGTTCACCTCTCCTCAATGGATTGCGATATTGTATATTTTCATTCTGTTCCATTTCAATCCTCCAAACACTCTATAGAAATAAGAATATTATTTTTTAAGGTCCGATGGTTTTTTATATTTCAATTCCACCGGTTTTTTCTCAAATACTGGCTTTCCGTCTTCACCCTTTATAGCGTAGATATTGAAGAGACCGTAGTCATCATTCCGCTTCGGATAATCCAGGCGGTAGTGCGCACCTCTGGTCTCTTCTCTCAATATGGCCGATCCACCTATGACGGTGGACGTGCTAATCATGTTTTGGAGGGAAATCCAGTCGTTCCAGGCAGTATTATAGGCCTTTCCGCCTTTTACACTGCTTTCACTGAACTTCTGACGAATTTCTTCTATATCGGTAATAGCCTCTTTCAATTTTTCGCCGGTCCGTGCCACACCAATCTTCGTCCAGTTTATTTCACGTAAATCATGTCTCAGGTCGTAGATCGAAATGCCGCCCTTCTTGTCGAAGGGTTCCATATATCTGGCTATAAATTCGTCAACCTGCTCTTGACGCGACTCGGGAATACCCTTGTTCGATTTGAGATATCTGGCCATGGCCTTGCCAGCAAGCCTCCCGTAAACACAGGAGTCCGCTATACCATTTCCACCGAGACGGTTTGCTCCGTGCATGCCACCCGAATCTTCTCCGGCGCAGAAGAGACGTTCCAGCGAGGTCTTACATTCCATATCGATGACGGCTCCGCCCATCAGGTAATGGGCCGATGGAGAAACCGGCACAGGCTTGCGTGCAAGGTCATAACCGAACAGGGCACAGCGCTCGCACATGCCGGGAAAGTCTCTTTCCACCCTTTCAGCACCGAGGTGGGAAGCCACAATACAGACACCGCCATGGTCACAAGCACGACCTTCCATCATCTCAATAAAAGATGACCTGCTCATAATGTCTCTCGTCGTACGTTCCATGCGTTCGGGATCATATTTACTCATAAAGCGCTCACCGTTACGATTTAAAATGTAGGCGCCCGCTCCTCTCAGTCCTTCCTCAAGAAGCGCCCCGGCCACCACGCTGCCCGGTACGATGAGTCCCGTGGGATGGAACTGCACCATCTCCATATCTATAAACCGGACCCCTGCCCGGTACATCATTCCAAGACCATCCTGGGTTTTGGGCGGACCTGGCGCAAAAAACCTGTAGTTTGTCGTGCCACCGCCTGAACCATCGAATGTAACAGCAGCCTCGATTATTTTGAAAATCCCACGCCGCACATCCAGCACAAGGGCTCCTACCACCTCTTTACCGGATGCGTCGGTAAGCAGCTCCAGTGCACGATGCTCCTCTAACATAGTAATATTCCGTTTGCTTATCTGCTCCGTCGTGCGGCTGATTATCTCAATCCCCGTCAGGTCACCCTTATGAACAGTGCGATCAAAGGTCTGGCCGGCAAAGGGTTTCTGGTGTATGGTACCATCAGGGTTCCTGTCAAAGAAACATCCATAGATGGTTTCCATCTCTTTGATTGTGGGAGTGGCCTCTTCAACAAATTGAACAGCCAGATCCTGATTGTTTATAAACTTACCACCATTCAAGGTATCCATAAGGTGTTTTTCATGGGAATCTTCGTCGTTAAGAACGACATTAAATCCCCCCTGCACCATGCGGCTGCAGCCCCCTTTGCCTCTCAGATCCTTGGTAACAATTATGATTTTTGATTCAGGATTGGCATCGTAGGCGTTCAGGGCCGCCAGACTCGCGGCACCACCCATTCCAATTATCAGTATGTCTCCTCTTATTTTCTCCATTACTTTGATTTCCTTTTCGCAAAGCATTCAGTCATTAATGTAACAAATATAAGATACAAAAAAGCGAAAGAATGGTCTTCCGCATTATAATCAAAAATATTCCCTTTAATATAAAAGATGCATTGCTCCGTCTAATGTGCTGAACAGCTAATCATATGTATGATACCTCTCCACTTAAGTGGAGAGGTATCATTGAAACACAATTAAACTCCCAACTTCTTGTAGATCTCAGGCATCCGTTTCTTTCCTTCAGCCCTCACGTCCTCATAGAGATGATTCCCGTGAGAATCCATGGCCACAGTCAGGGGACCGAAATCCTTAACTTCAAACTCATAGAGCGCCTCCGGATGCAGATGCTCCCAGTGAACATGTTTGACCCGGACTATCTGCTGCGTCTCCAGGGAGGCGGCGCCACCAACGATTGCAAGATATACCGCACCGAATTTTTTCATCGCATCGAGACTCTGCTGATATAGGCCACTCTTACCGATGATGGCCTTTACACCATATTTTTCCATCAGACCCGGTGAGAAACGATCCATACGCGTACTCGTCGTCGTTCCCACGCATATTGGTTCCCATGTATCGCCTACCTTTTTCAGGCTCGGGGCGGTGTGTATGCAGGGCATACCTTCAAGACTTACGGGAGGTTCATGACCCTGGTCGAATATGTAGATCTGAGTAAGATCTCTTATGCCGAACAGTGTTCCGTCGAAGTGGACAATATCTCCCACCTTCAGTTTCCTCATATCCTCTTCTGAAAAGGGTGTTGTAAGATGATAATTTGCCATTCTATTGTACCTCCCTTCCTTAGTATCCGTACTCGGTTCGGCCATCGGGGTAAATCTTAACCCTCGATCGTCGGGCCGGCCAGCATTGGGTGTTAACAGCTACTGGATTCTGGGTTATATGCGTGTATCCCATTTCGATATGAACCGCCAGTGTCGATATATCACCGCCCAGTCCCATGGGACCCGACCCCGTTGCGTTAATCGCCTCTTCAAGTTCCACTTCCATTTCCGCCAGTACCGGATCTCCGTTTCTCTGCCCCACGGGGCGCGCGATCGCCTCCTTTGCCAGACGGGTGACCATATCGGCCGTTCCTCCAATACCAACACCAATCACGCCCGGAGGACAGGGATTACCACCGGAAGCAACGACGGTATCAAGAACAAATTTTTTGAGCGCTTTAACTCCCTCACCGGGGGTAAACATCTTCATGGCACTCATATTTTCTGATCCCGAACCCTTTGGAATCATGAGAATATCGAGGCAGTCGGAATCGCGGACAAAGTCGAAATAAATAATGGGAAGCCGAAGGCCAACCGATGTCTGCGGATTCTTTCTCGTCAGGGGGTGTGTGGAACTCGACCGGAAGGGGAATTCCTGTGTTGCCCGCTTGGCGCCTTCATAGAGTCTATCCTGAAGCTCTGCACCATCCCAGTAGAACTTAGACCCAATCTTGACCATGTAAATGGGAAGACCCGTGTCCTGACAGATCAGCGTCTTTTTCTGGTCCGAAATCTCCACAGCCTTGAACATGGCTTTGAATATCTCCTTTGCGGTGGGGTTCGTCTCTCTCTCGGAAGCACGTTTCAGGGCCTCTCGAGCATCAGGCGGAAGATCGCAGAGCGCTCGAATATAGAGTTCCTTAGCCGCCTCTTCAACAATTTTATAATCAAAATTAGCCATCAAAAAGACCTCCTTCTGAACAACCCAATCGGCATTATTGTATGCCGATTGGGTTTGTTCCGTATTTTATTGTATTATCCAATACAGTACCGCAACTTACTTTACCCAGTCTTTATTGGCTTCCCATGCCTTCTTCAGGGTGTCTCCTCTGAGTCCGCATCGCAGTGCCTCAAGGGCAAG
>JAFGPZ010000009.1 GCA_016935935.1 Deltaproteobacteria bacterium
TAGGTGGTAAAAAACTGCGTGATGAACTGGCATAATAATTTTGACAACCTGATAAAAGTAATTAAATTATAAACACTGTGCTTCTGCTTTTAAGCATTTCCTGGCGGTTTTGTAAATTCATCCCTCTCCCTGATAGGCTTTGACAATATGGGGACTTTATCCGAGCAGAGGGCATTAAATGTTCTTAACTGGCCTTTTTCAATCAATAATTTTAGCACAGCAGGGCAACGAGGAGGCGGAAACAGAAAACTATGGACGTAAGAGAAGAAGTTGCAAGTGCAATGGTGACGGCTGCTAAGACGAAAGACAGGGAAGCATTGTCGGCTCTTCGAATGATTAAAGCCGCTTTGCACAATAGAGAAATAGATCTCAGGGGAGAACTTACAAGTGAGGATGTGTTGCAGGTTTTATCTTCAATGGTAAAGCAGAGAAGAGATTCCATTGAACAGTTCAAAAAGGGGGACAGGTCGGATCTCGTCGAAAAAGAGGAAAGAGAACTTGCAATTATACAGGGATTTATGCCTGCTCAACTATCCCAGAAAGATATCGAGCGGGAGATTGAAAAGGCCATAGTTGAAGCGGAAGCGGCCGGTATTCGTGATATGGGGAAGGTCATGAAAATCCTTATACCTAAATTGACAGGTAAGGCCGACGGTAAGGCTGTCAGTGAAATGGTCAGAAAGACACTGTCTTCTTGATTATCAAAAGGATGATGAAGGAAGATCGTTTCATCCGCACGCATCATTCATTTTAGAATATTACAGAGCAAAGTCATCAGATTGCCCGAAGAGGAAAAGTTAATTTGAAGGGGCATATTCCCAGGGAAAAGATAGAAGAGATAAAAGACAGGGCAAATATTGTAGATATCATATCTGAATATGTTACCCTGAAAAAGGCCGGTCGTAATTTTGTGGGTCTCTGCCCTTTCCACCGGGAAAAGGCTCCTTCCTTTACCGTTAACCAGGAAAAACAGATATTTTACTGTTTCGGTTGTCAAGAAGGAGGAAATCTCTTTTCTTTTTTGATGAAGATAAACAGCATGAGCTTCGCCGAAGCGGTGAGGCACATGGCGGGGAAGTTGGGAATTCGTATTCCCCAGGAGGTAAATGGCAGGAGGGGTGAAGCAACAGAAAGAGAAAAGATAAACCGGATCAACCGTATGGCCGCGGAATTTTTTTCACAAAATCTCAGCTCCCCGGCGGCAAAAATAGCAAGGAAATATCTTGCAAAGAGAGGAATGGCTGATTCTGTCATAGAAAAATTCCGCTTAGGATATTCTCAGGACGGGTGGCGGTACCTTAAGGACTTCTTCGAAAGTAAGAAGGTGCCCCTTAACCTTGTGGAAAAGGCAGGGCTCATCATATCAAAGGACAGCGGGCAGTTCTATGACAGGTTTCGTGGCCGGCTTATGTTCCCTATAGAAGATGTAAACGGCGCGGTCATAGCCTTCGGAGGGCGGGAGCTTGGCAATGGTGAGCCAAAGTATCTCAATTCTCCGGAATCTCCCGTATATACAAAGGGAAACAATCTTTACGGTCTTTCCCTGACAAAAGATGATATCCGCAAGAAGGACTATGTAATAATTGTGGAAGGGTATTTCGATCTGCTCGCACTGTGGGGCGCAGGAATAACCAACGTTGTTGCGACCCTGGGGACGGCTCTTACAAGACGCCAAATAGGGTTGATCGGAAGATTTACGAGAAATGTAATTGCCATCTTTGATCCCGATGAAGGCGGGAAACATGCGGTAGAAAGAAGTCTTCCTTTGTTCCTGGAAGAAGAAATACACGTTAAGGTAGGGATGCTCCCTGAAGGCAATGATCCAGCCGACTATGTAATAAAACATGGGGAGAAGGGAATAGCCGATATAACCAGCAGGGCAATGTCCATGGTAGATTATTATATTGAAGAGGTAATGGCAAAGCGGGGCTACCTGGAAGATAACATCGATTCCGTGGGAAAGTCACTTTCCTTTATTTCACATATCAGTGATCCGATTCAAAGGAATCTATTTATAAAAAGGGTGTCTGAAAAGATTGGTATCGACCAGTCATTACTGAAAACTGAAACCGGAAAAGTCCTGGCACGATCGCAACATGTGTCGCTCCAGTCAGCAAGGCGCGAAGAGAAAACAATGGCAAGACCAGACAAGGTGGAAATGGCTCTTGTTCATTTATTGTTATTATATCCGGAAAAGATATCCATGTTTAAGGACGACGGCTTCCTTGAATATTTTACAGATCAAGAAATCAAAGGACTGGTCGGAACTCTAATGGAATCTTTTAAAAATGGTGTGACAAGGAAATCGGCCGATCTGGTTGGGGACATGGAAGACTGCCCCTTAAAAAACAGTATGTTGAAACTGCTAATTGAACCAAGTCCCTTCGATGACGCGGTTGCCAACAGAGCGCTCGCCGATACAGTCCAAAAACTTAGGGATAACTGGTACAGGGAAAGAAGAAAGGCGCTGCAGAGAAAGCTCATAAAGGCACAAGAGGAGGGAGATCAGGGGCTAAAGAACAGGCTTCTGCTCGAAACGAAACAATTACTGCAGGAAGAAAAGATATCAAATGCCCGGAACAATTAGTTTTTACTATTTTTTACGGATCGTTCCAAGGAGAAGGCAATATGAAAAAGGTAACCAATTCGGATGAGGTAAGAAAACTTATCTCAATGGGCGAGGAAAAAGGTTTTCTTACCTATGATGATGTCAATGATATACTGCCCGATGATGTTGTGTCGTCTGATCAAATAGATGATATCATGACGCTGTTTGGAGAAAAGAATATAGACGTCATCGACACTGAGAAGGGTGAGCAGGCTGTTTCCAAGAAAGAAGATACTGGAGATGAGGAAGAGAAGAATCTCCTGAAGGAACAAGCCCTCCCAATATCTGTTCTAGGGAAAACAAGTGACCCGGTAAAAATGTATCTGCGCGAAATGGGAATGGTCTCCCTCTTAAGCCGGGAGGAAGAGGTCGAAATAGCCAAAAAGATCGAAGATGGTGAACTCAGTATTATGAAAGCCTTATTCGGTCTGCCGTTTTTTGTAAAGCAGGTGATAGCCTTGGGGATGGGATTAAAAACAGGTGAAGTAAAGATAAGGAGCGTGATCGATAACCTGGAAGACGAAGGCAGGTTGGTAGAAGAAGAAATACATTTGGAGAGAGTCCAAAAACTCATAGACGAGATTGCCATGCTGGACCTAAAAAATAGCACCGTGGCAAGCAAACTGGCTGAGAAGCGGCCCGATAGCGCAGCAGCAAAGAAATTCATGAATCAGATTAAAGTTAATAAGCAGAAAATAGTAGATTTATGCCGGGAAATCAATTTCAGTAAGAGGCATATCACCATGATGGCCTTGGAGCTGAAGGATCTGACAGCGGATATCAGAAAGAGTGAAAGAGAAATCAGGTCCTGCGAGCGGGAAGGAGGGATGTCAGAAGAAGAGCTCAATAATATTGTCAGCTACATGGACGATCATGGGGATGATGATCTTGTTGCCCGGAAACTCAATGTGTCTGTTGACTGGTTGAAAAATTTCAAGCGGCGTCTAAACGAATTACGAGAAGAAAAAGAAAGAATCGCACAAGAAATAGGCGTTTCGACAGATACAATAAAGGAAGTTGTTGATACAATACGAAACGGTGAAAGAAATGCTAACAAGGCCAAGCAAAAGCTGATAAAGGCAAATCTCAGGCTCGTTGTCAGTATCGCAAAAAAATATACCAACAGGGGATTGCAGTTTCTGGACCTTATCCAGGAAGGCAATATAGGATTGATGAAGGCCGTCGAAAAATTTGAATATCAGAGGGGGTACAAGTTTTCCACTTATGCGACATGGTGGATCAGGCAGGCAATAACCAGGGCCATAGCCGATCAGGCACGGACGATCAGAATCCCCGTACATATGATCGAGACGATAAACAAGCTCATCAGGACTTCAAGGTATCTTGTCCAGGAATTGGGAAGGGAACCCAATCCGGAGGAGATCGCCAAGAAGATGGAATTCCCTCTGGAGAAGGTGAGAAAGGTATTCAAGATAGCGAAAGAGCCGATATCTCTGGAAACGCCAATTGGCGAAGAAGAAGACAGCTCTCTCGGTGATTTTATAGAGGACAAGAAGATTATGTCACCTTCCGAGGCTGCCATAACAATGGACCTTGCACAACAGACGAGACACATACTCTCCACACTGACGCCGAGGGAGGAAAAGGTGCTACGAATGCGATTCGGGATCAGTGAGAAGTCGGATCTGGATCAGGACGATAAGGGTATGATAGATGTTATAGACAGAGCACGTGAGATAGAAGGAAATGTACTCAAGAGAATGAGAAATTCATCACGGAGACGGGAAATAAAGGGCGGCATTAAATAAGGGGCGGAAAACTTTATGGGCAAGATCATATCTCTTTTGGGACCGATGCGACCTCGTTTTCTGATACTGACTCCCGCCTGCGTTTTCCTTGGTCTTGGCAGCGCCCTTTGGACATCAGACA
>JAFGPZ010000072.1 GCA_016935935.1 Deltaproteobacteria bacterium
AAGCTTGGAAAAACAGGAAATGAAGTCTAACACCTTGAAATGTCTGAGTCAAGCAAGGAAATTCAGATTTTTATATTTAATTTTATATTTTATGCTTGACATTGAGGATAACTCTATGATCTATAGAGGCCAACTTTGAAGGAGAAGGATTATTCGTGGGTAGACAGAGCCATAGCAAAAATTATTTTAGCTATTTTTGGTACTTTTTTGGCACACCGGTCTGCCCGCCGCTTATGCAAAGGTAAAAAGCTACAATAAATAGCAAATAAGCAAGGCCATGGGCAGATCGAAAGTATCTGCGCCATGGCCTTTTTGTTTTTGGGCCATGGTTGTCGAGATGCAACCATGGCCTTTTTTTAAAGGAGGATAGGAAAGGTGATTATAGTTATGAAAAAGAGTGCAACAGAGGATGAAAAGGCGCGTGTGATCAACTGGATAGAGTCAGTCGGTTACAGTGTCCATCCATCACATGGGGTCGAAAGGACAATAATTGGTGCTGTGGGAGACAATAGAGGCAAGGAAAACCTGAAATTCGTGTCGTCTCTTCCCGGTGTCGAAAAGACAATTCCCATTTTAAAGCCTTATAAGCTGGCCAGTCGGGAAATCAAAGATGGGAATACGGTGGTAACGGTGGGCAACGTTAAGATAGGTGGTCCCGATTTTGTCGTAATGGCCGGACCTTGTTCTGTTGAGAATGAGGAACAGATGATGGAAAGCGCATTTATCATAAAAAAAGGGGGCGGACATATTATACGGGGCGGGGCTTTCAAGCCAAGGACATCTCCCTACAGTTTCCAGGGTCTCGAGGAAGATGGATTGAAGATTCTGAGAAAAGCTGGGGATAAAACGGGACTGCCTATTGTTACCGAGGTTATGAACACCTCTGATGTGGATTTAGTGGAAGAGTATGCAGATATCCTTCAGGTAGGGGCCCGGAATGTCCAGAATTTTGCCCTCCTGAAAAAGGTAGGAAAGGCTAAAAAGCCAGTACTACTCAAACGGGGAATGATGACAACCATCGAAGAACTCCTCATGTCAGCCGAGTATATACTGTCCGAAGGAAACGAAAATGTCATCCTTTGTGAGCGAGGTATCCGAACCTTTGAAACGGTGACGCGCAATACACTCGATATCAGTGCCGTTCCCGTTTTGAAGGATCTTTCACATTTGCCTGTTATCATTGATCCCAGTCATGCATCTGGGCACTGGAAGTACGTTGCTCCACTTACAAAGTGCGCACTGGCGGTAGGGGCCGACGGGATTATTATCGAGGTTCACCCCGAACCATCGAAGGCCATGTCAGATGGTTTACAGTCCCTGAAACCGGAAAAGTTCTATCAGCTTATGGATGAAATCGGGAGGCTTGAAAAGCATCTAAGGGAGGATCTTCGGGTATTACAATGAATCGTATACGTGTAAATATGGGACAACCGGCCGGCGTTTCATACGATATATGCATCGGCAATAATATTCTTGACCGCATGGGGCTCGTTATCCAAAAGATGAATTGCGCCGATCGCTATATAATTATATCAGACTCCACAGTATCCGCTTTGCATGGGAACGCCTTCATGGAGATTCTCAGAGAGATGAATCTTACTGTCGATCTCATCACATTCCCGGCGGGAGAGAAATCAAAAGATATAGAACAGATAATTTCTATTGTGAGGCAGATGATTGCACTCGGTGCCGACAGAAACACGGCATTGATAGCCATGGGAGGTGGTGTAACCGGTGATATCGTCGGCTTCATTGCCTCGATCTACATGAGGTCCATTCCCTGTATTCAGGTTCCGACGACGCTGCTTGCCCAGGTTGACAGCAGCATTGGCGGTAAGACGGGAATCGATCTTCCCGATGGGAAAAACCTGTTGGGTACATTTTCACAGCCAAAGATGGTTTTGACAGACCTCCATTTCCTGGACACACTACCCGAAAGTGAATTCAACAATGGCTTGGCGGAAATTGTCAAGTACGGCATTGTCGATGACATGGAACTTTTTCAATTACTCGAGAATGGTGTGGAAGATATCAAAAGACGAAACATTGAACTACTTGCAACGATCGTGGGAAGATCGTGCAGAATAAAAAAAGAGATCGTAGAGATGGATGAGCATGATCTCGGATTGCGCCGTATTCTGAATTTTGGCCATACTATAGGCCACGCCATAGAGTCGGCATCGGGGTACAGTATTTCACATGGAAATGGTGTTTCCATTGGAATGATAGGCGCGGCCCGTATATCGGAAAAATTAAATTATCTTGCCACGAATGACCGTGTTAGAATTGAAGCGCTGATATCGACGCTGGGTCTTCTCGATCATATTTCCGAATCGGTAGAAACGGCGACCATTCTCTCACGGATGAAAACGGATAAAAAAAAGAAGGGAGATGCGATTCACTTCGTATTGCTGAAAAAGCTGGGCATGCCCTTTGTCAATGGGTCTGTGGAAGAAGGCATTATCAGAGAGACGATCGAGGAGTTGCGGTCATGATAGATTACGAAAGGACGCGATTGAGGGATGAACTGAAACGGAAGGATGACGAGATAGTTCGGCTTTTGCGTGAACGGGCAGTACTATCTGTCGAAATGGGAAAGCTGAAGGCAAAAGAAGGCCTAACCATATATGATACAGTGCAGGAGAGTAAAATTTTCAACTACCTCGAAGAGATGAATGAAGGGCCACTGCCGGTTCGATCTCTGAAAAAGATATATTCTGAAATTCTATCCGCTTCCCGAGCACTTCAGGAGCCCCTGTCGGTTGCCTACCTGGGTCCGGAGGCGTCATTCACCTCCATGGCCGCGAAGGCGCAATTCGGCGAAAGTACCCTCTATGTTCCCCAGTCAACGATACTTGACGTATTCGAACAGGTAGAAAAGAGCAGGGTTAACTATGGAGTCGTGCCCGTAGAAAACTCCCTCGAAGGTATCGTCAAAATGACGCAGGATCGTTTGATTTCAACATCGGTTAACATCCTGGCCGAGACCTACCTTCCAATCGAGCATGTCCTCATGTCTGTCAGACGGAACAGAGAAGGATTGCTCAGGGTGTACTCTCATCCTCAGGCGCTGGCACAGTGCCAGGGGTGGCTCAGGAAGCATCTGCCTGATTGCTCAACACATGAAGTGGAAAGTACGGCAAAGGCCGCGCAGATGGTACTGACAGATGATGAAAGTGCCGCCATTGGCAGCCGAAACGCAGCCGCGATCTATGATCTTAATATTATTGATGAAGGGGTTGAAGATTGCTCATCGAATATCACAAGATTCCTTGTAATCGGTGAAGGGAGAAACAGTCCCACAGGACGAGACAAAACCTCCATTATTTTTGGTACGCGACATGATCCGGGTGCCCTATGCCGTGCTTTGCAGCCCTTCGCCGAAAAGGAGATAAACCTCCAGAAGATAATATCTCATCCCATCAGAGAACGAGCATGGGAGTATCTCTTCTTTGTCGATTTCAGTGGCCATAGAGATGAAGAGTCTATCGGTCAATGTCTGCAAACGCTGCGAGAGGGATGCACCTTCATCAAGATATTGGGGTCCTATCCGATGGCGGAATAGAGAAGGTGCGGCGGATGTTATGAAGAAAAATATGAGAATTAAGCCACTTAAAAAGCTGGATGCGACGGTAAGGATTCCAGGATCAAAGAGCCTTACCCAGCGGGCATTGGTCATTGCATCACTGGCCGAAGGAAGGTCCTGCCTCCATAATGCCCTGATTTCAGAAGATACAAACCATTTGATAAAGGCTCTTCGTCTCTTTGGAATTAGCATACTGATTACAGAGGAGGGAATAGTTGTTGAAAAAACGAAGGATCGCCTGCATAATCCAGGTGAAACAATCTATTTGGGGAACAATGGAACATCATTGCGGTTTTTGACATCTTTAGCGGCGCTTGCCACGGGCGAGGTTTCTATAGACGGGGGAGATCGTCTCAGAGAGAGACCACTGGGACCCATCATGGAGGCACTGAGGAGCTTGGGAGTTCGGTGCCGAAGTCTCCGGAATGAAGGATATCCACCGGTCGCCATAAAGGGTGGAGGCATTAATGGGGGAAGGGTAATCTTTAATAACTCTCAAAGCAGCCAGTATATTTCATCTCTCCTAATCGTAGCGCCCTGTGCGAAAGGAACTGTTGAAATAGGATTGCGGGGAGAGACTCTTTCTATGCCTTACATTCATATGACGATAGATGTGATGAATCGTTTTGGTGTGGAGGTCCTTCGACATGGCGAAACAGGATATACCGTCAGGGCCCCTCAGGCTTACAGGGGACAGACATACACAGTCGAATCCGATCTGTCTAACGCCTCATATTTTTTTCTTGCCGCCGCCCTGTGCAAAGGAAGAGTGATAGTTCCCGATATAAATCCCGATACGATTCAGGGGGACATAAAGGTGCTGGAAATCATCGAAAAAATGGGATCTTCTGTGACGATAAGTAAAAATTGCGTCGATGTTATAGGCAAGGAACTGGTTCGAGGGGACATGGAATTCGATATGGCGTCCATGCCCGACATGG
>JAFGPZ010000073.1 GCA_016935935.1 Deltaproteobacteria bacterium
CAATGACCGGATTCGCAATTACGCAAAGCTCTCTTTTTGTTTTAACTTCAGTCGGTAATGACATCCAATCCGCAGAGTTCTCCTTAACGAACACAGGAAAACTTTGTACAACCGATGACAGTCTGCTCTTCAGATCAGATTTTTTAAGCTGTCTTCGGCGATTCGATATGTCAAAGTTATCCTGTTATGTCAAGATAATTGTGTTCCGCAGCATATCAGACATGCATCGATTACGGACCATAAAAATGGCGAGATATTTGTTTTTACACAAAATCACCTCTAATAGACACATCCTCTTACTATAAACCCTATTTATTTACGGTTAGCTACCTGCCATAAAGAGGGACTTAATTCGAGAAGGCCAATGGATGGGACTGCGCATTCTGCTCCATGCCGTCCTGGCTTTTTTAAATTGCCCTGTATTCAGCATTCTCTCGCTATAAACCTCTCTGCTGAAGGCTTCAGCGATTGCCTCTATCTCCCCTTCCAGTTCCGGAAACTGACGCCTCAGACGCAGCCCGTACTCCAGAGGAGTTTCGCATTTACAACTGGGCATTCCGCTGTGACGACCCCACGAAAGAAGTCTCCTGTAGATTTCAATTGCATCGCGACAGCCTCGCGCCATAGAGGCTATATTTTCAAAGTTCAGCATAAGGGCCAACCATATTCCTGAAAGCCAGTGACGTACAAAATTCCACTCTATTTTATTGTCTTCACTTTCACCTGTTCGAGATAAAAACCAGCGAAAGAGAAACCAGGGTACAAGAATCAAGAAAATGAGGGCGGCCAATGTGCCCAGTCCCAGCAAACCCCATCCAAATATCTTCTGAATAATCTCTACCCACCAGCTATTCTCAATCGCCGGTGATAGTGACCCTTCGATCTCTCTAGACACGGAAAGTCCTGGTTCCGTTTGAACTCTGCTATTATGAGTGAATAAGAATCTTATGATACTTACGATGACAGGACCCAGTGGGGAGGCTGCGTCTTTCAACAGGCCATATCCCATAGCAGCGGCCGTGCTCAGGTAAGGTAAAAAAATAAGCGTCAACCCAGAGATAAAGACAAGGCCAACAATGGTAAAACTTATAATCATTCCAATCCCCCTGTATCCCGATAAAAAACCCTTTTGAGCGCTGCTTTGATTCCTCGCCATACCGATAGCCAGCAGACTGAAGAGGAAAAAGGGGAAGAGGAGCAGTTCCGGCATTGTGCCCCACATATCTACACCCCCTTTTAGGATAACAAGAAATTTAATCATCAGGAGACAGAAGAAAGCCGTCACTCCGACATCAAAACGGGTGCATATGGCAAGATAGCTGGTAGACCTCAGGGCCAGTGTCACTCCCCCTGCCCAGAAAAATACCACCCACAGGATGACAGCAATTATATGAAACCATTCAAGAAAATTTTTAGGTCGCACCAGACTCTCCCACAACCACCAGTGCGCCCAAAAAGGATGAGACATATAGAAGAAGATATGCACGATCTTCGATGCCGCCAGCAATAGACCACAGAGGTGAAGCCCTAAAACCAGGATTACACGCAAGCCCCTTCCCCGTAAAATCAGGGTGAACAAAGCCGCCAGTGCAAAGGTTCCCATTGCCTCGGGTAGAGGGAAGGGCCTTTGGAGCAAAGGGATTGCAATGAAGCTTGCCAACGCATAGAGCCATATCAGTTCCATCGCTCCGGCTGACAAAAACAAAGGCAAATCCTTTTCGTTTTTCATTCTTTGTCTTTTTCCTTGAATCTGATCTCGTCCACGGAAAGGACCTTTCCCCTGACCTTTCGCCCATCTCCTTGCCCCTGTGATTCAGGATGGCATACGCAGTACGAGACGGGGATCTTCATGTGTGAATAATATTCCTCTGCGGCAATCAGGGACATATCCTCTTCACAGGAGAAGTGGAGACAGCTCATTCCCCATAACGGTTTGATTCTGTGGCGTAATGTATAAAGGAGATCCTCTTTAACATCCATCTGCAGTCGAGCCAGAGTTTCCAGAATGGAAGACATTTTTTTACGGTTTCTGCCGGTAGCCAGCACAGAAGTTCCACCTTCCACCGCGCCATTGGTGGCAAAACCCACCGCGTACCCAAGCTGATCGAACTGGACTGCCAGAGACGCAACTAACTCGATAATCTTCTCGAAGTCCTCCCGTGCCTCCTTTTTTACAAAACGACTCACGTCAAGAACAAGCAAAACCTTAGCCTGCTCCGACGATTCGAAGGCCTTTTCCTGAAGGTGATGGTGTCGTGCGCTTGCCTTCCAGTGAATATAACGGGCGGGCCGCCAGTTTTGATAATCTCTGACACCCAGTATATACACAGGGTCCTCCACAGGATTCCTCGCCCCCGGAATTCCAAAAAAATCAAGTCGCGGCAATTCAACAGACCTCAATGGATAAAGTTGAGGATAAACGATAACATCAAGATCCTCCATCCTTTCTTTCTCTCTGGGGAAAAACCCGAAAAGATCGCTTACCGTGACATGGGGAGGCCCAACTCGGTGTATGCCCCTTTTCCGGGCGATCAATGCACAATAGAAAGTGACCTTTTGATACCACAGAAGACCGCTTTCACCTGTGAATGTCCCCTCGCCAGAATAAAGGCTCAGAGAACCCTTCACAGATGTTGTCACCCGGAGCCAGACGGGCAGGAATTTGGCGTTCTGCACATCTACCTGCAGGTTCAGTATGTCGCCTGGGAAGAGTCTCTCTTTATCGACCGATGCACAGCACTTTATACGGGAAAGACTCATCATGCTCCATACCTTAGACATACCCATGAAACCCAGCACGAGCAGCGCCAGCATGACCAGGTCCCGCTGTTTGTATAAGAGCGCAATAAAGAGAAAGACTCCCGCAATGAATTGCATCAGGGGAATTACAAAAACGGTGGGTAATCTTCCTTCCTTTGTTTCCATTACAAACGCCTTGGAATCCGGCTTCCCGGTAATTGTGGCTCCTACGAATGTTGAACTGAACAGCAAGCGCATTCCCCGCTGTTTACAGGGGGATTAGCGAGCGAATATAAAACAAACAATTTCCTCAACAGTCGGAGATTCCCCACAACTTGTTGCTGGGAGTTTCAATCCAGAAGAAGCATCTTCTCAAGAGATTTTCAATCAAAACCCTTTGGGAATTAATCATTACTCAAAACACTTGGCACCGGCACGCGTAACAGGATTTCATCCAAAAGACGTTCCGGCGTTTCTCCCCGCAGCGCCTCCTCATCCTTCAAAATCAATCGGTGGGCAAGAACTGGATGTGCCAGATACTTGATATCGTCGGGCAGGACATAGTCCCTGCCTCTCAATGCCGCCAGCGCCTGCCCTGCACGCATCAACCCGAGCGAACCACGAGGGCTGGCGCCAAAACGTGAGGACTTGTCGTCACGTGTGGCTTTCACGAGATCGACGATGTATTCCCTCACCGGAAGGGATATGTGGATTCTTTTTCGCATCAGTTGCAATTCGGAAATCTGTACGGGACTCGCCACAGCATCCAGCTTAAGTAAGGGATCATCATCCCGGAATCTCTCCAGAATCGCGATCTCTTCATCCCTTTCCGGATATCCGAGATGTATCTTCAAGAGAAACCGATCAAGCTGCGCCTCCGGCAGGGGGAATGTGCCCTCCAGTTCTATGGGGTTCTGCGTCGCCATCACAAAAAAGGGATCGGGCAGCATGATGGTTTGCCCGTCTACCGTCACCTGTCGCTCCTCCATGCTTTCAAGGAGACTCGATTGGGTCCGCGGAATGGTCCTGTTGATCTCGTCGGCAAGGAGAACGTTGGTGATAACGGGTCCGGCCTGGTATGTAAATTCACATGTCTGCTGATTGTAGACATTGAAACCCGTTATATCGGCCGGGAGGAGGTCCGGCGTAAATTGAATCCGCCTGAAAATGCCGCCGATGCTCCTGGCCAGCGATTTGGCCAGTAATGTCTTCCCAAGTCCCGGAACATCCTCCAACAGAACATGACCATTGCCCAGAAGTCCAACAAGCAGGAGTTCCGTGGTTTTAGACTTGCCCACAATCACCTGAGCTATGTTTGCCACAATCCTTTCACACAGCGTAAAATCCAAAGCGACACCTCCGAAGATGAAAAGTCACAGG
>JAFGPZ010000074.1 GCA_016935935.1 Deltaproteobacteria bacterium
CCATGGGGAGGTACTCCAAATGTTAAATACTATCATGGCAAATTTGTTACGGCGGATAACAGGATAACTACATCCTTAAATAAAGAAATTCTTTGCAACAAATATTTATATTACTGGATCCAGAATAATATTCATGTAATAGCAAGTTATTATAGAGGCTCAGGAATAAAACATCCAAGCATGAAAGATGTTCTAGATATGCGGATCCCCCTCCCACCGCTCCCCATACAACAAGAAATTGTCCGGATACTGGACAATTTTACAGAGCTTACAGCAGAGCTTACAGCAGAGCTTACAGCGAGGAAAAAGCAATATGAGTATTATAGGGATGAGCTATTCGCATCTAAACATAATGTGCCGCAGAAAACACTGGGTGAAATTGCTAAAGATATGTATAGAGGTTCAGGGATTAAGCGTGACCAAGTTACCAAAACAGGAACGCCGTGCGTACGATATGGTGAAATATACACCACATATAACATTTGGCTTGATGTTTGTATGTCACACACCAATGAAAAAGAAATTCAGAATAAAAAATTCTTTGAGCACGGAGATATCCTATTTGCAATCACTGGAGAAAGTGTCAATGAAATTGGGAAATCCTGCGTTTATGTTGGGCATGAAAAGCTGTTTGAGACCCCAGGGTTTTTGCAGGCGTAGTACTATTTCATCTTCGGGGAGCTTCAAGTACTCTGCCAATGTTTTAATGGTATTTTCAGAAAACCCGGTGGTGTTTTTACGTAAGGTTCTCAAATGTCGGTAGTTATCCTCAATGTTTTTGGGCAGCTTTTTCCAGTCAGCAAAGTAGCGGCAGACGGTCTTGAACTTTATGTTATCCAACTTTGTTACTCGGGCAGGCCGAAGCCCCTTGTCGAAATATTCAAAGCACCTTCTTCGCGCCGATCTACCGAGTTCATCTCTTTGAATTGGGCACTTTCTATTTCTCCTGGTAATCCTAAGAGTGGATAATATGTTCATTTGGCACCTCCACTAGTATTTTTTTCGTTCTTAGTATGTTTATGTCAATTTCGTGTAGATATTTAGACTTTAAATCCACTTTTTGTCGTTTTACAAAGGGAAAGTGTCGTAGTGTGATACCTCAGATAGAATGTCATCGATCCATTCATTACTCTTAGTTCTTTAAATTTCTCTTTGGCATGTTCATATATAGTTGAAAGCATTTACTTGAATCGCTTGTTTCTCCTTATTCTGCCTCATAACGATAGCTTTTCGGCAGGGGAAAAGGCTTTTTGCTGCCGTTCTACGTCACTATCGGCAAGTTCGGCGTAATGGCGCGTCATTTCAAGAGTTGAATGGCCCAATATCCTTTGAAGTGTAAAGACATCCCCGCCGTTTCTTAGGTAATTTACCGCAAAGGAGTGTCTCAATGTATGGGGCGAACACCTTACTCCGGTTATAGCAGCCTTTATACCGTAATGATGGAAACGGTGCTCTATATAGGATCTGTTCAGTTGGTTGCCTTGACCGTCGGTGAACAGATAATCAGAAGCAGCTGCCTGTTTGCGCCACTGCAATTTGTATTTGAGGAGGACTTTATAGACCTTCGGGCTCATGTATACCCAGCGCTCCCTTGAGCCTTTGCCGTTGACCTTTACCTGGCCGTTTTCGAAGTTGATATCGGATACTTTCAGTTCCAGCAGCTCGCTGATACGCAGTCCGGTTCCAAAAAGCATGGCGGCAATTGCGTAATCTCTGTGGCCGCGAAAATCGGTACGGGGAATGCTTGAGAGTAAATGGTTTAGCTGGTCGATGCTGAAAGTGGGCACGATCTTTCGGGGTGTTTTGGGAGGTTTCACTTTTTCAAACGGGTTTTCTGGTATGAAGTCTTCGCGTTTGAGCCATGACCAGAACGAGCGGATGCTCCTTATATAGCAGGCAATAGAATGGGGTGACAAACTACCATGGTCTTGCCTGATAAGCGGGTGGTCTTGCCATCTCTGTTGGGACTGCAAGTGCTCGATATAGCACCTGAGGTCTTCCGGTTTAATGGTGGTGATATCCGAAATGCCACCAAGAAAGGCATCAAATTTTCGTACTGCGTCGGTAACTGTTTCGATAGTGCGCGGGGACTTATTTTCGGTAGTAGCAAATCTTTGGTATATCAATAAAAAATCGCCAAGGTTTAACGCTTCCATGTGCCTCATGGCTAGAAGCTACCAGACGCCTTCTAAACCTATCCGTTAGTCGGAGTCGGCTCCGAAGTACTGTCCGGAAAACCCTGACGTTGTCGTCTCAGATAATCCTTTAGTCCGATACTGCGGGTTGAGTAGTAAAATTACTTCTTCTAGCTTTCCTCCTTCAATTTATGATAGGTCCATTTTGCATTGTTTTAGGTTTAATGTCAAGTGTTTTTACAATTGAATTCTGTGGCCAGCAGCTTGATAATTATGATGACTTCCAAAGCTTGGTTTGCCGATTTTTGATGCCTTCGTTTTCTTTATGTCGATACTTTTTTTCAGGGAATATTTCATGTTGTCGGCGGGCGAAAACCGGGAATGCTGGGCCGCGATATCATCTGAGGCAAGGTTAACATACAGCTTCACCACTTCCAGACTGGTATGGCCCAGAATCCTTTGCAGGGAAAACACGTCGCCGCCGTTTAAAAGGTATTGCTTGGCAAAGGTGTGGCGAAAAGTGTGAGGAGAGCAGCGTACCGAACATATTCCAAGATCTTTACCGATGCGGCGTATCATGGATTGAATAGCCCTCGGTTTTAACGGAGCTCCTTGTTGGCTAAGAAACAATTTAGTTACTTCAGGGTGAGACGGTGCTGGGCGGTAACAGGTTATATATCGCCACAGTGCTCGTTTTACCTCTCGACCGAAGGGAATGGATCTTTCCTTGTTACCCTTGCCGTGAACCATAAATAAACTACTTTCAAAATCGACGCTGGCAAGTTCGATAGTTGCCAGTTCTGAAAGCCGGATTCCAGTATCTACAAGTACAAGAACCATGACGTAATTTCTGTATTCTTTTGGCTGGGTTTTAATAAATGATGAAAGAATAAGTCTGATCTGTTCAGATGAAAAAGTATTTACCAGTTTATGAGGGGCTTTGGGTACCTTCAGCGAGCACATGGGGTTATTTTGAATCATGTCCTCAGTTTTGAGCCATGACCAGAATGCCTTTATTGACCTGGCATAACCCTGCACCGAAAAAGGAGACAGCTTACCACTTTGCTCTCCGGGCAAGCCCTGCCATTTTATGCCTATATCCTGCAGGTTTCGAATGAACCTTCTGGCTTCATTGATACCTATATCATTGATGCATTGGCTGAAACCTTTTTCTTCTAAGAAACGATTAAAGCGCTTGAGATTAAAGGAGTACCATTCGATAGTTTTCGGGCTTTTTCCTTCGGTAGCACAGCAAAGCAGATAATCATCAGTCAGTGCTTGGAGATATAGTGAATTTTTGTTCATGCGTCTTCCCCTTTTTTATACAAATCAGGTGCTCAAAAAGGGGTTGCGTTTTGTTGGAAATTACAAAAAAGGGGAATTTTAGCTTCAAAAAAGGGGGTTGGTAGGCCGTACAGGTCTCGAACCTGTGACACCCTGATTAAAAGTTAGATGGCGGAAATTCAA
>JAFGPZ010000075.1 GCA_016935935.1 Deltaproteobacteria bacterium
CCGTTGTCCTGATATGGATTGTGTGAGGCCGAAATAACAATACCTGCGTCAGCGCGCATACTCTGGGCCGCAAACGCGATTCCCGGAGTAGGCAGAACCCCCAGCAGATAGGGATTTCCGCCCATTGAGGTTATGCCGGATTCTAGAGAGCTTTCAAGCATGTAGCCGGATATGCGTGTGTCCTTGCCTATCACAACCCTCGGCCGGGTGTGTTCTTTTTTGAGAATATAGACAACCGCCTGGCCTATGGCAAAGGCGATCTGTGCGTTCATAGGATACCGGTTTGCCTCTCCTCTGACTCCGTCGGTCCCGAATAATTTACCCATAAAATCCCCCGATAAGATGTTATAAAAATTGAACTATGTCCCTTATTTTTTCACACAAAGAATCAACAATCCCCGAAAGCCATAGAGTTCCCTTCTGAGAAACCTGCACGGGTAGACTCTGTATCACCGCTGTATAATTTGCCCCACTGCCCTTTGTTTTTTCCAGGAAAGATAGAAAATCATCTAGCAGGCCCTCAATAGCGCTGTTTTTGAACGTTGTTGAAAAGAGGTCTTCTATCTCGGAATATTTTAAAAAGAGCCGGGCCCTGCCTGCTGTCCGCGAGTCTGTCTTTGTCTCTTCGGAGGACGCCTTTACCTTTTCAGCCAGCACTTTCATTCGTTTCAGGCGCTCTTTCTTTGCAAGCGCCAGTTTGTCAAGCGCTCCTTCAAAGACAAGCCTTCCAAATTCCTGATTATCGAAAAAGGGCTTTCTCACATGAATGTACCACTCCTCAAGCGCCATAAGATTGGCAAGATAGATAATATTGTTTTCAACAATGCGGCGAAGGTTTGGGTAGGCCTTTGGTCTGTAATCGATAGTCTTTCCCGTGTGGGTTTTTCCCACTATCAGTTTATTATCCTCAATAAAATCATTCCGCAGCACGGAATTGGCTGCAACCACATTGCCATAACCCATACGAAGAGGACCTACGATTCCGCCCTGACCCCCCAAAAAGATTGCAGGTTGATTGAGCATGACACCCCTCGGAACATCGCCTATCAATGATGGGGTGGTTTTGTCCCCGTCAGGGGTGAAATTGAAGTGTATATAAGAACTGCCCACCTCGCTGTGATCCTTTCGGCTGGTTCCTCCGGCCATCAGGCAATCACAGAAATTGATAAGGCTGCCCAGGGTTACAAATGGAAAGAGAATGGTCTGTTTTATCCCTACACAATGCGCGCCGTTGGCCTCTTCTTCCAGTATGCACCCCTCGCGAACCTGTGCGCCGGAACCCATGTTCGCCTTATCGAGAAACACTGATCTGTTAAAATATCCGCCTTTAAGTTCGACATTCGGTCCCAACTGGCAGTTATCCACGGTAACCGGACCCTCATAACCGAGCTGAGAACCTGCGGATATGACGGTGTTCTTACCATATATTCGGCAGCCAGGATAGATTCTAACACCATTGCCGGATATGTTTTTGATATCGACTTCCTCATCCAGATCAATGGTTAAGGGATTGGGGATATCCACGCCCTTTTCAATAAGCTGAATTACCTTATCATGACATCTTAGTTTTATTTCCATGACCCTCTCCGAAAATGTCATTATATAAATGAATTAAATATTATTTTCAAATCTTTTTTTCGGGTCAATCCGAATTTATCAAAGGTAAATTAACTGTTTTAATTGAGAATTTTGCCGGGCATGTATCTGGGACCCTTCCTGATGCCTGTCACCCTGGGCGCTCGTCCTCCGCAGAAGAAGCGCCACGAAGGATGGAAAGAGAGGGGACTCCATTTTATGACAATTCTCATGCCGGATAACGCCATTAAGGATAACAGATTCATAAGAGATTCTTCGCTTCGCTCGGAATACATCCTTATAAACAGCAGGCTATGATTTTATTTTTGGATTGACACATTACCCCTATCTCAATATATTTTCGAATCATACCAATAATGTTGCACTCGTAAAAAGCTGTTTTATGCCGCTTAGCAGCTATGAGTCACAAAGTTGCTTTTGCCTTCCCTGGAAGTCCGACAAAAGTCATTCAGTCGCAGGCGGCCGTCTGCCCGGTATGAAACGGGCTTTTTAATAAGGAGAATTCTGTCCCCCATGAAAAGATCAGAGCTAGGCCAGTATGTTGACAATCTTCTCGAGACAGTTATTAACCGGACTGCTCCGAAGGGCACTTATCGGAATTCAGTCTCGAATCTGGCTCAGGAGATTCGGGCATCTGAATACCGTGACATCAGGATCGTGATTTTCGGAGGAGGCACAGGGCTTTCCACGGTTCTTGGCGGAAATTCCCGCCTTGATGACTGGCCCGACAATCCCTTTGTGGGTCTTAAGCAGGAATTTCCCCATCTGAATGTTGTTGTCTGTACGACGGATGACGGCGGCTCAACAGGACTTCTTTTACGTCAGTTGCCTATAATGGGAATCGGAGACATCCGCAAGGTTCTTCTTTCACTCGTTTTAAGTGAAAATCTTCAAAAGACTTACAGCCTTGACGAATTATCTGTCAGGCAGGTTATTCGAGTTATTCACGGCATATTCAATCATCGTTTTCGTGAAGGCTCTCGTGATTACCGGTGTGTTACCAATCCACTCCTTGCCATTCCCCCTTCCCTGAGAGAATGTTGCCCGGCATCTCTCAATGAACTTTTGTCTTCTCTTGGCGAATACATCTCTCCAACGGGAAAAGGCCCGACCATATCGCCCGGGGAACATTGTCTGGGAAATCTTTTACTTACTGCGGCAATATTCCGTTCAGCCGAAGAAACAGGGATTTATCCTCCTGATTCAAGAACAATAACAGAGGGGATTAATACCCTGTCCCGCTCCATAGGTGTGACTCCCGGAATAGTGCATCCGGCTACAGCCACACCGGGGCAACTTATATTGAAGTACAGTAACGGCGTCGCGGTCCGGGGTCAAAGCAAGGCCTCAGTAACGCAGCGTCTTTTGCCTATAGACCGTTTATATGTGGAATGCTGCGAGATACCCCATGTGAGTGAAGATATTTTAAGGGCTATTAAAGAGGCAGACATCATTCTCTTTGCCCCTGGCAGTCTCTATACGAGCATCATGCCGATTCTGAAGCTTGCGCC
>JAFGPZ010000076.1 GCA_016935935.1 Deltaproteobacteria bacterium
ACTGGGCTCATCAAGTATTATTTGCCATTATATCAATGTGTTAAACCATATCGCGCCTCTTATTTATTAATCCCGAAAGTTGAGTTAAATATTTTCCTATACATCAATGCTCCCCATTTATTCTCACACTGTTAAACATTGAATAATCTTCTTCGCCGCACTTCCGTCTCCATAAAGTTCTGGACGTTGCTTATCGCAACTGAAAGAATTGACCGCTTTAATGATCTTTTCTCTGTCTATACCGATCACGACATTCCACCCCATTTCGACCGTTTCCACCCATTCGGTTTCGGACCGCAATGTGATACAAGGTATACCGAAAAAATATGCTTCTTTCTGTATACCACCCGAATCAGTTAGTATCATTTTAGCATTTTTTTCAAGCATGAGCATGTCAAGATAGCCGACAGGAGAAATGATCTTCAAGTTCTCTCGTTGATAAACTGATAAGTTAGTAAGTTTCTGACGTGTCCGTGGGTGGACGGGGAAAATGATCAGTTCATTGATTTCAAGAAAAGCTGAAAGAATGCTTTCAAGATTTTTAGGAATGTCTGTGTTATATGGACGGTGGACTGTTGCCAGTAAGTATTCCTTTGGTTTCACTTCCAAATCATCAAGGATTGTTGATTTCTTTCGGGCTACTTTGGAAAACTGCAGGACTGCGTCATACATGGTGTCGCCAACAAGGTAAACGTGAGGAGTAAAGCGTGAGGAGCGAGGAGTCGTACTATCTGAGTTGAAAATGCCTTCGGCCTTAAGGTTTTCCACTGCTTGTTTCGTAGGGCAGAAGAGGATGTCAGCACTGTGGTCGGTGAGGATACGATTGATTTCTTCGGGCATCTCTCTGTTGTATGATCTAAGTCCCGCCTCTACATGTGCTACCGGGATGTGGAGTTTTACTGCAGCAAGAGCACCGGCAAGGGTGGAATTCGTGTCGCCGTAAACGAGGACGCGGTCCGGTTTTTCCCTGATCAGAATTTCTTCAATCTTTTCGAGCATGCGCCCGGTCATGGCGCCGTGGGATGCGCTGTTAATGCCGAGATTGTAATCAGGACGGGGGATATTCATTTCTTTAAAGAAAATATCTGACATCTCCTTGTCAAAGTGCTGGCCGGTGTGGACAATGATCTCCGTGAGGTGTGAGGAGGGAGGGGCAAGGCGGTTGTGTTCCGCAATAGCAAGGCTCACCGGAGCTGCCTTGATGAATTGGGGACGGGCACCGATGACAGTAACTATTTTTAATCCTCGTAAATTCATTAGGATATGTCCTGTGCTTCTCGTCATTCTTGTCAGATTTTGAAAGCTCTGCATATCTTCATTTTATGTCACCCCAAGGAGTAATAGCGACGAGGAATCTTAATAATATCAGTATATTAAAGATTTCTCCCTACGGTCGAAATGACATATGTCGCCATTGTGAAACGCTTTCATTTTAATCTGATAAGTTTCTAAGCTCATAAGCATATGATTTACTCAACCCTTGGGTATTTGAGCCCTTTTTATCTGATCCTTTACTTTAAGACCGTTGGCTGCTTTTTCGTATATTTTGCTGCATGATTCGCATATTAAATCATCGGTTAGTCTTTCTCCACACTGGCATACCCATCCTTTCTGAACAGCGGGGGTTCCCACCATGAGGGCATGGTCAGGAACATCGCTGATCACCACGGTCCCTGCACCGATCAAACAATAACTCCCCAGCGTGTTGCCGCATACTATTGTCGCGTTGGCTCCGATGGTTGCGCCCTTTTTTACCAAAGTGGAACGAGCCTCATCCATCTTTCGAATCTCAGCCCTCGGATTGTAAACATTGGTAAAGACCATGGATGGGCCACAGAAGACACCATCTTCCAACGTAACACCTTTGTAGATGCTGACGTTATTTTGTACCTTACAGTTGTTGCCAATGGTAACATCTGGTCCAATGACGACGTTCTGACCGATATTGCAGTTTTCTCCTATGCACGACCCGGAGAGAACATGGGAAAAATGCCAAATTTTTGTCCCCTCGCCGATTTCGCACCCCTCGTCGATGACGGCGGTCTTATTGATCTGGGCGTGGGGCACAAAGCGTGAGGAGTAAGAAGTAAGGGGTAAAGTGCTGCTATACGACTCTTTTTGTTCGAGAGATTGTTGACTTGCCTCCAGAATTTTCAGGACACGAAGGCCCTCTTCTCCTGATGTAACCGCCGGCGTCCGTGTCTCAATCGCTTCAAGAAACGCTTCACATTCAGCCCGCAACGGTTCTTTCCAGGTTTGACCAAGGTCAATAGGAATACCTTCCGCTTTGTCTGGTACGGGGATACCATTTTGCCACTTTATCGTATGAGGATATTGAACCAGTTTTCTTTCCACCGGTTCGGTATCATCGAAGACGAGCATCCCATTACTGCCGACGATGACTAGCTTCTGCTCCTTGTAAGGATTAAGCCAGCTCACGAAAATATGCGCTCCGATCCCTGATGGGAATTTCAGATTCGTCATGGTTACGTCGGGGATGCGGGCGTGGAGAAAGTTGCTGCCCACGGAATCCACATATGATGGATCTTCACCGGTAATTCCGAGGATAACAGAGATATCATGAGGGGCAAAGGACCAGAGAATGTTTTCTTCACGCCGGATCTTTCCCAGGGACAAACGGCGGGAATAGATATACTGGAGTCGGCCGATTCTCCCTTCTTTGATTATTTTTTTCAACTCGACGACGGCAGCATGATACTGCAGGATATGGCCTACGAATAGCACTCTTTTCTCTCTGGCGGCAAGGTGAACAAGTTTTTCTCCATCCCTGTACGTCAGCGACAGGGGCTTTTCCACGAAGACGTCTTTACCCGCCCGGATTGCCTTATCGGCAAACCGGTAATGAAGGGCCGCAGGAGTGGCGATAACGACGGCACCAATGTCCGGATCATTTAGAACGGCATCAAAATCGTCCGTCACGTCGATTTCCGGGTAGGACTCTTTCATCAGTTTCTGACTATGTCCATCACCATCGCAAATGGTTTTTAAGACACCAAGCTGGTGAAAGTTTCGAACAAGATTTTTACCCCAATATCCTGCTCCTATGACTGCTATTTCCTTTTGTACTGCTTTGTCGCTATCGTTTGTTTGATTCACGTGATCCTCTTTCAATTTCGATTTAAGCTTGTAAGCTCTTAAGCTGTTGAGTTCTTGAGCTCTTCAGATATTAGGCTGATGAGTTCCTGAAATTGCTTATATTCAGATATATGAGCTTAATAATTACTTTTTACGGATTTTATCAGTGAATTGATCATTTTGGTAATTTCTTCACCCATTGATTTTATTTGTTGAAATGTGTTATCAGGTATCCACCCCATCCGTTGTACTATTATCAAAAGTGTTATGGTCTCAAAGACAGATCCCCGGGCTATGTACAGATAATGGATGTATTCCTTTTTTGAAAATCGACCTTTACCCTCGGCAACGTTCATTGCAGGGCTCGTAGCTGCCGCCTCCAGTTGTTCAATGAACCGATAGTGTTTTCGTGGTGTTTCAAAACTTTCGATCGTCTGTATTACTAGTTCAGCAAAGTCAACTGACTTCTGCCATACCTTTAAATCTTCAAAAGAAAATACCCTATCTTTCATGGCTTTATGTCTTATGAGCTCACGAGCTTACAAACTCACCAGCTCATTATCTTCTCAATCACATAATCCTGCATCTCCCGGGTAAGTTCGGGATAGATGGGAAGTGCAAGGGTGTGACGCGCAGCGTATTCGCTGTTGGGAAAGTCGCCAAATTTATAGCCCAGATATTGAAAACAGTCCTGCTCATGGAAAGGAACAGGGTAATAGACTTCGGTGCCAATTCCATGTTCCGTCAGGTATTGCCTCAGGTCGTCCCGTCTGTCCACCACCGATATGACGTATTGATTGTAGATGTGGCTTCGTCGGTCATAGGCAATGATGGGTTTTTTGATTCCTTCCCTGCTCAGATTGGCATCGTAATATGCAGCGTTGTCCTGCCTCATGGCGTGCCATGTCTCAAGATGAGGTAGTTTGACCAGCAGCACTGCAGCCTGGATGGGATCAAGCCTGAAGTTACCTCCGATCAGGGCATGGTAGTATTTCGGCTTTGCGCCGTGGGTTCTAAGCTTTTTGATTTTCTCATCCAGGCTGGCGTCTTCGGTAACTACCATACCACCGTCACCCATTGCTCCGAGGTTTTTGCTCGGGAAAAATGAATAGCACCCAATGGTGCCCATGGTGCCGGCTATCTTTTCACCGTTGCGGGAAGGGTATCTCGCCCCGATTGCTTGCGCAGCATCTTCAATAACGGGGATGCCGTACTTTTCTGATATTTCAAGAATGGGGTCCATGTCGGCACATTGGCCATAAAGGTGGATAGGTATGATGGCCTTGACCTTAGCTCGTTTCTCCGGCTCCGATTTCAGCCATTGTCGCAGGGCTGCCGGGCTTATGTTGTACGTATCAGGATCGATATCAACGAACACTGGACATGCGTTGAGCCGTGAGATAACACCGGCGGTGGCAAAAAAAGAAAAGGGCGTCGTAATGACAAGATCGCCCGGTTTAATATCAAGGGCCATTAATGAGATAAGCAGGGCATCCGTTCCGGAAGAAACGGCTATGGCAAATTGAGATCCTACATATGCCGCGATCAGTTCTTCCAGGGCGGTTACCTTGGGCCCCATGATATACTGGGTTGAATCAATGACGTCGACTACAGCGTCTTTCACGTCCTGTTCTATGGTTTTCAGTTGGGCTTTAAGGTCAAGTAATGGAACTTTCACAAACTCTTTTTCCTCCCGTCTTTTCACTCCTTACACCTTACCCCTCACTCTTCACCCTATCCTTAATTCTCTTTACGTGGCCACGCCCCAGTCCTTTTACTTCACATCCCATCTCAAAGAACCGTCTGATCATGGAATCATCGAGGATTCCGAAACAGTCGACCACGGCAATG
>JAFGPZ010000010.1 GCA_016935935.1 Deltaproteobacteria bacterium
CCGCAGGGCTATATGCAGACCTTTACGCTTTTTTCTTGGGAGATGATTGAGAAGGCGGGTGTCATCTCCATGCCGGGCGGCGACGGAAAGATGGCGCTCGTGGATGTACGCGACGTTGCCAAGGTTGCGGTCAAGGCGCTCACGGAACCAGGACACGCGGGCAAGATTTACGACGTCACCGGTCTTGTTGCGCTGGGCTTTGCCGATCAAGCTGCGATTTTGACAAAAACCCTTGGGAAGCGGGTGACCTACATGCCGTGTAGCGAGTGGCAGCTCAAATGCATCATGTCGGTCCTCGGCGTTCCGGAAACTCCGGCCGAACATGTAGTCGGGGTTTTCCGAATGCAGCGCGAGAATCGGTTGGAGAAAGTTCATCCGACACTTAAGGATCTTGGAATTCCGTACACACCGTACGAACAATTTGCAGCCGATTTGGTCGCCGGTCGAACCGGCGGGGGCAACTCGTTTCAGCCGCCGGATTCCCTGTTTGTGAAGGCACTGAATGCTTCGTTTATCGTAACGATGCGAGTGCGTCATCAACTCCATTCAGTATTTTCATTGTTGCGATAAAAAATGACGTTTCCAAGGCAGAGAGGTGGCTAAGTGGCCTAAGGCGGCACCCTGCTAACCCAAAAATAAGCTTTTCGGCAAGTTCAACGAGATCAAGAAGTTAACCAATAATTACAAATAATTAAGCCACCTTCGATTGCGGTCCGCTACCAAATTTTGACGACGTTTTTCGAGGAAAATGTTGTCGAAATGTTGTCGCGTTTTTTGACTATTGCGGCAGTCAAGAAAGGTGCCGCCTAGTTGTGTTGTCGTTTTTTCAGGCCGTCATTCCGAGCTTATCGAGGGTAAGCCGGACAGACGTGTCCGACACAAGACGCGCCTTTTCTTTACGCGGACGCTGTCGGACACAAGCTCCGGCGAACAAGCCCGAGTGGTTTTTATGAGGGCTTATGTTGTTCATCTTTTTGAACAAATTCGGGGAAATCAGCATCGTGTCCCCCGCGTTACTCGCTCCGCAAAAGCTTCGACTGGATAGCACGTCTTGTGCCCAGGGATACTATACGGTGTTTTGTTTAATCTCTTTATAATTTCCCTCGAAGAGAGCGGTTCTTCATAATAATCGGACATCAAAAACATGATTTGTCCTTTGAGGTCATTCATGACGCCCGAAACCCGCCGCGAACTCGTAGGTGTGATAATGGCATGATCAAAACCGGTGAAATATTTTTCAACATGATCCGGTTTAAAGCCGGCGGCCAGCAGTGCTTCCATGAGTTCGGAAGCAAGCACATTTTTCATATTCAGAATGTGCGGCTTGGTTGCCGGATACCAGAATACGGAATAATAGGTCAGGTCGTTGGTGAACAGCAGCAGTTTTCGCCTGGCCGCCCGGAACTCGTTCACATGCCAGGATAGCAATGTCGGCCTGAGGGGAACTGGTCCACCCTTAGTCTCTCCGACTATTTTAAGAATCTTTTTTGTGCATTGGAGGTGGAGCATGAGCCCTTATTCCCGACCATTAGATGTCCATTTTCAACCGCCCGGTGAGACCCCACGTTTGGGTAAACACACCGAGAGCGGCTATGTTCAGATAACCGTACAAATATGCCTCTATAAGTATCGTGTCCCACGAGTTCTTCCACTAGTTCTTACCCCGCGTTCTCCTGAGATCTTAGTTTATTACAAAAACGATGGAGCATACTTGAGCCTATCTCCATAGATCAGATTTAACATCAGATTTGGAAATACCCTTGCGGCCGTATTACATACTCTTTCCAAATAGGAGCGATTTGATTTCTTTAAATCATAAAGCCAGTCATGAAGCGTTGATGGAGCATATCTGACTGCTGAACCAAGCAGAAACATCAACGCGAAATAGCATGACTCCTGAGATATCCTCCTATCGGATATGTCGATAAAATGCCTTTTATCGTGAAGCACACTATATAAAACATAACGATTTACAATTTCATCAGCCAGAGCTTTCGCTTCATCTTGTGAGGCAGGCAACTGGGATTTGTTTTTAAAAATGAGGGCACTGTTCCCTGTTTCAATCTTCTCAAAATCCCTGCTCAACTTTGCGACAAGTATGTCCTCCAAACTTGGATAATGAGCCATTATTGACTTATCCACAGAGATCTTAACTTCGTTTGGAAATCTTCCAATTTTAGGTGTAATGATAGATGGCTTTTTACCATAAATTCTTTCGTACACTGATAGCAATTCAATTGCTCTTTCAGAGAATAGCCCAGCAGACACTTCTTCATCGATTGAAATCTCGCTCGCAGTTGCTTTATTTAACTCATCGAATACGCCGGCATTGGTTTTCATGCAACAATCCACAATTTGGTCTTCGTATTTAGGATTGGAAAGACCATGGTGTCCCTTCGGTACCTTATCATTCTTCATTGCCAATGCGGCCTTTGCCAGGTTTAAAAAGCAATAGTACAGCAATAATGGTTTCGTTGCATACGTTACATATTTACTAGCAAGGAAATATTCGTGAGCTTGCTGAATAGAAAAACACGTATATAAAATTAGTTCACCATCAGCTTGAGGCCAGGCTTTCCGAAGATACACAGGATCTGAAAGAAGATTGAGCTCTTCCCAGACGGAATCAAGCGGATTCTCGGATCTAAAGGCGGTCTTGACCCCAAAAACTGGAGTACTTGAAACTTCCAAACAGACCATCTAAA
>JAFGPZ010000077.1 GCA_016935935.1 Deltaproteobacteria bacterium
CCGAACAGGAAGAGACTGTTATTCGATGGAGAGAGAAAGGTCAGGGGATTCATGGAAATACCCATTTTTGATGGGTTCAACAGTATCGTCAAAGCATAGAAGACAATATTTGTGTAGATTATGATTTTTATCATATCCTGTGGATTACTGAGGATACGCGTGGGGAGGCTCTTTTTCCATCTCGAGCCGGGAGTAGAAATGCCGCAGTAGGGGCATGTTTCTTCGTAGGAACTTATAAGTTTCCTGCAACTTGGGCAAAGCATCGATTTCTTTTCAGAGTAAGACATTATTATAAACCCTTTACAGATATTTGATCATGAGAGGGATGGCAACAAATGTTCCAATTGCGCTCCCCAGGTTGACGAAGACCACGACCAGGAGGATTCTGGTAACCTTGTTCCGCCAGAAACCGCGGACCGAGGAAATATCTTCCCTCAGTGATATAAAATCCTTCACCTGAGGCTTCCGAACAGATGCCTCTGTGAGGCCCGCGACCCACCCTGCTGCAACCATTGGATTTAAAGACGTGAGGGGGGCCGCCAATATGGAGGCGATGATCGTCAGGGGATGGGCAAGGACAAGGAGCGCACCTGCGCCGGCGAGGACACCGTTTACCATGACCCACCATTTGATCATATTGAGACTTGCCTCGCCACCGGAACGGAAAAATCCGGCAACAATTATCCCGATTATACCAAGTGCAATTCCCCAGGCAATGGTCCGACCCGCTCTGCTCCTGTGAGGTATCTCATTGAGAGAGGCCACATCTATTTTATTCCCCCAATTTGCAAGGATCCCGGGAACGTGGCCGGCGCCCACGACAGCGACAATTCTTGTCCCCGGCGCTTCCGATATGGAATGAGTCAGATAAAGGTCTCTTTCGTCGATCAGCGTTGCCTTGACTTCGGGCATCTTTTCCCCGAAGGTCTTCAGTGCCAGCTCCAGCGCGTCATGTTTCTTCAGATTTTCCACTTCCTCTTCAGTGATGTTATCGTATGAAAAAATGGAAAGGGGAATTTCAGCAAGGAGCCGCAGTCTGCTCCATAACCGCATTTTACGCCAGGTCCGGCTCAGTGTGGTACGGATATCGCGATCGGCAAGAACGATTTCCGCACCCTTTTCTTCCGCTTTTGCAATCGCGCGCAGCATCTCCTCGCCAGGCATAATACCGAATTTGTCGGCCAATTTTTTCTGTATAGATGCCATGAGAAGTTGCGAAAGGAGCAGCATCGTGCGCCTCTCACGGATTAGTTTAAATATATCCGTTTTCTCCCACGTTGACTTCTGTTTTATCGCATCATAGCGCGATTTACACAGCTCAACGCATACGGTATCTGGATTCTCTTCCTCGATAACCCGTTCTGCCAGTTCCGCGCTCTCTCTGGAAACATGAGCGGTGCCAATTATTGTTACCTCTTTGTCATCAATAGTGAGGCGGTGTATGTTTTCGTTTTCCATCAATATCTCTGATTCTAAACACAGATGCTCCAATTAACACCATTAATCCTGATTGTATCTGAAACACTACATGAGATAGGCCAGCATAGCGCTGCCAAGGATAAAAGTGAATAAACCAAACAGGCGGGCCGTGCTGTCGTCTGCCTTTTCAAACCACCATTCAAGAAAAACCTTGATCTGCTGTGACGGAGCGATGAAAAAGCATACTCCCTTTGCAATGGCAACCACTCCCAGAATAAAACTGAGCCAAAAGACTTCGCGATAATAAAAGGCGCCCACGACCAGGATAAGGCCAAAGACGAGCGGAAGAAGGGCCAGTAATTTTACGTGTTCTGTATGAAAGAGTGCCCTGAAATATCTCCTCGTTTTTTCGGTGTAGAGTATCAGGAGCACGCCATAGACAATCCAGGCAATGGCAATGGAATATAAGACTATCTTCATACTGTCACCGAAACCTTTTTACCCTTTTAAAACTTCACTTGAGGTGCAGCCTTCGCCCCTTCAGGCACTTCGAAGAAGGCAGATTTTGAAAAACCGAACATACCTGCCAGCAGGTTTGCGGGGAAGGTCCTTATCTTGATGTTATATGTTCTCACCGCTTCATTGTAGCGCCTTCTTTCCACCGCTATCCTGTTTTCCGTCCCTGCCAGTTCGTCCTGGAGCCTGATGAAATTCTGGTTCGCCTTCAGGTCGGGGTATCTTTCTACTACGAGGAGAAGTCTGCCCAACGCCCCGGACAGTTGGTTATTGGCCTCTATCTTATCGGGTATACTTGCTGCCCCTCCCACTTTCGACCGGGCCTCCGTTACATCGATGAAGACCTCCCTTTCATGGGCCGCATAACCCTTCACCGTTTCCACAAGATTGGGGATCAGATCATACCGTCTCTGTAACTGGTTTTCCACCTGCGCCCATGAAGCCTTTACCGATTCATCAAGTGTAACGAAGCTGTTGTAGGTCCCCTTGAAGAATGAATAAAACGATAATATCACTATGGCTATTACTGCAATTACGATGAGGAGATTTCTTTTCCCCTTTGTCATGGCTACCTCCCTGATCTTAAATAATGCCAGAACCGTCGCTACTTAATTAAAGTCTCGATGTCCATTTTGTCAACGTACTCCCACAATTTCCTGACCTCCTTCAGATAGATCTTGAAGGTTTCCTTCATTTCCGCTGACGAATAGTCCTCTTTCCCCTCTTTGATATCGATGCATTTTATAAAAATATTTCCATCAATGGGAATTTCTTCCGCAACGGCCTGTACTACACTCCTCTTTCTATCGGGAATTACAACGCCCCTGAGGTGCAATATCCCGGAGAAAATCGAGGTGAATGCCGTTATCGAGGCGCTTATCAACTCTCTCATTCTTTTTTTGTTACCTTCTGTCTGCAGAAAACCCTCCCTCAGGAGAAGCAGTTTCCCCTTTATCTCACGTTCGCATTGCAGTCTAACGTGATTCGGCGAGAAAGACATATCCTTCAGGACATCATCTCCGTAAACATGTATGTATGTCCGCCTCATATTCAGGAATTCAAGGGGATACGAATCGAGGGAAGAGTCAATGTAGGCCCGCGTCATGAATAGTGGAACTGCGACGTTCTTTCCCCTCCATCGCGATACCGTCTCCATGGCACTGTCCAAATGGTCTATGGCCTTTTCAGAGAGAATGATCAGTAAGTTCAGATCCGATTTTCCAGGGGTGTAATCTCCGCCGGCTGCGCTCCCATATAGTATAATCGATACAAGATCTTCACCGTAAATACTTTTGTAGTCACTTATTATATCGGGGAATATGTCTCTTGGGTCCCTTATTTTTGCCATGTCTCGCCTCTCTTTTCTTAAAATCCGCGGCCAGCGCCGCCACCACCACTCATACCGCCGCCGAAACCGCCGAACCCGCCGCCGAAACCGCCGAACCCGCTGGAGCTGCCTCCACCCCTCCCCCCCATCAAGAGCATGATAATGATAAGGGGAAGTATTCTTCGCCCCTGTCTTGTTCCGAGGAGCAGTGACAGGATAATGAAGAAAATGATCAGGGAAAACAGATTTATTTTTGGAGTTTCCCTTTGTTTTACTTGATTCCCGGGGATTGCAGTTAACGAAACACCAGCGTCTTTGGCAGCTATGGATGAAACTGCTATTACGGCATTAAAGATTCCGCCGCCGTAATCACCCTTCTTCAATAGAGGCACAACATACTTGTCAAGGATCTCGCCTGACATCCCGTCGGTTAGCGTCCCTTCAAAACCGTAGCCAACCTCTATTCTTACCCTTCGTTCCTTAAGGGCAAGCAATATAAGGACACCCCTGTCCTCCCCCTTTTTCCCTATACCCCATGCCTCATAGAGCCTGTTTGCATAATCGGCAGGGTCATTTCCATCAATATCTTTGAGCGTCGCAACAACTACAGCTATCCCGGTCTTATCAAGCACCTCCCGGGCCACATTCTCTATTGTCTGTTTATATTTCTCAGGTATAACTCCGGCGAAATCATTTATAGCCCCAACTGGTCTGGGAAAGTTATCAGATCCCAGGGAATAGAGGGGAAAAATGTTAAGGCCTATGGCAACGAGCAAAACAAGGAAAAGACTTTTTAACTTCAATTTGTTATCCTTCTGCACAAACAGGGTAAAAACTTTTTCGACTCCCGCATTCTCTCAACGTATAACATAGAAATTTGAGAACTGGCAAACATTTAAACTTGACATGCCATTAAATCTGATATATCTACTCACACCTTAATAACTACTTGTGGGAGGAATATTTTTTGGCAACACACAAATCTGCAGAGAAAAGGATGCGGCAAAACGAAAAGAGAAGAATGCGCAACGTATCTATAAAGACCCGTGTAAAAACGAGTATCAAAGAGGTGTTGAGTGCCGTGGAGCAAAAGGATCAGGAAAAGTCCGGCAAAGCTCTCATGTCGGCCACAAAGATAATCGACTCGGCAGCTTCAAAGGGAGTCCTACATAAGAACAACGCGGCCAGGAAAATATCAAGACTGACAAAGAAGGTAAATATCCTCTCGGTTAATTGATTCTGTTTAAAATCCTGACATAATACTTCTATAGGCTTTTTCTGCCATCTCATCGGAAAGTTTCCTGATGGCAGCTTTTTTGTTCCTCTCGGTTGTGGTGGTGTTGCTGCTGACCGTGTATACCTCCTGACCTGTAAAACTTTCACTGGCCCAGATTACATTGCCGGTTTTTATCTCCTCAAAGGAAATCTTCATTATCATCGTCACACGATCTTCCTTCGCAACATCGGTCGATGCGTAGGAAACGTGAGATGTGTAGATTCTTGTAACGATGCCCGACAGCACGGCATCGCACAGTTGCTTACCCGCCGCAATTTTAAATCTGCTCCCTCGACTAATCTGATCGATGAAAGAGTTCCTTACGTAATTTTCGATGTTTGCCTCAGTGGTACTATTCTCAAAGTTGTCAACAAAGACATCCCGAATGGCCCTGTCTATATGCTCCCCTCCGGGTGAGAAGTGGTACCCGCAGCCGATAAAAAGCAACAAGGGTATCATCAACACAAAAAACAGCAAAATCTTTTTCATTATAAACGCCTCGTCATTTTACCACAATATTAACCAGTTTTTTGGGAACATAGATCTCCTTAATCAATCGCTTTCCCACTATGAATTTTTGCACTTTCTCTTCCCTGAGGGCGAGTTCCTTGATCCTCTCGTCGGATTCCTCCGCACTTACCTGAATCCTTCCTCTCAGTTTTCCGTTAACCTGTATAACTATTGTAATTTCCTCCTCTGCGGCCAGGGTTTTGTCGTATGAAGGCCAGGAACTTTCTGTCAGTTGTCCCTTCATTCCAATTATCTCCCAGAGTTCCTCAGTTATATGGGGAACAATGGGTGAAAGCAGAACAACAACCGTTTCAATTGTCCTCCTTATTACCGAATAGGACATTCTATCCCCCTTATCGGGACGCCTGATCTGGTAGAGTAAATTCACCAGTTCCATTACGGCACTGATGGCAGTATTGAAGTGGAACCTTTCGTCTATATCGGTTGTCACCTTGCGTATCGTCTGATGTGTCTTTTTTAGAAGCGCCTTCAGATCCCCGTCAAGATCGGCACCTTCATCAGGGAATGGCACATCCCTGATATCATCGATGTACTCCATGACTATTCGCCATACCCTGTTCAGGAAACGAAAGGCCCCGTCTACCCCTCTGTCACTCCATTCCAGATCCTTTTCCGGCGGGGCCGCGAAAAGACAGAACATGCGCGCCGTATCGGCACCGTATCTCTTTATGAGATAACCGGGATCCACCACGTTTTTCAGGGATTTAGACATCTTTTCCGTTTTACCTATCGCAACTTCTGTCTCGCAGTGGACACACCGGCCATCTTTCACATCATCGGGATGAAGGTATCCATGCTCTTTACACATCATGCTTTCTTTGCATACCATTCCCTGTGTCAGGAGATTTGTAAATGGTTCATCGACTCCAACAATCCCGAAATCTCTCAGCATCTTTGTATAGAACCGGGCATAGAGGAGATGCAAAATGGCGTGTTCGATCCCTCCGATATATTGATCGACAGGCATCCAGTAGTCGATCCTTTCCCTGTCCAACCCCGGGGTTACGTTACAGTCGGGGGAACAATACCGGTTGAAGTACCAGGAGGATTCGACGAAGGTGTCCATCGTATCCGTTTCTCTCTTCGCCTTACCACCGCATGTGGGACATGATACCTCCAGAAAGGTTTTCAGTTTTTCCAGCGGCGATCCGCCTTCTCCTGTCAATTCCACATCCCTGGGCAATACTACGGGGAGATCTTTTTCAGGTACAGGAACGATCCCGCATTTTTCACAATTTATGACAGGGATCGGCGCTCCCCAGTATCTCTGTCGGGATATTCCCCAGTCTCTCAACCTGTATTCGACTGTCTTTCTCCCCCGGCCAATCGATTCCAGATATTCCGCTATATCCTCCAGGGCCTTCAGATTTTCCATGCCGTTAAATTGACCTGAATTAATCAGAACACCCTGATTCACGTAAGCTTCGGACATAGTCTTCTCGTCGATGGGATCTTCAGGGTTCTGAATGACAACAACAAGTGGAAGGTCATATTTTTGCGCAAATTCAAAGTCGCGCTGGTCATGGGTCGGCACAGCCATGACGCAGCCGGTTCCATAATCGGCCAGAACGAAATTGGCAGCATAGATGGGCATCTTCCTGTCTGTAACCGGATTAAGGCAATACGTCTCAAGAAAGACGCCCTCTTTTTCATAGTAGTCTGATGTCCGTATCATCTTGTCCTGTTTCTTCACACGTTCAACGAATTCCCTCGCTTCTTTTTCAACAGCCTTTCCTTTCGCAAATTTCATGACAAGCGGATGTTCAGCCGCTATCAGCATGAAGGTGGCGCCAAATATGGTATCCTGTCTCGTTGTGAACACACTGATAACTTCGTCAGAGTCGGCCATTGGGAAAACAATTTCACATCCGTGGCTCTTGCCGATCCAGTTTTTCTGCATGGTAAGAACCCGCTCGGGCCATCCCGGAAGTTTGTCGCAGTATTCGAGAAG
>JAFGPZ010000011.1 GCA_016935935.1 Deltaproteobacteria bacterium
CACAAATTCAGTAATTTCATCATACCGGCACAGGCTGGAAGAGGGACAGTCTCTCTTGAACTGAACAGCGAGCGCATTCCCCGCTGCCTGTCTGCGTGCGACCGCACAGGCAGGCTTGCGGCGGGGTTAGCGAGCGAATAAAAAATAACATTATACCGTAACAGTCGGAGATTCCCCGCAACTTGTTGCGGGGAGCTTCAATCACGAAAATTGGAAGGGGAGAAAATGTTGGCTACTGATCAAGCCTTATTTCTATGAGCGATTTTTTCCTCAGCTCTTGAATCCACTTCTCAAACTTAATCTTCGCCTTTTCGTTGACGATACTTTCCTTTATTTCATCTCTGACATCTTCAAGGGGTTTTACACCCGAGCCCCTTTTGTCTATGATCTTGATTATATGAAAACCAACGTGAGACTCGATTACATTGCTAATTTCACCTTTTGCCAGTCGAAAAGCCTCCTTGTCAACTTCGGGTAGCATAATCCCCTTTTCGATGAAACCGAGATCACCTCCGTCTTGGGCGGCAGGTCCCTGAGAATATTCAGTTGCTATTTGCTCAAAGGATTCTCCCCGCCTCAGAAATTCAAGCACCTTATTGGCCCTTTCCCGCATAGACGACCTTTTTTCTTTATCCGCATCTTCTTGGGCTATTATGAGTATCTGCTGGACCCTGACGGACTCTTTACCCTCATATACGCTTCTGTGCTTGGCATAATATTCGCCGATCTCCTCCTTGCTGACGCCTATCTTTGACCTGATCTCTTTTCCTATCAGTCTCATTTTGACGATTTGTCTGCGCATATCCTCTTTGTAATCTTCCATCGTAGTGTTATTTTGGGCAAGCATGTCCTTGAGCTGACTCAGGGACAATTGTTTTTCATGGAGAATATCATGCAAGGTTTTATCCAGGTCTTCATCGGTTACGACTATACCCAACCTGGCCGCCTCCTGATCTATCAACATATTATTAATCAAGCCGTTCAAGGCTGCCTTCCGGGCCTCGTTTATGGTTTCTTCATTGACGCTGATATTTTTAGATTTTTCCAGGTTTTTAATAAAAGGCTCAAGAGTTCTGTCCAAATCGGAGAGGGTAATTATTTCATGATTCACAACAGCAACAATCCTGTCCACCAGATCGGCTGCAGTAGCAGTGACTGTAAACAATGCCACCAGTGTCATAATAATCAAATTCCCTGTTCTCATATCTTTCTCCCTTAGAATTGCTATGGGCACACACCCTGGGGATAATATCAGAATATTCAACCTCTTTCAATGATTTAAAAGGGACAGCAACAATCCTGAATAATTAATGAATCTGATCCTCTCCTGAAGTCTTCATGGGCCTTTTTTAGTTTCTAATTCGTAAGCTCAGCAAGCAGTGCTCGCGCCTTTTCAATCGCTTCCATCCCTTTAAGCTCAGATGCTGGTACGGATAGATGATAGTCGGGTGTAAATGTGAGTCCCTTAAATTTCTTTCGCGATAATTGAATTATTTTAGACGGGTCTATCGGACTTTTTTTATGGAATGAAACTGTCATATGTCTTCCATCATAGGTCATCTTTTTACCCATAATTCCTTTAAGGTTACTCCTGATTCGTATAATATCCATGAGATTGTTCACCTGGGGAGGAATAAAGCCGTAGCAGTCTATCAGTTCTTCCCTGAGACTCGACATCACCTGCTCGTCGGTGGCAGCAGATATCTTTTTGTAAGTAAAAAGTCTTGTCTGGGTATCAACAATGAAGTCATCAGGGATGAAAGCAGGAATACCCAGATGAATTTCAGGACTGATCTCATCACTGAGGCCCGTCTCGCCCCTCAATTCTCTTATTGCCCGTTCCATCAATTGCGTATAGAGTTCATAGCCCACGGCGGACACATGGCCTGACTGAGATACACCCAGCAGACTTCCGCCTCCCCGTATCTCCAGATCGTGGGTAGCCACCTTGAACCCCGAACCTGCATCTGTAAATTCCTGGGCTACTCTGATCCTTTTCCTGGCATCCTTGGTAAGAACCATCCCCCTGGGTATCATGAGATAGGAATATGCCTCTTCATTCGATCTTCCCACTCTTCCTCTGAGTTGATAGAGGAGGGAAAGTCCCAATCTTTCTGCACGATTTATTATTATTGTATTTGCCGACGGTATATCCAGACCTGCGCTTATAATAGTAGTACAGATGAGAACATTACTTTCTTTATGAATAAATTTGACCATGACGTCTTCGAGTTCTTTTGCCTTCATCTGCCCATGAGCGACGGCAATTTTTGCCTCGGGAAGCAGTTCCTTTATAAAACGCGCCATACTGTAGATCGATCTGACTCTGTCGTGGACAAAGAATACCTGACCCTTGCGGCCTATCTCATTTTTTATCGCATCCTTGATAATTCCTTCGTCAAATTCGGCAACCCTGATTGTGACGGATTGACGATCCTGCGGAGGTGTCTCTATAACAGACAGGTCGCGTATTCCCACCAGCGATAACTGGAGTGTTCTCGGTATGGGGGTTGCCGTCAATGTAAGAACATCGACAAGGGTCCTCAGTTTCTTCAATTTTTCTTTGTGGCTTACGCCGAACCGTTGTTCTTCATCTATGACTACGAGACCGAGATCCTTGAACCCGATATCTTTCTGTAAAATGCGATGAGTGCCTATGACAATATCAACGAGTCCTTCCTTGATATCCTCAACAATCTTCTTCTGTTGCGCTTTGGTCTTGAAACGATTCAATACCTCGACGCGCACGGGATATTTTTCAAAACGCTTCACAAAAGTCTGGTAATGCTGCTCTGCCAGAATTGTCGTGGGAACGAGAAAAGCAACCTGTTTGCCGTCCATTACAACCAGGAAGGAGGCGCGGAGGGCCACCTCTGTTTTTCCAAATCCAGCGTCACCACAAATGAGTCTGTCCATTGGTTTCGACTCACTCAGATCGTTAATAACATCTTCAATAGCCGCTGCCTGGTCGGGCGTTTCTTCAAATTCGAAGAGAGAGGCGAACTCTTCATAATATCTATCGGAAGAGGCGAATCTGTGCCCCTCCATCACCTCCCTTGCCGCATAGATAGACACAAGCTCTTCAGCGATTTTTCGAACCGATTGCTTGACCTTCTTCTTTACCGAATCCCAGGAAGTGCCGCCCAGTTTATCCACCGTGGGCATGTAACCTTCGGCACCGATATATCGCTGGATCTGATCCAGCCTGTCGACGGGTATGTAGAGCTTGTCTTCATCGGAATAGTCGATAAGGATAAAATCTGTTTCTACGCCGCCTACGGATAATCGCTTCAGTTCCCTATATATGCCTATTCCGTGGTCAACATGTACGACATAATCACCTTTCTTCAATTCTCCAAAGGATTTGAGGAAATAACCCTCCCTGGAACGAGCTTTTTTTCTTCGTTTTTTTTTCTTCCCGAACACTTCCTCTTCACTGACAACGACAAGACGTAACGATGGGTATGAAAACCCTTCCGTTATTTTGCCCGTCTTCAGGATAAGTCTTCCCCCGTCGCCAAACTCTTCCAGCTCAGTTATCAACGTAGACGGGGATATTTCAGGATTAAGTGAATAACCCTCAAGAATATGAATGATCCTCTGCGTTTCCTCTTCACCACAGAGGAAGGCAACGATGTTGCCTCCGGCCATCCAGTCCCTGATCCGGTCCGCGAAGTCAGTAAGGAGCCCATTCTCCATTTTCAGAAGCATAGGGTCCTGCTTCAATCCCACATTTTTTTCCGTGTAAAACCTTAAAATCTCTCTGCCGTCACAAGGGAAATCATTTACGTAAATAGTGGGAAAACCCCGACCTCTTTTTGCAAGGTCGTCCAATGATAGGTTGAACAAATGCCTCTCAAGGTAGAATTTTTCTTCCTCTTCTGATTTCAGCAAAAAGAGGTTTGTCTCGTTTATGATTTCTTCTTCCCTGCTTCCTATAGCCCTGAAATTGTCATATGCTATGATGCTTCCTCTGGAAGCGTAGTCTAAAAAAGTATCGAGACAGTTGCTTGCTTCAGAGTCAAAGTCTTCGTACAATAGAGGCATCATCTGGAGATTCATGATGCCTGCTGATTCTGTTTCCAAAATATCGGTAAGACGATCCCTCTTCAGTCTGGGAAGTGATATCTCCTGTGATCTTATTCTCAGGTTTTTCAGAGCCCGTTTCTTCGTGGCCGATGAAATAACCTGCTCACCTGCCGGGCAGAGA
>JAFGPZ010000078.1 GCA_016935935.1 Deltaproteobacteria bacterium
ACCGAGATCGACCGACAGCAATGACAGCATGTGCATTTCTTCCCCGTGACAAACCGCGTCTTAATGAAATCTCAAAAGGCAATATCTGTTTACGTCACTTCCCCGGTTGCCATCCTTGCATGCTCCAGAAAAAAGCGGCAAGGGCGAGGATACTGATAGAGGTGGAAACAAGGGCCGTTGCCTCTATCCTGCCAGCCTCCCATACAAGCCCTCCCATTAATGCGCCTACAACCCTCCCTCCGCTGGCCGACGCCAGATAACTGGCCATCATCGTAGCCCTGGCGCCGGGAAGGACCTCAGTACATATGGATATAGCGGTGACGATGGCAAATTCCAGTGTCAGGAAAACAAAGAAGATGGCGGCCATGGCCTCCTGAACTGTCCCTCCCCACCAGGACACCGCGAGGTAGCTAACACTCGACAGGACCAGGCCGATGACCAACGATCGGCGGAGACCAAGTCGATCGGACACAAGGGCAACAAGGACTTCTCCTAACAGTTCGGCCACACCGATGACTATGGTTATCATGCCAAGGGCAACAATACTCAGGTTGAAGGACTCTTCAAGCCAGGCGCCGTAAATGACGAAGAAGTTGTCATTGGCCACGCTGACAAAAAAAGCAAAGAGAAGGAGACCCACGGCTGGTCGCTTCCGCACCAGTTGCAGAAAGATATCCCTGAAACGCTCGCTCTGATGGAAACTATTACGGTCTTTCCTGGCAGGAGGCATAACCCACACTATAGCCAACATGCCGCAAAGGGCAAGTATGCCGATGGCAAAGAAGGGAGCCCTCCAGCTGAAACTCTCGATGAGGATGCCTATTACAGGAATCCCAACAAGGGTGCTTCCCGCCCAGGCAGTCTCCATAATACCGATGACCAACCCCCTGCGTTGGTAGGGTACACGCTCCCCTACATATGCCTGTATGGCCGGATCAAATACACTTTTTCCGAGACCTGCCATAACAAGGGCCACAAGCATCATGCCATAAAAAGGGAAAAATCCCCCTGTCAGCATGCCACCTGCCAGAAGTCCCAACCCCACAAGAAGCATGATCCGGTAACCGATGCGGTCACCCAGCGGACCAAAGAGAGGGCTAAGCAGGCCAGTCACCTGGATTACAGCAATGAGAGACGTTACGGAAGTGAGGGGAACACCCATTCCGCGGCTCAGTGCGGGGGCGAAGGGATAGACAAAACGGCGCGCCGTATTGAGTAGGATCCTGCAGAGTGTTGCAATACCCACTTTCAAGAATAATCTGGAATTGCTTCCTTGTTGCAGAGGAGGTTGTGTTTTGTCATGCATAGAGATTACCTGTCAATGTCGTGATCATAAGGAAAAGAGCAGGGTCTGTCAATAGGATCCGGTATTTCACCCGGAACTTACCTTCTTCCGTGCTTCCCGTCGTCCCGGGCCACCAAGTGGTTGGAAGAGTTGTACAGATTGGTCCGGGGGTGGATAAATTAAAGATGGGAGACAGGGTGGGTGTGGGATGGATATACGACTCCTGCGGACAGTGTACCTGTTGCATTGAAGGAGGGTAAAATCTGCGGAGGGAAGGTACTGAGAATTACATAAAAGCAAAAGCGGCGATTTTGCACTCGCCGCTTTAATCCTTGCGGACATCTGCGGTAAATTACCGTAGATAGGGAGGAAGCACATCCTCTTCCATTCCCTGAAAACTGCAGAGAGTACCACAGGTCTTACAGGGCCCCTTCAATGCAGAAAGGGGTGGTTCCCCTTTGATTGTTTCTATAAAATCCAAGCACTTGTTGACTTCACCCGGTTCACCTTCAACAATAATGGTTACCGATCCCTCGGCGCCTCCGAAACCGCCCGAGGCATAGTGAACGGCTCCAACACTGAAGAGAGAACAGAGGGCATTAATTTCGGTAAAGGCTTCGCCATCGGCAACGCATGCAAGGCCAACATGTGCGCCGATGGTGCGCTCAAGTTTCAATCGTCCGCCTGCCTTGGCTGCCTTTTCAACGGAGGGAATGAGCTTTTCCAATCCGATAGCATAGATCGTTCTGATCCCCTGGGCTTTCATGGCCATGTAAAATTGACCCATCGTTCCCCCCACAGGGCTCGCCATGAGAACCCCTACCTTCCCCTGATAATCTACGGCATTGCCTCCCTTGATGACAATATCATGTGGTCCGAGCTTGTCGATCAACGTACCTGGATCAACGGTAAGTACCGCTCCCTTGTGGAAAGCTATGGGCTGGCTTCTGATTCCAGCATGCAGGGCACACAGGACTCCTCGAATAATCTGTCCCGCCACGTATTTTTCCTTCTCCAGAGTCTCGCCTATCAGTTCCTCGGCGATATAGGCGCTCGTCGAACCTCGTGCGACAATAAGGTATCCCTCTTTTTTTGCTTTTATCACTTCCGGCATAGAGGTCACCGCTTTGGCTATGAGCCGCTTCGATTCCGATGGCGTCAATGTAAATAATGCCTGCATATCAAACCTCCTTACAAGTTTTATTATTCCGATTTTTCTCCCGGGATCTAAAGAGTTCCATCTGTTCTATTAAGCACAATCACGTACTTCTCGTCAACTTACATCTCGGGGTTATTGCTTTCAAATGCCAACCTCTGGTATAACAAGGCACCTTAGATAAGAAAAAACACAATGCGATAGAATTTTTGGAGAACATATCATGCCTGATAACGAAATAGTCTTTGACCACATACACCTGATCAGCGACGACCCGCAGGTGACCTCATCTTGGTACGCTGAAAAGCTTGGCGGTGAAATCACTGACAGGCTTGAGATTAGGGGAACGCCGCAGTTTGTTGTAACTTTTAACGGCGTTACTATTTTCATCCGTGGGAGGAGAACCGGTGAGGAGTTGTGTGGGAGTAAGGATCTGCAGTGGCGTACAAATCACTTCGGCTTTCATGTTAATGGAGATTTTGACGAATTTTGCGACAAACTCCGCCAAAAGGGTGTTGTCTTTACTCTCGACCCTGTCGATTTTAGACCGACAGTTCGTATCGCCTTCATCGAAGCCCCCGATGGCGTAAGCATAGAACTGCTTCAGAGGAAAGACTGAGAGTTCCTTAGGCTAATCAACATCGTTGATAACCCTTTTGGCTTACATGCTTATGCTGTCTATACTTTTTTAATCATTTACAGGTAAAGTGTCGAAGGGCGTTTTTTCTCCCGCCTTCCCATTATCAGCCCTATCAAAAGGCCCAAAAGCAGAACAAGCGCTCCCGCCAGAAACCATTTGTTTCTGTGGGATGATTGCAATAGTTTGTTTTCTTCTGTCGCCCTGGCAAGCTCACCCTTTATTCTTACAAGATCCGATCTGGTCTTTTCAAATCTTGTCCTCAATTCCAAAAAGCCTGAGGCATCTTTTCTCAGGGATGCATAGTTTGCTTTCAGTGTTTCAAGCTCATCCGTCCTCTCTTTGAGCGCCGCAGCAAGATCGGCGTTTCTGGTTTTTGTCTTACCAAGTTCCTCTTCCATTGGAATTAATATTTCTCGAAGCCTGACATTCTCCGTTTCCAGGTCCTTAACGAGCATCTCCCAAGGTTCGCGTTTCATGAGATAGCGACTCAGGATCCAGCCTTCTTTCTTGCCGCTTCCTTCCATAGAAAGGACATTACTCCATCCATCCTCTTCGGACACCACTTCCACCATCTGTCCCGACTGAAGCATGCTCACGATTTTGTATTTTGGCCCTGGCCCTGTACGGAGGGGAACTTCCAATTTATCAGATACATAGACGGCAGCCAATCCTGAAAGAGCGATCAGGCAGAACCCTATGACCATGACCACAATTATTGAACTTTTCTTCATGGCATATGCTCCTTCATTAAGTATATCATCAGGTTATAATCTCCCTTTGGTTTCGGATGTTAAAAATCACAGGTAGTGCAGTCAATACTAATGGCACATGAAATGATTAACTCCTTAATGGCATCTTGTCAAGAATATTACCGGGAGAGTGCTCTTGAGGAATTTCCTTAAGCCATATCCGCCCGTAAGGCGGAAGCGTAAGGCGTAACAAGTTCCCAGTCGCCCAATATTTTCTGTTTGAGAGAAGGTCATTGTAACGGGTGTGACGGCCGCCGAGCGCATCTAAAGGTATCTCAATTTCCTCCGCTTTCCCCGTAACGCCTGTCAGGGTCAGTATAGCCTCATCGCCCTTCGGGGAAGTTCGAAGAAGGGCAAAGACCCTGCGAGAAATGTACAGAACCTTCTGCCCTCCCTGAGGGTGAAAAGATATTTCCCTCCTCCGGATCAGGATCTGTTTCCTGCCACTGCTGAAGAGCATGGACATTTTTGAGGCTGGATCCTTCAGGGTTTGTTCCACTTCCCGGGCATCAATGATCCCTCGGTTCAGATCCCGGTTTATTCCCGAGGCTTTTGCGGCACCATAATCATTGGTCGTTCCCAGCGCTCCGTGGATATAGATTCCGGGGACCCCTCGCAACACCAGCGCGATGGCCCTTGATGCCAGATACCTCGCAATCTGCACTTGAAGACTCTCTTTTTCGTATTCTCCGTTCAGGACGCTCCACCAGGTGCTGTTGATCTCGTAAGGCTCCTCGTCTCCATTTTCCGTTGTTTTATAGGATACGAGAGAGCCTTTTCCCACGGCCCTGTCCACGAGGAACTGAATGTCTTTCGGAGGGAGCAAACCACGGATACCCTGCAGTCCGATGCCGTCGTGGGTGTCCAGAATGTTTAGAAAGGCCGTCTGGTCCGAGGGAGGGTTAAGGCCCCAGGCCCATTGGGAAAGTATATCGGCATCACCGGTGTAGAATGCATAAAGGACCAGAGGAGGAAGGGCGAAGTTATACACCATGTGGGCTTCGTCGCTACCATTACCAAAGTACGATATGTTTTGATCATGAGGGACATTGGTTTCAGTTACCAGGGCCACGCCGGAGGCCGCAAAATCCACAACATCGCGCAGGAGTTTGACTATCTCATGGGTCTGCGGGAGATGAACACTTTCCGTTCCAGGCTCAGCCCATATGTAGATTACCGCGTCCAGTCGTAGAAGATCAGCGCCTTTCCGAATATAAAAAAGAAGGCTACTCATCACCTGCAGGAGGACGGCAGGATTCCGAAAGTTGAGGTCCACCTGGTCCGGAGAGAAGGTTGTCCAGATATATCGAGTACCTTGGATCGTTTCGAAGGGAGTGAGGATGTCGGAGGTCCTGGGTCGGAATATTTTACGGCGTTGCTCCTGGGTGAGCTCTTCAGGGGATTCGTAAGCAATGAAAAAATTACTGTAGGCTGGATTTCCATTGAGGAATTCCAGGAACATTTCGCTTCGAGAGGAGCAGTGGTTCAGAACGGCGTCAAACATTAGATCGTAGTGACGCTTTTTCTTGCGGATGTCCTTCCATGATCCCAGACGCTCATCAACCTGCCGATAATCCATGATGGCAAAGCCCCTGTCCGAAGAATAGGGAAAGAAGGGAAGTATATGGAGTGTGTTAATGGCACCCTGGGCATATTGAGCTACGAAACTGTGAAGGTCAGAAAGGGGCGTGGGACCTTCCCCTTTCACCATGTCCGCGTAGGTTATTAGAAATATATGCTCCTGGCTGAATCGTTGCTTCGGGTTGTAGTTCTGTTCCTTCCTTATCATCTCCGGCGGCTTGTGAGCATTATGTACCTTGAGGATCCTTTCGAATTCTGGCATCCAGTTTTCTGCCGCTTCAGTGCCGTAGAGGAACTCAAGCCGTCCAAACAACCGCTCCCGAAACCTGCGGGTAATCTCAAGCACCGGCCTGGTATAGTCAGGATAGTCATCATAATAAGTTCGTTCTCTTGAAGGGGGTTTTCCCCGATCCATGGCATCCTTTCTCTTAAAGAGTTAGACTTCCTGTATTTCAAATCAATTGCTTATCAGGGATCGAATTTCGCTGTTAATTGTTTCTATCTCTATCATATTTTCATAAAAAACTAAAACACGCCTATGCCCGCTTCGCTTAATCGATGTGCTGCCCTGTCTGATTTTCATTGACCATTAGGACGCATATATGAGAATATTACTAGCAGTCAAAAAAACAGCAGGGGGGGTATACATCGATATGTTTAGGAAGATTCTATATCCGACAGATTTTTCAGAGGCCACTCGCAAGGCCACACAGTTCATAAAAAAGTTAAAGGAAGCCGGTACGGAGGAGGTAGTTATCCTTCACGTTATCGATGATAGAACCATCCATAGTCTTGAACGGTACACAGCTCAGTATGCCGATGTGTCCCTCGTAGTGCAAGATATCAAAGAAAAAGCTCTGCAGGCCGTGAATCCCATAGAAGAGGAGTTAAGGGAATCGGGATTTAAGGTCAAGATCAGAGTGGAACATGGAATACCTTTCAGCCAAATACTGAAAGTTGAAGAGGAGGAAAATGTTTCTCTTACCGTGATCGGATCGCACGGCAAGAGCAACATTGGCAGCATGCTGCTGGGGTCTGTTTCTGAAAAGGTAATCCGAAAGTCTAAGAAACCGGTCATCGTTATAAAAAGGGAAAACGCTGGTCTTTGAGATAAAGAAATAATGCCTGAAAAGTGGCGCTTTTCATGTAGTGGTTTCAAGTAAGCAGGACGCATGTTATTTATAAACGGTTTTCCCATCCCATGCTTTGGTCTAATTTCGTATGACCGTTTTTCATCTTCCCTTCGACATCGAGACGAAAATTCTCAAAGGCATCCGGGTCCAGCTCGGGTGGGACAACGATTGGATCTCCCCACTCAAGCACAATCCTGCTGAATGGTTTGGGGATAAGGAATCGGTCCCAGCTGTTTAAACGCCAGGCGCGATTCATGGAAACATAAACAGGTATAATAGCAGCCCCTGATAGCTGGGCAATTTTTATCAATCCCGCCTTTACCAGGCCTCTCGGGCCTTGAGGGCCATCTACAGCATGCGCGGCGACCTGGTTGTGGGCGAGATCGTCAACCATGGCCATAAGCGCCTGTCTGCCTCCACTCGTACTTGAACCTCGAATAGGGCGAAAGCCGAGGCGCAAGGCCAACTGTGCTATCATTTCACCGTCGTCGCTCCTGCTGATAATCGCAGAAGGTTCATAGATGCAGAATTTTCTGGCATAACCTATGAGGCCGAAAAATCGCTGGTGCCAGAGGGCGGCGACCACTTTGCATCCGCCGTTAAGTTGGTTAAGGATGGGATGTTCATTTATGACCTGAAGCCGGCACGTTGAGAGATAGAGTCTTATAAAATGATATAGCAGAGATACTAAAAGGGGGTTGCGAAAAAGGAGGCTCCGAAATTTCTTCATTGTAAAAAAGATTTCCCGACAAATACTGATGGGTCTTTAAAAAGCCGGTTTATTTCTCTTTCGTCATTCCGGGCTTGACACGGAATCTAGTGTTTTGAAGCAGTTCTGGATACCGGCTTTCGCCGGTATGACGTCTTGGGGGACTTTTTACGAGCCCGTCAATACTTAGACTCTTTTATATTAACAACTATGATACGGCGGATTATACAATCATTGTTCGATTTTAAGCAACTCCACTTCAAAAATCAGAACTTCATTTGGGCCGATATCCTGTCCCGCGCCTCTTTCACCGTAGGCGAGTTCAGATGGGATAAAAAGTTTGTATTTACCTCCCACGTTCATTAGTAAAAGTGCTTCAGTCCATCCCTTAATGACTCCTTTGACGGGAAAGGAAGCCGGCGTGTTCCGCGCGTAAGAACTGTCGAATTCCGCACCGTCGATAGTTGTTCCTCTATAGTGAACGGTGACTTGGTCGGTTTCTGAAGGGGCGGTCCCTTGACCTTTTCTGAGAGTGACATATTGCAATCCGCTCTTTGTAGTCACAACGTCTTCCTTCTTTTTATTATCTTCCAGAAATCTTTTCCCTTTTGCCAGGGCTTCTCCGGCTGATAATTTATACTTTTCTTCCTCTTTCTTTCTCAGCCTCTCGGAGAGGTTGCTCATGATTTTCTTCGCTTCTTCCTGATTCACCCTGAGCGGTTTTTCATTAAAGCTATCCCGAATTCCGGCGACCAAAGTGTTGAGATTAATCTCATCTTTCATTTCTAATAATGATTTTGATATATTGGTTCCTATAAGATAGCTTGCCTTGTCCTTCTCTGTTTTAAGATTACCGGGTCTTTCCTCGCTGGCTGCGACACCAAAGCCAGCAAGGAAAAGAATCAGACTGCTCAAAAACACAAAAACAGCAACAGGTCTCACAAGAATGCCTCTCTTTGTAGATGTTGATATATGTCTTGACATTGCATCACTCTCTTTCCCTTTAAGGCACTTCATTCCGAGGACTCCAATTCCGTAATCATAAGATGCCCATCCTTATTCCTTCTGGTTTTAAACCATCCCTTTTTCTCAAATTCCCTTGCCAGGGTGGTCATTTTCTTATACCTCGTGTTCTTGATCCTGAACGATTTATCCAACTGCCGCATCTTATTGGCGACGGTATTTAAAAGATGCTCCTCGCTGGGATCAAGGCTTGTGAATACTTTTTTAAACAGCGTTTCGGCTATTTTATCCTTTGTCCTTTCATCCGCCTCTTCTGATTGCGGTTTTTTATCTTCTTTTGTCTCGTCGTCCTTCTTAGGCGCCTTCACCGGTTTGTCTTCTTTTGGAATGACTTTATGAATTTGAGGGTGGGGGAGGGCTATGATATTATCCGTACAATTGGTGAAGATTGGTCTTTGCGCGTCACCTTCCTTGGTAATCAGCCAGACCTCCTTCCCGTGTTTTCTCAGAAGGTCCATAATAACGGAAAAGTCAGAGTCGCTTGTAACAAAAACAAATCGGTCAATAGAAGGTTTATCCAAATAGAGTTTTTCAAAGGCATCAAGACTTATAATTAAATCTGCCCTGTTTTTTTTACCGGAGACATGAGGTGCTTCACGAATCTCGAAATTATGGTTTATCAACTGCGTCCGTAATTTTGCGATAGAATTCGTGTTTCCGCAGGCAAATTTTACGGCAAAAATATACTCTTCAGGGGCCTCTTTGTCCTCTTCCAGGATAATGTCCTGCAGCATATCATCGAGAGACAGTTTCCCTGCTACATTTTCAAGATCGATGTAGAGGGCAATAAATTTTCTCATTCTTTTGCGCTCCTTTTCTGTATTGTAATTTCAGCAAACAGACCACCTGCTTTGTTAAACAGCACACCTGCCGGCCGACAGCAGTTCCTATATCATTAACATACTTGGGAAGAATCTTCACCATGTTATTTTCTTACAGTCTTTGCGGTTTATTTTCCATCTATTCGTTGGTCAGTCCGATTTGTTGACAAAAGCATTGGATGTCTTCCTATTGACGCTATGAACTTGACAGAGGCTACGAATTTAATATAAAAAGAGCTAAAATCTGAAGGGGGTGTGTAGGACATGAAAAAAATCCTGGTTGCTTCTATAGTAGTGTTTTTTTTAGTGAGCTTTTGCGGTGTTAGTTATGCGGGAGATGTAGAGGTTCTGGGAGTCAAATTCCCTGAAGAAAAGGTTGTCAATGGAAAAACACTCAAGCTGAATGGAGTGGGGTATCTGAAAAAGCTGTTTATAAAGGTCTATGCGGTAGGTCTCTATCTCGAGAAACCCACCAAAGACGGGGAAGAGGTAATTGTGTCTGAGCAGATAAAACATGTGTACACACACTACTTGACGGACCTTGCCAAAGCGAAGAAACTTCAGGAAGGATTCGTTGAACTTATAGAAGAAAACAATCCACCTGAACTGGTTCAGGCCCATAAATCTGATATAGAAAAATACACGTCATGGTTCGACAAGGATATGGCGCCTGGAAAAACTTCAGTTACCACATATGTTCCCGGTAAGGGGCTCACTCTGGAATGGCAGGGAGAGGTCAAAGGGACTATCCCGGGCAGTGAATTTGCCCAGATGTATTTCAGATATCAGGTTGGTGAAAAGGCGGACAAGAAGTTAAAGTCCGATCTGCTGGGGCAATAGGCGCTGCTGATCTGAACAAAATGAGCGCCTTAGATCCAACATGGCAAAACTCTTTATGATAAGCGCATTTACTGCGTCACCAATAGACGATATCCCGTTACGCATCCATGCATGCCTTTTCATAGGCCCTTAGTTGGCGAGACAATTCTTCGCCATTAAGGATTCCGCTCAGATCATCAGGGGTGAGCGGTATGTCGTTGAAAAACTTCTTCTCGAGACTCTCTGTCTTATTCCAAAGCCAGAGAATCCGTTGACGGTTCTCCCTCTTTTTGCCGTATTTTTGAATGATATAAATCATACGCTCCTCGAGGGAAACTATTCGGTCGTGAAGCACCCGTTTGTCTGCGTAATTTACGATCTCTTCTTCACGGTGGGATGGTGTTCTGAAATACTCCCTCAGCCTGACATGCTGTCCAACAATATTACCTACGTCTGGATACCCCAGTCCACAAAGGAATTCCTCGCCTGTAAGGGCATGTGGTTCCTCTGTTTTGAGACTTCTTGTCTTTGTTATATCGTGGAGCAGCGCTGATGCCCGAACCAGATCGCGATCAAGCTTTGCCCCTGCTTCAATCAAGGAATCAACAATGATGATTGCCACCCTGGAGACCTGTATGGAGTGTGCAACAATGTGATCCATCATCTTCATATTGGACATAATATGATAACATTGATTTACAGAAGGGATGCACAATCGACTGTTTTTCATCGACTATCTCGTAACATATGGCGAAAAAAAATGCCAGGGTGATTCAATTTGACAGAAAAGAAAGTACCTGATAGAAAAATCCGAGAGATTTATATGGTGAAGCTGACACGGTAACGGGTGTCAGGGGAGTGTCATGGAGGATGCTCCTTCGTGTTGTAGTTTCTTAAACGAGTTTAGTACAAGCTGCAGAAAGGGGATCACTTACATGTTCGGAAGTTCCAAAATACCATTCCTTTTTCTTTTTTCCATTGTGTTATTTTTTATTATATTTACAGGGGCCGCTGCCGATGTGGTTATATATCTCAAGAATGGCGAAATAGTCAAAGTGCCTGTAAACAAAGAAGACATAGCCAGCATTTCCTTTGATGAAAAAAGCGGAGCCGGCGCGAGCATCGATTGGGGGTTTGAATCAGGTACCCTGAGTGGCTGGGAAAAGAAGGGGTTATCCTTTAATAACCAGCCCACATACGGAGATAATCCTACGGCCAGACATCGAGCGGAACCATCCCGACATGAGGGAAACTACTGGATAGGCACATATGAAAACCGCTCAAAGCCTGAAGACAACCCGGGGGGAGTCCAGGGTGAAGAACCAAAGGGAGTGCTTGTGTCTGTACCCTTTGTTATAGAGAAACCTTCAATAACGTTTCTCATAGGTGGAGGGTGTAATGTAAACGCAGAACGGGCTGAACTTGTCATCAACGGGGAAGCTGTACTGAAGGCCACGGGACAATGCAGGGAAACGATGGAACGACAGTCATGGGATGTATCTCCATACATTGGCCAACGGGCACAGATAAGACTTGTCGATGCTTCAAGCGGGGAATGGGGCCATATAAACTTTGACGATGTCAGATTTGAATAGTGTTCTTAAATAATTTAAGGGGAGAAGAAGATGATAAAAGTTACCTGCCTCGGCGCTGCCGGTTCTGTTACTGGTTCCAACTATCTGATTGAAAACTCAAAGGGAAACAAAATACTGGTAGATTGCGGGCTTTTCCAGGGGGGAAGAGAAATGGAAAAGCGAAACTGGATGGAATGGGGTTTTGATCCCGGGGAGATCGAGGTCCTTCTCCTTACACATGCCCACATTGATCATAGCGGCCGAATTCCCAAGCTCGTTAAAGATGGGTTTAAGGGAAAGATAATTACTTCGCCCCCAACAGCGGAGCTCTGTGATATCATGCTTCTCGACTCGGCCCACGTGCAGGAAATGGATGCCGAATGGCAATCGCGAAAGAACAACCGGCAGGGGAAAAAGGGTATACTGCCGCTTTATAATACAGAGGATGCACAAAGGAGTCTGCAGCATCTCTCTCCTGTCGAGAGAGATCGGATAGTCACAATGGAGTCTGGAATAAAATTCCGTCTCCGCAATGCCGGCCATATTCTTGGTTCCTCTCTGGTAGAGATGTGGATCAGTGATGCAGGAAGGGAAGTAAAAATCGTCTTTTCAGGTGATCTGGGGAAACAGAATCAACTGATTGTCAAGGATCCTCATGAGGTTATTGACGCTGATTTTCTCTTTGTCGAGTCTACCTATGGAAACCGCCTGCACCGCTCTTTCGACGACAGCAAAGTGGAAATGCTGGAGGCGATAAAATACGCTGTGTCGAACAATGAAAAAGTTATTATTCCATCCTTCGCTGTTGAAAGGACCCAGGAAATAATTTATATGCTTGGAGAATTCCACAGAGAGGGGTCCCTTCCCGATGTTCCAGTATATCTCGACAGCCCTCTCGCCATTAAGGCTACGGAAATCTTTCGGAAAAATAAAATGTATTATGATGAAGGGGCGAGAGCCATCGTCGACCAGGGTCTCGACCCCTTCGATATGCCCAATCTGATTTCAACGCCTTCGACGGAAGAATCGGTGGCCATCAATTCAAAATCGGGATCCGCCATTGTCATTTCCGCAAGCGGCATGTGCACGGCTGGCAGGATCAAGCATCATCTCAAACACAATCTGTGGCGTCCCGGGGCAAGCATTATCATCGTAGGATTCCAGGCTCAGGGAACCACAGGGAGAAAGATCGTGGACGGGGAAAAGGACGTCAAGATATTCCGTGAGGATGTGGCAGTTAAGGCAAAGGTTTTCACAATAGGAGGATTTTCCGCCCATGCAGATCAGGCAGGACTTCTCCAGTGGGTAGGCAACTTATCCAAATCAAGGCCCAGGGTATTTATTACCCACGGCGAACTGACTGCGGCGCAGGCGCTGGCGGAGAAAATTGAGGAAAGGTTTCAACTTGAAACCTATATCCCCGAATGGAGGGAAGCGCTGAGTCTGGATGCTGGAGAACCAGTGCAGAGGGTCGCAATACCGAAAGAAGCGCCTGATAAGGAACAGGCCGTACTGCTTTCCCTATCTGCAATTGAAGAAAAACTGGCCCGCATGAGGAATTCAATGGCGGAAGGAGACATGGCAGCAGCGGAAAAGAATTTAGAAAGATTAAAAAGCATAGAGGAACAACTTCAGGATATTGCGTGATATAAGATCAACAGTTGGTGAAAATCAATTGTGAAACGCCATCGGTATAAGTGGTTTTTATAGTCTTACATGAAATTGACGGGGTCTATATCAACTTTTATGTCGGGATCCGACCTTTTTGTTCTCTCAAGCAATGCCGTCGTAAAGGCCCGCAGTTTGCCGCCATGTAAGCCCTTTAGAAGCATGTGCCATCGGTAGCGGCCCTTGATTTTCGCGATGGGGGCCTCCGCCGGACCCATGATATCTACTCCATACTTTGCGCTTTCAGATCTTGCGACCTCCCCAATCCTACTCGCGAAATTCTTAGTTCTCTCTTCCTGGGGACTTGATATTCTCAGATTGATCATGCGGCTGAAGGGTGGATAGCCGAGTTGCCGCCGATTGTTCACTTCTTCTTTGTAAAATTCTTTGTAATTATAACTCCGAGCCAGTGTTATGGCGTAGTGTTCGGGATTGAATGTCTGAACGATTACACGACCCGGTAAGTCTCCTCTCCCCCCCCTGCCTGCAACCTGTGTAAGAAGCTGAAAGGTCCTCTCAGATGCCCTGAAATCAGGAATATTCAGCGAAGAATCGGCGGACACCACGCCGACAAGGGTAACGTTAGGATAATCATGCCCCTTGGTAACCATCTGTGTCCCGATCAGTATGTCAGTTTCTCTCCTGTCAAAGGACCTGAGGATTCTCCCGTGGGAACCCCTTTTTGCTGTGGAATCGCTGTCCATTCGTTCCACTCGAGCCGTCGGAAACAATCTTTTTATCTCATCCTCAAGTCTTTCTGTTCCCACTCCATAACTTTTCACATTGCTCCCCCGGCAGGAGGAACATATTGGGGGAGATTTTATTGTGAAGTTACAGTAGTGGCAGCGCAGAGCCCCTTCTCCCGAGTGGTGTGTCAGTGATATGGAACAGTTTAGGCATTTGAATACATGCCCGCAGTCCATGCAGCAGATAAATGTATTAAACCCCCTTCTGTTTAAAAAAAGGAGAGTCTGCTTCCCGTCAGAAAGTGTGTCTGCGATGGCCTTTTTCAGAGGCCGCGACAAGATGGAAAAATTCCCCTTTTCCCCCTTCTCATATTTCATATCAATGATGTCGAAGGCAGGCATGGATCTGTCCTCCACCCTTTTCGTCAATTCGAGATATACAAATCCCTTTTCCTGTGTATTAAAATAGGTGCGTACTGCGGGAGTGGCTGAACCTAGGACGACAGTGGAGGTCGTCATTTTCGCCCTCACAACGGCAATGTCACGCGCATTATAGGTCATATGATCATCCTGCTTGTATGATCCATCATGCTCCTCATCGATGATTATCAACCTGAGATTCCTGACGGGTGAGAATATGGCTGATCGTGCACCGGCGATAATACGCGCGTCACCTCTCTGTATCCTCCGCCATTCATCATATTTGGATACCCTGGAAATGCCACTGTGAAGGATGGCGATAATGCTTTCGTCGAACCTTTCATTTATTCTGCTGACAAGCTGTGGTGTAAGGGATATTTCGGGAACGAGATATAGAACGCTTCCCCCCATTGCTATAACTTTCTCCATGGCCCGGAGATAGACTTCCGTCTTACCACTTCCGGTGACACCGTGGAGGAGATAGGGAGAGTACTTATTTGATGAAACACCTTCTACAATCTTGGCAAGGGCTATCGCCTGTTCGTCAGTGAGTGTAACTGCACCTCGCCCACTACAAAGGTTATCTTCTCTGGCAGGTCTCCTGTAACGTTCTCTCTCTGATACATGAAGGAGGCCCTTTTTTTCCATACTTTTAATTACAGGACGCGGATTCTTGAATTTTTCTCTGAGAAGTGAAAGGGGGACTTCCCTTTCACTGGCTAAAAGGTCATAGACATTTTTCTGTTTTTCTGTAAGTTTGATGCCGGATAATGATTTCCCGGTTTTTCTGATTATAGTCTCTTTTCTGACTTTTATCGCCGGTTCTTTGAGCCTGTCTTCAACATTCAGAACCCCAATTCCCTGAAGTTTAGTTATGTCATTCCGAAGATGCCTGTTTGGTATTCTGTCCCTCACCTGTTTTATAGAGAGACCTGCCGGATAATCCTCGAGCATTTTTGCAATGCGTATCTCCCTTTCGGACAATGCCTTCTCATGTGATCCCTTCCACTGAGGTGAAAGCGAAAGCCAGAGACCACTCTCCGCATCTATTCCCCCCGGGAGTATCGATTTCAATGCCTTGCCCAGTGGGTACATGTAATAGACCGAAACCCACATGTAAAAGGCCAGATCTGCTTCCGTAAAAAGGGGGTTCAGATCGAGTACTTCTATTATATCTCTGACGCCCTGCCTGTCTGACACCTCCCATCCAGCCACGATATAGCCCGTCACTTTTCTCTTTCCCAGAGGGACAAGGACACGTTTGCCTACTTCCACATGTCCGATGAGTTCATGGGGAACGGAATAGGTAAGTTTCTCAATGGAAGAAATGCCAACGGCTACATCAACATATTTCATGGATGACTAATTCCTGCGTTTATCGGTCTTTTGGATCGTTCAACCAGCCACCTGACATGCATGGCAGTGACCAGGGTGAAACTATCAAACACCTGTGACCTTTTCAAGGATAAAAGACCTTACCCCTATCCAACAGTTCTTTACATGTCGTAATTTTTAAGATAGATTCACTCGGGTTTTCGAAACCTTAAATCTTTTGGATAAGATGATGTGAAGGGGGAGGATATGTTACTTTGAAGACTCACCTCGTTTTTCTCTATCCCGGGCAGGGATCACAGCAGGTGGGGATGGGACGAAATCTCTATGAACAACATGAGGAGGCTCGGATAATCTTTGACAGGGCCGACCGTATACTCGGTTTTTCACTGAGCGGACTCTGCTTCGAAGGACCAGAGCGGGAGTTGAATCATGATCTCACGGCGCAACTGGCAGCCTTTACCCTGGGTTGCGCTCTGACAGCAGTTCTGGAAAGGAAAAACATTCTCCCCGACGCCGCATCGGGATACAGTTCAGGCTTTTATGCCGCTGCCTATGCTGCGGCGTGTTTTGATTTTGACACTGGCCTCACAATTGTGAAACGGGCGGGAGAGCTTCTCCTCGACGAAGCCCTCAGAACTAAGGGATGCATGGCAGTCATTTTCGGGTTGCCCCGTGAAGGGGTGGAGAAAATATGCAGGCAAACGGATGGCGCCGATATTGCCATAGTCAACACGGCCAGACAGATAATCGTTTCCGGCGTTGAATCTGCTGTGAAAAAGGTCATGGCCATCGCTCTCAAGGAAGGCGCTCTCGATGCCCACAAGTTGTCCGCTGCCGCCCCTTATCATTCGTCCTTTATGGCTGCCGCAGGATCATTTTTTCTCAGAGAATTGAGAGATATGGCAGTGGAAAAACCGGAAATAACGCTTTTATCCTACCATACACTGAAAAGAGTGACTGGAACGGCATCTCTGAAAATGGTAATGGCGATGCAGCTCAGTCATCCCCTTTTATGGGTTGATCTGATAAAGGCCATTCATAGGCCGGGAACGCTCTTTATCGAACTCGGTGCCGGCTCCGTCATTGCCAGGACAATCCGCTGGATAGACAGAAATATCGAGATAGTGAGCATTTCTGATACACATGATATATCGAGACTTGGGCAGAGATTATGAAAGGCCCCGTACTGTAGAATACTTTAGATATTGAGAAAAAGTGCAAGAGTTTTAATCATTTCCGAGACTTTCTTTTTTCCGCCGCTTTGACAGTGTTAAGAAGAAGCATCGCCACTGTCGTCGGGCCGACTCCGCCAAGCCTTGGAGTGACCCACCCGGCAACCTCTTCAACGGAGACGTCCACGTCGGGAATAAGCTTGCGGCCTTCCCATGAAATGCCGCCGCTGATGACGATGGCTCCGGGTCTTACCATTTCAGGTTTTATGATGCTGGGAATTCCTGCCGCGGCGATGACGACGTCAGCCCTTTTTGTGTAACGCGCAATGTCGGGCACTCCCGTATGAACGACAGTAACGGCGGCGTTGGCGAAAGGCTGTTTTAATGTCATGATTAGCGAAAGGGGCCTTCCCAGAGTCGGTCCTCGCCCCACAATGACGACTTCCTTTCCCCCGATATCGAGATTGTAATATTTCAGCATGGCCTGAATACCCGCCGGGGTGCAGGGGAGGGGCCCTTCCTGTTGCAGCACCAGTTTTCCCAGGTTTACGGGGTGGAGGCCGTCGGCATCTTTCGCAGGATCGATCCGCGAAATTGCTTCATTGAAATCAAAGCCACATGGAAGAGGATATTGTATCAGGAATCCGTCAATTGCAGGATTATAATTGAAATCATCGACGGCTTTGAGCAGGTCTTTCTGGGATGCCGCACTCTCTATTGCTGCATGAAATGATGCGATTCCCACGGATGTGCAGGTTTCATGTTTCTTTTTAACATAGCTTACGGACGGTCCGTCGTCCCCCACCAAAATAGTACCCAGGCCCGGTGTGATGCCCTTTTCCTTTAATGCAGCCACCCGGCGTGATACATCCTCCAGCACCGCTTCAGCAACGAGTGTTCCTTCAAGAAGTTTTGCAGCCATCCTCGATACTCCTGATGATTTTTTTCTTTTTCACCCTCACCCATGGCTTGTCCTGAATAAGCCGTCAATGTATGAAAGTCTTTGGTTCAATTGTGAGTTGTAGCTCTCGTCATGCTGTCTGGTACGCCATTGGGTCGATATTCCGGCAAGGGCCTCGTGGAAGAGCCACGTATGGGCGAAGACCTTTCCCTCGAGCGCCTGAAGAGCCCTTATCTGTTCCTCAGATAGATAAGTTCTATCGATTTCTGCGATCCCCTCTTTTGTGATTTCCACTTTGTCCAATTGCGTATATTGCATGACTATCGTCTGATCATCTCTCGTCAATCCGGTTTTGCTGGACAAGGCATTCTTGAAGAGGATGGCCCTGGAGAATTCCTTCCCCGTCAGGCCGGACAAGTCTTTTGTGTCTATCCCTGCTCTATTGATCCTTTCCACACTCTCCTGTGTGACCCTGTAAGATACGGGATAGTAAGTATCCTGTTGAAAGACATTCTGAAAGACAAAGAGTGAAATAAAACTGATTATGGCGGCGATAATCGGAGTCGCCAACCAACCCACAGAGATTCCCCCCACAGTTTGCCATCTGATGCCCTTTCCTCCCTTGAGGAGTCCGATGCCGATTACGGCTCCGACAATGGCCTGTGAACTTGAAACGGGGACCAGAGGAATAGAGGGCAGCCCTTGGCTTATCAGAAAACCTTCCAGACCCTGAGAAGCGAAGAGGAAGAGAACAATAGAATGAGCCCAAACAGCAACAAAGGCGGAAACGGGTGATATTTTCATTATCCCCGCCCCCACAGTCAGCATAACACGTTTTGAATAAGTGATAATCCCGATTGATATTGCAATACCTCCGATTAAAAAGAGCTGTTGAGCTGAGGTAAGAGAAAATATTCCCATAATAGAAACGTCATGAAAGGGCGAAACGGGGACAAAAACACCCATGACGTTTGCGATATTGTTTGCCCCGAGGGAGTAAGCGCCGAATATACCAGCGATTACCAGCCCGTATCGTGTGAGGGTGTCGAGTTTGAACATCCGTATATTGAAAGTTTTAATGCAGAAGACAACCACTTTGTACAGTATAACGGAAAAAATGGCCGACAGAATAGGGCAAGCGACCCAACTGGTAACGATTTTCGTAAGAGAAGTATAATCGATCAGCGTGCCGGTGAAGAGATTCCATCCTATAATGGCTCCGATGATCCCCTGGGATGTAGATACGGGGTATCCCAAGATTGTCATGAAATAGACACTTAAAGCGGCGGCAAGAGCGACTATGAATGCTCCGGCTATGGCATTAATGGAACCTAACTTGCCAATAGTATCCGAAGCACCGGAGCCGCTTATGATTGCCCCTAATATTACAAAGATGCTGCAAAGAACGGCGGCCTTTTTAAAGGTTATCATCCGCGAGCCAACTGCCGTACCGAATACATTGGCAGCATCGTTGGCCCCTAATGACCAGCCGAGGAACAATCCGCTCGACAGAAAAAATGCAAACATATTCAACCTTTATAATGATCGCTTTATGACATAGATATTGAGGCGGTCTGCGGCATCTTCAGCCTCATCGGAAATCTTTTCCAGATATCTGGTAAAATCGCGCAGGTGTCTCTTGTGGCTCAACCTGATATCCTCGCGTCTGAAAATTTTGCGCTGCAGGTTCGTTGAAACCTTGTCAGATTCCTTTTCCCAGTGCACAACCTTGTGCAGATGATCTTTCACAGAGTCGATATTCTTGAAAAAGGCCCTGCAAGACAGGACCATGGCCTCGACGGCCTCTACCCCGCATAAAACCAATTCCCTGAAATCGCAGTGGAACTCGGCGCAGATTTGCGGGCGTTCAATTTCGAATCGGAACATCGCTCCCTTGAAATGATCGAGGAGGGTATCCATGGTTTCAATTAGTTCCAGAACATCACCCCTCGATTCGGGAATCAGAGTTTTTGTGTAGAGTCGAGTTTCCAGAGAACGGCGCAGTGCATCACCTCGGTGCTCTATTTCTACCATTTCCTCTGTTTTGCTTTCGAAGGAATCGAGATTGCCGCTCAAATAGGAATCTATGGCGCTCCTGAAGAGCAACCCCGACCTGCTAACCTGATCAAGGAAATCGTCGATATCATTCTCGATTCCCGATGACCTCTTTAATAGTTTGAAACCCATGGCTCCGATCTCCCCTGCGCTTCATCGAGAAGCTAAAAGTGTTTAATTGCAATAAAGGCCGCGCCTTGCCAATTGATAACTTTCCAACGGAATCTTCAGACCCGGGAGATATCAGATATCTGATCCTGGTCGAAATGACGTTACGGGATTGGCACAGCAGCGGTCTTCGTAAGAACTTGTAATATCAGCGGATGTATAATAACAGTGCAAAAAAACTGGAAATATCCTTAAATATATGTTTAGCATAAGTCAAGCAAATTAATTTCATATAGTGCATAAACGGAAGTAATAGTGAATATTAATCAATTGAAAATATTCTATTACACGGCGAAATACGGGAGCCTCAGTATCGCGGCGGATGCTTTGTATATCACACAGCCGGCGGTGAGCAAGGGAATTCAACGATTGGAGGAGTATTATGAAATCAAGTTTTTCAACAGGGCCGGAAAAAAACTTGTTCTGACCGATGCCGGAGCAGCCCTGTACGATATGGCAGAAAAGCTTTTCGAGGTGGAGAGTCAGGCGGAGGAGATTATCCGCGATTTCCAGCAGAGAAAGAGGGGAAACCTGCGGATACATGCCAGTGAAACTTTTGGGGCCTACTATCTTCCATCGATTATAAGAGAATTCAAGAAGAATAATCCCGAGATTCAGGTATCCGTAAATATACTACCCACGGAACTGGTTGTTGAAAAAACAGCCACACTGAACAATGATGTGGGATTCATCTCCTATCCTGTAGAGCACAAGAAAATCATAACAAGGGAAATACTTGAAGACAGTCTGATCCTCATAGTGCCTCATGATCACGAATTTTCCACTAAGAATGAGATTTACCCTCACGATTTGGAACACCAGTTCCTGATAGTGCACGAAAAAGGGGCGGCAACGCGAAAAATAACCGATAGCTATATCGAAATGAATAATATATCTGTCTCCGTTCCACTGGAGTTGTCCAGCAACGAGGCCATTAAGCACGCGGTGGAACAGGGATTGGGTATCGCCTTTGTGTCCCGACTGGTGGCTAACGAAGAGATTAAACAAGGTAGATTGAAGGCTGTTCCGCTCTCTGATAAATCCATAAAGAGAAAATTTTATATTATCCACCACCGTGACAAGTATATTTCAACATCTCTCGGTAATTTGATAGAAGAAACAGTCAGGTGGGCATCGGAGAACTTCTGAATTACGTATCCAGCCATGCCGCAACTTCTGAATTCGACGTCGGTTGGTGGGCCATGGGTCCCTTTCCAAGACCACAGATGGGGATTTCCCGTTCATGCAGAGAGCCGTGTGAGCGGACGCTTACCTCTTCTCTGGCTGATGAGATGGCTCCGAATACGGTATGAACGTCTGCCAGGACGAAGAGATGCCCGATACGTTCAGGATGGAGACGGAACAACCGGGCCGCCTCGGAACTCGGCATGATCCGTTCAATACCTTTTTCTTCCCGCAGAAGCGCCATTGCTCTATCCATGTCAGATGGGTCCTTCAGATATATGTATGCTGAACCGCCGAGGTTTTTATGGTGGACTACATGGCGGTCCTTGATAATGGGAATCGCCGTCCCCGTAACCCCTGCTTCATAGAGTATTCTGGTAAGGTCAAGAGCGTAGAACTTTGCGTTCATTCCGTGATCGGCCGTCACAATAATCTCTATATCGGAGGATGTATTCATGATTTCACCGAGAAGCCGGTCAAGTTCATGAAAGTTCCATTGAGAACGTTCGTCCTCGGGCGGGTAGGTGTGTGTCGCATAATCAGTCGTCGTCAGATACAGCACATTCGGTGATTTTGTAATAAGGATTTCCCGTGCCGCCCGGAACAGCCAGTGGTTGGTTTCAATCGTATAAAATTCGGGGGGAGCGCCGATTCTATCCACGAGCCATCGGGAGGGCTTCTCGGCGGACTCTGCTATCTCTGCACCCCGGGAGATCAGGGTTTTCAGTTTTTCCTTTGCGGTAATCAGTGCCGATTTGATTCCCTTTCTGCCGATTCGTTCAAAAAGGGTTTCTTTCAGAAGATATTCCGATGATTCCATGTACTGCTCTTTGCCCGTTGACAGATCTAGAAAGTAGTTGGATGTAATTCCGTGTACTTCCGGAAAGCTGGCCGTGATGATGGAGGTGTTGTTGACATTTGTTACGGTAGGAACAACCGCCCTGCCTAAGGTGCTGAAACCCTTTCGGGCGATAGCGTCAAGAGTCGGTGTATCGCTTAGCGAGATGTACTGGGGACTTGTTCCATCCAGACATACGACGATTCTCGTAATGATACCATTTTCTCCTTTTAACATTATAGAAGCTTCTCCGGTTCGATAAGCGGAGTAAGGTCATGAATAATCGAAACAGACCTATCAACGAAGGGCCGAGTTTACCAGCGTTTGACCAAAGTCAAATAACATTGCTTTTATCATTGAATTTTCTCTGTTGCCGAATTATCTGGTTTTTAACTGTTTTGATGAACTCTCAAAAAGCCCAGCCCGATGCCTCATATACATATCGTGAAGATACTGAATGATTTTAGATGCCTGAGTAGTTACGTCTCATAAACAATATAGCAAATATTACCGA
>JAFGPZ010000079.1 GCA_016935935.1 Deltaproteobacteria bacterium
AATCATCAACTTTCTTCAGTTTTCAAAGAGCAGTATCAATATTTGCGCGGCCTACAAACCGCATTTTTCAGGGGGGACTACTTAGTTGATCATGATGAGGATATCCTGATAGGCGACATTTTACCCGATGGGTCCATCGAACTTATAATAATAAATGACGGGGACGAGAATCAACATTCACGCATCGGTCTGGTTGAAATCGAAAGAGCCAAATAACCAGAACGCCTCTCCCGCAATACCCCCCTAACCAATCAATAACTCATTCCAGAAGGACTTCGAGGGGGGGGGCGGATGTGATGCCTATGGTCAAAAATGGTTTTCACATATTTCAATCCAGAATCAACGTTGTCGCAAAAAACTCTCTCATCTAGATTTGCTAGGTCGGGATGATGGGCCGATTTATCAAAAAAATAACCGACGGGCTCCAGCACTCGATTATTGATCGGTAAAATATTATATATTTCGCTCTTAAAATCCTCTTGTCAGAGAAATTTTCTCTTGATACACTTACCCCACAAAAAAGGAAGTTCTTACCAATTCAATTTTATGGCAGATACGCACGACGGCAAATCCATGGCAGCCCGGGCCCAGTTCTTCGGACATCCGAAGGGGTTGTACTTCCTCTTTTTCACGGAAATGTGGGAGCGGTTTTCATATTACGGCATGCAGGCGCTCCTTGTGCTCTACATGATCAGGCATCTCGCCTTCACGCAGGAGGCAACGTCAAGGGTTTTCGGGCTCTATACCGGGCTTGTTTATTTCACCCCTTTTTTCGGCGGGCTAATCGCCGACCGGTTTATCGGCAGGAAAAAATCCGTCATCACCGGGGGACTTGTCATGGCGTTTGGCCATTTTATCATGGCCTTCGAGTCAATGTTTTTTCCCGCGCTCTTCTGTCTCGTAATCGGCTGTGGTTTTTTCAAACCAAACATTTCCCCGCAGGTCGGGGCTCTTTATGAGCCTGAAGATTCAAGGCGGGACCGCGCGTTCGGCATTTTCTACATGGGAATCAATCTCGGCGCGTTTTTTTCCCCGCTGGTCTGCGGTACGATAGGCGAAAAATACGGTTTCCATTACGGCTTTACCATAGCCGGTATAGGCATGGTTCTGGGGCTGATTGTGTATCTCTCGGGAATGAAATACTATCCCGTTGAACTGAAAAAAACAACGGATGCCACGGAACGGCCCGAAACAGGATGGAGCAGGACAGACAGACAAAGGCTGTTCGTTCTTGTCTCCGTAATTGCGGCAATGATCCTGTTTTGGGCGGCCTTCAACCAGATGGGCAACACCATAGAACTGTTCGCCGACGAGGAAACCGAAAGGACAATCTGCGGCCATCTTATTCCGGCCTCGTGGATACTTTCACTGAACCCTATGTTTATTTTTCTGCTAACCCCTCTGGTGACGGGACTCTGGGCGTATCTCGCGAGAAAGGGAAAAGAACCCGGCGCAGTCAGTAAAATAGTCGTCGGCGGCATTATCCTTGGGCTCGCGTTCATGATCATGTTTCCGCCCGCCTATTTCTTCAATATCAACGGAAAACCCGTAAGCCTGCTCTGGCTGGTTTCTTTTTCGTTAGCCTATACCGTGGGAGAACTCTGCTTTTCACCAATCGGATTGTCTTTTGTTTATAAAATGTCGCCGGTACGGTGCGTGTCCATGATGATGGGTTTGTGGTTCATGGGGCAATTCATTGGCAATTTGCTGTCGGGCTGGCTTGGCGAATTCTACACGAAAATACCAAAAGAACTCTTCTTTGCAGGTTTAGGGATACTGCCAATCATAGCCGCGATTTTTATCTTGCTGTATAACATGTTCTATATCAAAAAGAAGCTAAGGTAGGCTACGCCCGCAACCCAAATTATATCTCGTAAACTATCTGAAAAAAGCTCATAAAAACCAGTTGTGATTTCGACCGGAAATAGAGGATATTGTTTTTACAAAAGGTAGGTGCAGCAAAGTGTGTACAGCTTCCTGAAAGCGAGCATACGACTATTTTGGCAGATATCCATCGTTTCAATTGTTAATTCTCAAATGCCAAGACATCTTTACCCAAAAGCACTTTTTACTATCTTTAGGAAGGCATTCGATATTCAAATTCATTACATACCTACATCTGCTAAACAGGTTGTTAAAACATTATCGATTGATGTCTCGGCACTTGTAAATTTGAATGAATATGGTAGAGGTAGGCTATGGATGAGAAGAGACGACATTTCATAGCTGGAGTGGCCGCGGTAGCTGGTGCTGCTATACTTGATGGCTTCGGGATTTTCAGGGCATCGGCTGAGGCTCAGTCTGCTGCAAAGGTGATTGTCGATAACCCAAGCAGACAGATAGAGGACTATCCGCACATTATAGATGCGATTCCATCCAAAGACATGAAGTACTATTTCTCTTTGATTGTCGACGCGTGCGCTGATCCAAAGACAGATTACCTCTCGAAAGTTCCCTTCCTCATCGAACTGGAAGTCGCAAAAATCTGGAGCGAGTCGCGATTCGAGTGGGATGCAGTCTCTTTTGCCGGAGCTGCAGGTTTGCAGCAGTTGATGGAACCTGTAGCGCGCGAATACGGACTGACTGTAGTTAAGAGTACCGAGATTAAGAAACTGAATTCGTCCATATCCAACTATGGGAAGCTGAAATCAGATACTGTGGCAAAACGGCAGGAACTATGCAGATTAGCGGAATCAGGAGCCGGCAATATAACTAAGGATAGCATCGACAGAATTAACACCTCGAGGGCTGAACTGTTTGAACTTAATAAGAAAAGGACAATGGCATACCAGAACCTGAAGGCGGCAAAAAAGGCGTATGTGGATAAAATCCGCAGTATGAGCAGGAATCAGCGCATGAAGACGGACGCCAGGTTTGTCCCGGAACTGTTCATCCCGATAGGAGTGAAGCACATCGTCAGGGATATAATGAAATGCAAGGACTTCTTCGGCGGCCCGGTGGAAATGAACGTATGGCGGGGTATTGCCTCGTATAACGCGGGACTTGAAAGAGTGAAGACGTGGGGAGGACTTCCGTTTATTGAGGAGACAGTCAACTTTACCCGGAATGTTGTCTCCGATCTCACGCGGGCACTGGAAATGAAATACGCTTACTCCACCAAAGATCCCGCGCTGATTGCAAAAACAAGAATGCGGATCAGGTTGAGTAAACCCTATTCTATCTATTTAGTCAAACAAGGTGACAACTTCTATAAAATTGTGCGTGACCAGATCATGGACAAATACGAAATCTCATATTCCGAAGCGCTGCAATATATAAGGGACTCGAAGGGCCACAGAATAAATCCCAAAAATTTATCCATAATCTTGCCTGATCAGCAATTCAGAATATATGTTCCAGAATAGGAGAGAAATACGGACCAAATTGGCCTTGAAGATTATTACACCGGCGATAAAACATGACTATTATTGTGCCGTAATGTTCGCATTTACAGAAAATCAATATCCAGAATGGTTCTATTTGGTGGATGTCCATACTAGTCCTTGACGAGGAAGAAAAACTATGAACTAATAAATGTTACATAACATCCTAATATCAATAGTAAATACAGGACATGTTACGTATAGGCAGGTGTAATGTGTGCCTCTCAACTTTCAAAACAGTATTTTTAAGCCTGCATACATTTTTTTAACAATACATTTCTCTGTTCAAGCGCATACTGATTCATTACGGTCTTTGTACGGTGAGCAGGGTTCTTCCCACAAGTCTCCTTTGTGCAGCGCTTCACAGAAGACAGCTCGGCTTACGTTTGAGCCCCATCGACAACAGTGGAAACACCATCACTTCCGTTATAACGGATAATCATCATGGTGATGTCGTCCGTTTGTGGTTCATCCTGTGAGAACTCGAGGATTTTTCCCATGACCCCCGCTAAGATATCACCCACAGGGAGACCCTTGAGTCTATCCAGTTCGCCCTCCAGTCTCGCTTCGGAAAAGAGTTCAAGCTTGCTGTTCATGGCCTCGGTAACACCGTCTGAATAGATAAATAAGGCATCCCCCTTGTTTAAAAAGAACTGCTTCGACTGGAAGGAAAAGCCTTCCATCACACCCAGGGCTATCCCGCCGGTCATTTCCACCGCTTCGATTTCGCCGCTTGCGCGAATAATATAGGGTGGATTGTGGCCGCCATTGCAGTATTCCACGGTTCCGTCCTTGATATTGAGAATCCCGAGAAAGAGCGTAACGAAAAGAAGCGACGGATTGTCCATGGAAAGGTCCTGATTGACCCGGTGCAAGACAACCTCCGGCGTCAAGTTCTTGGTTGCCTTCGTTTTTATCAGCGTTCTGGTAATGGCCATGAAGAGCGCCGCGGGTACCCCCTTCCCCGAAACATCGCCCACGTTAAAACAGAGATGTTCATCATCGAGAAAAAAGAAGTCGAAAAGATCTCCCCCCACTTCCCGTGCCGGTTCAAGAGTGGCATAAAGATCGAACTCGGGCATATCGGGGAAGGCAGGAAAGATCTTGGGCAGAATACCCATCTGGATATCGTGGGCTATCTGCAACTCACTCTCTATCCTCTCCTTTGCGGCCGTCGCTTCCGTCAGATCGGCAATATATTGTTTCAATGATGTTTTCATGTAGTCGAAAGACTGGGCGAGCTTCCCCACCTCATCCCCCGTCCCGATCTCGGGAATCACGGCATCGAGGTTTCCTGTAGCGATATCTTCGGCTGCACCGGCAAGGACGCTCAGCGGCCGTGTTATCGATCGGGCGATGAAGACAATGACGAAGAGCAAAAAGAGAAAACCGAGCAAGCCGAGGGTTATCACAATTTTATTGAGGCGCACCACATCGGCCATCAGTTCATCCTGCGGGAAGAGAACGGCCAGAGACCATTTACTGGAGGACAGCGGTGCGTAGACCATCCAGCACAGTTTACCCGTAAGGATGCTGCGGAAGGGGACAAAGCCCGATTCCCCACGAATCATCTTCCTCCCTATTCTCCTCAGTTCATCATCTCCCCGCGCCTCGGCCTGGCTGAAGATGGTCTCGTTCATGACGAGTTCTTCTTTGGGATGAGTTACAAATGTCCCGTTCTGGGATATGAGGAAGCCGTATCCTGTCTTCGCTATCTTGATCGATGCGACTATTTCCTGAAGCCA
>JAFGPZ010000080.1 GCA_016935935.1 Deltaproteobacteria bacterium
ATCTTGCGATGACAAGGGGAAGGCAGGAAGTATTGATAATGGAAGATATTTACTATGAGATAGCAAAGATAGTTGGATTCGGGTCCTCTCCCATTTAGTTGCTTGTTGCCAAGGCATGAAAGACATATAACTTAAAGGGAGAAACCACCCGGAAAATTAAATCATGTGGGTGGGAACTGTAAGTTATGCTTTATCCGATAATCTTGACAGCAAGTTTATTTTTTGATAGTCATACCGTTAAAATAATGAACGGACGAAGTTGAGTGATCACTATGAATAAGACATATGAAAAGGTTAGGGCATTAACAAATATCAGGATGTCTCTGTGCCTGTCTGTTCTCTTTATTTTCTTGCATTTTACCATAGCTGTGACAGTTGGTTTTTCCGAAACCGTCAAGGTGACGATAGCTCAGACAAACAATCTGAACGGCAGACTTTTCGCTGAAGGGACCTCTGAATGAGGGAAGTGCGTGATGCTGGGCGGTCTTGCCCGGCGAGTTGCCTTTATTGATCAGTTGAGAGTAACGCAGAAGCATCTTGTTCTTGTCGATTCGGGGCGCGTGTTCCAGGATCCGAGAGTCGAGGATGATGCCGAAAAGGTTGGCGTAAACGCACGGTTGATATCTCGCGCATATAAACGCATGGGAGTGAATGCAGTCAATGTGGGGGATCTGGAACTGCTGCAGGGGCTCCCCTTTCTGAAGGAACAAGCCTCACAGGGACTGAACCTTATATCGGCCAATCTGGTAGATACAGCAGGCAGAAAAACGATCTTCCCTCCATTTTTCATACATACCGTCGAAGGCTTCAGGATTGCATTTTTTGGTCTTGTAACGTCAGAGCTTGAACCAGAAATCCGAAAGGCCATGGGGAAAGATACTATGATTATGGATCCAATAAAGACGGCAAAGGACATGGTCGAGCAATTAAGAGACAAGGCCGATGTCATCATTCTCCTTTCCTGCCTGGGATTGGATAAGGAACGTCAGCTTATCAGAAAGGTGCCGGGTATCCATTTTATCCTGGGAGGTAACGAAGGTCGCTATTTCAAAGCTTTGTTGAAGGAAGAGGAGACCTTTATCGCACAGTCCTACTGGGCTGGTATGTATACGGGCAGGCTTGACCTGACTCTGAAAAGCAGGCATTTCCCCTTTCAGGATGCGGGAGAGAAATTTCGTATAAAAGAGGAGATTACCGATCTTGATCGCCGCGCTGAAAGAATCAAGGCTGTCCTTAATGAAGGTGAAAACAGTGTGCTGGAATTTACACTTAGTAAGATAAACACTAAACGGGGACAACTTCAGGAGACCCTGGATAATTTGGAGAAATCGCCGTACATCGGTAATCTCTTTCGGTGGGAGATGGTGCCTTTAGACAATACTTACAAGGAAGACAGGGAAGTGGTGGACTGGATAAGAAAAGCGGGATTTAATAAGGCTGTAAAATAGTAAAAAAGGCATAACGATATAATTCCGCAGACAGACCGGGTGGAAGTTTCGATGTAACGTAGCTCAAGAAGCGACGCAGGCTTTTTCTATATCGCCTCTATCGTTGACGGCGGCTTTTTTGTGATATTGTAGGTGACACTCACGACGCCCGCCACCTTTCTCGTTATCTCTTCTGCCATTTTCTCCAGGACAGGGTAGGGGAGTTGTGTCGGCGATCCCGTCTTTGCATCTTCACTGTCCCAGCACCTGATTTCTATCTGCAGTCCAAAATCCCTTTTCCCCGCTCTTACACCTGTTACCCTGTCTTCGTGCAGTATGGCAAGGTACTGAAAGGCACCGGTGGTGTAAAGAGAATCTTCCACAATTCTGGTTGCCTGTCGTACCGTTTCCACTTTTTCAGGCGTCACCTCACCGATGACGCGTGCCGCCAGTGCAGGCCCTGGGAAAGGCGGCCGTTCATAGATTGCTTTGGGTAGCCCGAGGGCCTTTGCAATGGTCCGTATGGCCGGTTTCCTCAGCCCAATCAGGGGTTCAATAACATTGTATCCATAGCTTTTTAGCGGATCGATTCCGATCTGCTCAAGTATGTTGTGCTGTCTCTTTATTCCGGCTATCGTCTCTTCTATGTCGGTATAATTCGTTCCCTGGAAGAGGTGTTTTGCCCCCGTTTCCCGGACTAGCCTTCCAAAGACATCCTTGTAAAAGGTCTCTGTAATGGCCTCACGTTTTTCTTCAGGATCGGTCTTCCCCTTGAGGGCGGCGAAGAACTGATCCCGGGCATCGATAAGCTCGACATCGACACCAAGCTTTTTAAACCATGAGGCAATCGTTCGAGGTTCATCTTGCCTCATAAGACCTGTGTCTATGAAGAGGGATTTTAACCTAGTTCCAAGGGCCTTGTGGGCCAGCATGGTAACAGCTGCTGAATCCACTCCACCAGATAGGGCGTTGACGGCTGAACCACTCCTTACAGTTGATGATATCTCGTCCACCATTTTATCAATAAATTCATCGGTATCCAGGGTCTCCAATTTTATTTCTGTAATTTCAGTCATGTCGATTTTTCCTTTCAATTTTTTCAAAGCAACTTATGCACACAACAAGAGCAAAATCTCCCCGGGTGCTTGCATGTCACGCCTTGTGAAAAAATATAAAAAAGCTTCGAATCCAGGCAATGGTAGTTTGTAGCTTTTATGACATACTGAAACAGGGAGAATTCAGCTACAGGAGATAGACCAGCTTTTTTCTGATATCCCCATGGGCGGTGAAATTCATCATATCCTCCCACAGCTTTTTTGTGCTGATCAGTCTATGAAATGAGTTTCCAGTAGCTTTCACTTCCGATTGCGCTATTTCGATATTTTTCATGGCCTCATGCGCGTCACTCTCTCTTCCTTCGGTTCTGTATCTTGTGGCAAGAGCGGAACATTCTGCGATTATTTTATCTTCAAGGTCGTCCTTCAAAAAGGCGCCGGGATAGGGATCAAGCTCCTCCGCACTCACAAGAACCATGTCGGGCATTTCTTCCTGATTTCGAAGCTTCTCCCTCTCCCTGATGAATCGATATAGATCTTCTCGAAGTTTCTTCCACTCCGGGTGAGGTTTTGGAGGTGGCAGATGTTTGATCGACAGCCTGTTGTCAAGGAAGAATGTGTGTCCGAACATTTTCATATTTATGAGGTAATCTATATCCTCTCCCCTTGATATTGATGGATCAAAGGGAATACGCGTGAAAATATCCCTGTGCACAACCATGTTTCCACCAAAGACGAAGGATGTCTCCTTAAGTCGTGGGGGCGTGCCAATTATCATTTCAAAGGCCTTGTTCATTTGGGCGACCTTGTCCCATGATGCCATTTGAGATTCCTCTGTCGTTTTGAGTCGCCAGCCTCCGTCGGGCTGGAGGTAGTAACCTGCCACGGCGCCTATGAAAAGGTTGTCCATTCTCTGCCCTATAAATTCACGAGCCTTGTCCATAAAGAAGGGGTCTTCAAAAACTTCGTCATCGTCGATTAGCACTGCTATTTCTGATTCCAGCAGATGTGGAAGAAAAAGGCACAGGTTTCTGATATTTGAATATCCCCGGAGACTAAGCAATTCGGAAAAACTGCCGCGGCCTTCTTTATCGATAATTTTATGAAACTGTTTCAGGTGAGAGTGACTGAAAAGTCGGACTGTGACATCTGTTTTTAAATTCGCTATTATACGGGCGACATGTTCTTACACTCTTTCTTCAATATCCACCGCATTAGAGACGGCAATTATAACAAGATCGAAGTCTTTATCCTTCAGGATGGATATACTTTCGATGGCCCTTGCAAGAGTCCCTTCAGTATCCAGTGGGGTAGGATGATCGTAGATGGCATCGGTCTCTTCAGCTCTTTTATTCCCTTCCCTTGTCCAGTAGGACGGAATTATCATGGTTGTTTTCATAGGCGAAACTTTATATTACATTTTTATTTCACGGAAACGTGACCGTTTAATCGATATATTCTTCTATTGCCTTGATTGCCTTAAAGAGGACATTGTTTACGGGAGTCGGGACGGCATGTTTCTCGCCCAGTTCGATAATTTTTCCGGCAAACATCTCTACTTCTGTCTTCCTTCTGGCATCTATGTCCTGCAGCATAGATGTTTTTCCCTTTGGAGAGAGTTGAGACATGAAGGAGTACCAGTTTTTGATGTCTTCTTCATGGAGATTAACACCTTTCACACGACCGATATCCATAACTTCCCTCATTGTGAGTTCCATTAGTTGACGAGCATGGTCTGATTTCTGGAAGACGGAAAAGGGTGCGCGCAGAACAGCCGACACCTGATTAATGCCCACATTTATCATAAATTTCCACCACAGGTTTCTTATCATATCTTCAGGGATTTCATATTCGATACCGGCCCTGTCGAAAAGGGCCTGAACCTTCCTCACACGCTCTGAGGTTGAATGGTTGCAGGCTTCGCCAAAGAAGAGTTTTCCCTGTTTTGTATATACAACCCTTTCTTCCTGCCTTAGCGCGTCAATCCCCACCGCTACGGCATACAACATCTTTTCCATGCCGTAGACGGCGCCTATCCGATCTTCGCTCTCTATTCCGTTCATGACAGATATAATGGCCGTATCTTTTCCTATGACACATCCCATGTCTTTGATGGTTTGTTCAAGATGATGGTGTTTCACGGCTACAATAAGCAGATCTGCGGGTGGTACATTCTCTTCAGTGCTTATCACGTGCAGTGGATAATGCTTATCATTGACGGTTAACCCCTTTTGCCTGAGGGATTCACAACGTTCACCACCGGCTACAAGAGAAACGCACTCTCTGTCCATGTCATAAAATTTACTGGCATAGAATGAGCCCATTGCACCGGCCCCTATTACTGACACTCTTGCTGAAGAAGACATCTGCTGGCCCCTTGCTGTATTATTTAATATCTAAAAAGAGCAGCCAGATTTGATTGATCAGGCATCTCCCCCGGTTCCACTGCATATACAATGCCTCCGTTTAGAAAGGTCTCCATGGCAGCCAGATCAAGGAGATCTTCATGTCCCGCTTGAGGGCCATCGCCGATTTGAACCTTGGCTGTTTCACGATCGAATGTTCCCCACTGTTGAACACCTGTGGCGACAAACAATACTTTAACCCGTCCGTTACAGGCGGCGCTGATAATCTCTGTTATGTCGCGAGACGTCAGTCCAGTACCGGCATTTTGTCTGTACTTATCTTCCGCCTTTGCCTTTTTTTGCTCAAGGATTGGATCAATAATCGGGAGGGCCATACCGTGCAGTTTATCTCCGCTAAGCTCTTCAGGGTTCCCGGGAATTCCTTTCTCTGCCAGTTTTGGGTATGTGTTGGCCTCCTTGTATATGGGAAGGAGGTAATCAACCCCGGCAAATATCAGGGGAGACTTCTTGTCCTTTAAAAACTCACGAAGTCCCTTGTCAATATGTTTGAAATATTGAAGAATTTTTAATTTCGTATCCTCTGTTCCTGTATGCAGTTGCAGGCGTTTTTCAAAAGCATCGAGGTTCAGGGCATCATCGAGGCTTTCGGGTATGCCTTTAAGCTGTACCTCTCGTGAGTCAAATCGAGAGCATTCAAGAAGTCTCAGACTATTCTGGCTAATTGCAAGAATATAAAAATCCAGATTTTTATTCAGAATGGGCATAAGGGGTTTAATGTGAAAACGGTCCGTTACTACTACAAGTTCTTCGAAATCCTGAGGGACGAGGTAGTATTTAAAAAAATCCAGAGAGAAAAATAGGGCAAGTCCGTCTTTCTGGTTCCACCAGAAAGACGAATCACCCACAAGTTCCTGTGCAGGTGCAATCAAATCTTTTGCCTCCGAGGGACGTAATCCCGCCGAAATCAGACGTTCCTCCGTGTCGCGGAGCAAATTTTTATATCTGATCTGGTTCTGCTGTGTATCTACACCCTTATTAAGGGTCGGCATATACATTGAGACACAAGTTCCGAGTTTTTCCTGCATCAAGGATCTAAATTCATCTCTCGATAATATATTCATAAAACTTAACTCCCTTCTGGTGTATCTGTTAGTAAATGCATCTTGAAAAATAAGAAAAGCGCCTTCAAGGTTGTGATGTTGTTAGAATGCCTGATACTATACCCTACACAAAGAAGAAGACGCCATGGTTAATACAATAGTAAATAATGATTGAAAAGTAAATAGATAAATCAAAGTGGGAAACACAACCATCGCTTTTCCGTCTATCGTCTTGACGTGCAAGGGTATTTTCTTTACTATCTTGACCCGGGTATAAATTTCTATCTTTACATTCTCATGTTTCCTTTGATAGTAGATCATCTGTACTGAAAGGCAGGCAAATTCTCTGCAACTTGTTGCTGGGAGATTCAATAATCCTGTGACTTTTCATCTTCGGAGGTGTCGCTTTGGATTTTACGCTGTGTGAAAGGATTGTGGCAAACATAGCTCAGGTGATTGTGGG
>JAFGPZ010000081.1 GCA_016935935.1 Deltaproteobacteria bacterium
AAAACATGGAAAAGGAAAAAAAGAGAATACCGGTAGAAGAAGGTATATTTTATGAGGCACCTGGTGAAGAGCCTTTTTTAATAGGGAACAGATGCAAGTTATGCGGGATCAAGTTTTTTCCTAAGACCCCTGTCTGCCCGAAATGCATTGAAAAAGACACGATGGAGGAGACATTGATAAAGGGTAAAGGGAAGCTTGATGTTTTCAGTATTGTTAATGCCGGATTGCCTGGATTTAAAGTACCCTCTATTCAAGCGTATATACAGCTTGATGAAGGACCTCGGATATGGTCTCTGGTTACGGGGTGTGAGCCGTCTGAAGAATTGTTGAAGCCGGGGATGGAAATGGAGATGGTTATAGACAAGGTGAGGGAAGATGAAGAGGGTAATGAACTAATCAGTTTTCAATTCAAACCATCTGGGGAGTAGAAAGGAAGGAGAAAGACTGTGAGAGAGGTATCTATAATAGGTGTCGGTATGACACGATTTGGGAAGTATGAAGACCAGACCACTAAGGATCTTGGAAGGGAAGCATTCTGGGATGTAATTGAAGACGCGAAGATTTCCCCGAAGGATATAGAGGTAGCTTATGTGGCGAACGCCGTTGGTCAGCAGTTGACGGAGATAAAGGGTACTGTGGGGCAACATGTATTGACATCGGCGGGTGTTTTCGGGATTCCGATTATAAATGTTGAGAACGCGTGCAGCGGTGGAACGACGGCATTGAGGGGTGCTTATATGGAGGTTGCGTCAGGGAGTTGTGATATTGCTCTGGCGATGGGAGTTGAGAAGCTATTTTGCGGAGATTCTGCCAAATCGGCGCAGACAATGGCGGCTGGGACGATTTACGCGAAGTACGGGTTCATATTTGTTGCCCAATACGCCATGGAGCTTAAGAAATGGATGGAGAAATCGGGTGCGACGAAGGAGCATTTTGCAAAGGTTACCGTGAAGAACACTTACAACGGATCACTGAACCCGAAGGCGCAATTTCAGAAAGCCATGACCATGGAGCAGGTGTTGAATTCGAGGGTGATTGCGGAACCGTTAACGCAATTTATGTGTTCGACGATGGCTGACGGTGCTGCTGCTGCCATTGTCTGCAGCAAGGATATGGCGTCTAAGATTGGTTCAAAGCCGTTAATTGATATTGCGGCGTGTGAACTGGTATCCGGGACATTTCCCTTTACGGAGGAATCGCATGAAAAGATAGCGACGAGGGCTGCAAAAAAGGCATATGAGAAAGCCGGAATAGGTCCTGAAGATGTTGATGTGGTTGAAGTGCATGATGCCATGGCCCCTGCTGAAATGAGGATTTATGAGGAGTTGAATTTATGCAAGCCGGGTGAGGCTGTAAGACTTATTGATGAAGGGATTACGGCCCTGACGGGAAAAATGCCGGTGAATCCCAGCGGAGGTCTGGCGGCAAAAGGCCATCCGATTTCCGCAACCGGTCTTGCCCAGATCAACGAGATCGTATTACAGCTGAGGGGAGAAGCAGGAGCACGACAGGTAACCAATGATCCGAAAATAGGGATGACGGAAAATGCAGGCGGATGGGTGATGAATGATAATGCCGCATGCGCGGTTACTATTTTGAAGAAGTGATAGGGTAAGTTTATTAGAAGGAGGATTAGAGATTATGGAGATAAAGAAAGTCGGAGTGGTCGGATGCGGTATCATGGGATCAGGAATCGCCCAGGTATGTGCCCAGGCGGGATATGAGGTGGTTGTATCAGACACATCTGAAGATCTATTGAAAAAAGGACTGGCATCCATAGACAAGATACTGAGCCGATCGGTTGAAAAGGGCAGGATAACTCAGGAGGAAAAGGAAGCGGTTCAGGAAAGGATGAAGGGAACTACATCCGTGGATGATTTCTCGGGATGTGATTATATGATCGAAGCTGTGATTGAGGACCTCAAAATTAAGCAGGAAGTTTTTAGGCAACTGGATAAGATCTGTCCGGAACATGCTATTCTTGCTACAAATACCTCTGTATTGACTGTGATAGATATTGCCTCTGCCACGAAACGGCCTGAGAAGGTTATTGGAACGCACTTTGCCAATCCTGTGCCGGTAATGAAGATTGTGGAGGTTGTCAAGACCATAGCCACTAGCGAGGAGACGCTGGCTGTAACAAGGACCGTTTGTGGGAATCTGGAGAAAAAGGTAGTTGTGGCCAAAGATGGGCCGGGGTTTCTAGCAAACCGCATTTCAACCCCGTTGCTTTTAAATGCGGTTCGAGCCCTCGAAGAGGGAGCGGGGACCAAGGAGGATATCGATACTCTCATGAAAGATGGATTAGGACATCCCATGGGCCCGCTGACTCTGCTGGACCTGATAGGCATTGACACTGTTTGCAGGGGAGCGGAAGCAATATATGAGCAGACAAAAGATCCTCAATATAATCCTCCCAGTTTAATGAGGCAGATGGTAGCTGTGGGGTGGCTCGGTAGAAAAACTGGTAAAGGATTTTATGAGTATAAATAAGACTGCATTAAACTTTATCATTTTGGTTATAATGGGGGAACTCCCTTAACTTACTCATTATTCCATCCACGAATAATGCGACATTCTTGATATCATTATCATCAGGCCTTTTATGCAGGTCCGCGAAAAATATTTCATCAGTGGCAGTGTCACATATTTTACCAGGGATCGCGAGTGAGCCGATAACGTTAAATCGTTGGTGCATAAGTTCGAGTTCAAGTATTTTGAGAGCAGGCTCGGCTTCTTTCGGTCCCAGGTGAATCCCACCATATGTACAAAAAACAATTCCACATTTTTCACCGATAGTAAGCTTACGGGGACCCGGATTACCATAGGTCAGGCGCCTAATTTGCTTCACAGGCAGTTCTTTGATCACAGGTGAACCGACGCATACAAAATCGTAGCTATCAAATTCGAAATCAGGATTTTTAACATCGTAATCCTTGGGGATTTTTTTCAATTCATTACTCCACCCGTATTTTTCAAAATTATTTTCTAACTCCCTTGCTATCTTTTCAGTATTTCCGGTATTTGATGCATA
>JAFGPZ010000082.1 GCA_016935935.1 Deltaproteobacteria bacterium
GGTCGATGCATATCGCTCTTGACAATCTAGGGTTGGAACATCTGTGGGTCATATATCCAGGTGATCAGAACTATGCGCTTGATACTAGAATCACTGCAATTCCGCTTGAGGAGATTCCGCTCATTATAGAAACAGGGATCACGAATTGAGATGCCGTTTCTGCCTCATCTTTTCCATACGTTACTAAAATCGTTGCTATGAAAGTACTATGCGATATAACTCATGCCTTTTGGAACCTGAGGCAGGTTGGCATTATCTAAACCTGAGAGTAAAGTGGAAGTCTATTATCTCTCACATCATGAGAAAGCCCGATGCACGCCACTTCCTGACTTCCCTTATGGCGTGAATTTCACGTCCTGCCAGCGGCGGGATTCAAATTCTGTTGGGAACGCCATTACATCTGTCTGCGGCAATAGTTTCCCTCTTATCAGCTAAAGCCTTCTGCCTCAACCGCTTCAGACCGACTCCGTGAGCAGTCACAATTCTTGAGACCTTTATAAAGCCTGTCAAAGGAATACGATTTATGGAAAAATATCCCTTGGTAAAAGGGTGGATATCATTCCGTCGAATAAAAAACCTCGCCTACGAATTTGCCTCCTTTCTGTTGGATAGTTTTATTCCCCTTGACCACAATGAGGAACTAATCCTTCGACCAGATTCATGCCGTTCAGTTCATTTGAGTGCATGTATGTTCATTTCGGTTCATTTGATGGACGCACAATGATAAGTCAGAAGGGAATAAATCAGGGAGGGTCTTACGGTTGGATTTAGATAGACCTATCCCATGTGGAATCAATTCCATAGTTATGGTGATGGTGGTATTGAGCACTTGTGGGGATTAAAGATTGATGGGGAAATATAAGAGGGGAGTAGCTTAACACTTCCCGCCCTCCTTTTTATGAATTTCGCTAACGGCAATAACGTCGGCTTACTCCGGCTTGGCAATGTTCTCTAAAGCATCTTGAATACGCTCTATCCAGATGGGTCGCAAATACAGGATTATTGTGTATTGGACTTTGATGCCGTAATACGTTTTAAACACTCCACCTCGTATTTTAATTTGTAAAGGGTTGATGCGGTCAGATGTCGGATGCCGTGAAAGCCGAACGGTTTTTTTCACATAACTTTTCCAGAAAGTGCTGGCAGGAGGTAAATGGCTTTCCGTAGAGGGGCTAACAAAACTTTCCCTCGTAGGTCATTAACCCAGGCAAAGTCCTCTAAAAGTTGTTTTAATATGTCTTTAAAACTATATAAGTTTATTTAAAGCAACAATTATGCATATTTTACTTGACTTTATACAAGCGATGTGGAATGTTAATTTAATTAAACCTAAAAAATGTATAAGGGGTTTTAAATCAACATGCCACGTGTGAGTAAAATCTCAAAATCACCACCGGCTGCAATCGAGGAAATACTAAATCGCTTGGGCCGAAATATACGAACCGCGCGCTTACGACGCAGGCTTTCTATGGAAGAACTCGCCGAACGCATAGGTATTTCGCGATATGTATTGGCAGATGTAGAGAAAGGTAAGCCTACTACTGCTATAGCCGCTTACATAGGGGCGTTATGGGCACTTGGCCTTCATGGAGATATTCGCGAACTGGCTGACCCTGACCGTGATGAGGAAGGCAAGATATTGGAGCGGGCCAGAAGCCCCCGGACAGCACCGAAGAGAAAGATCATAGACGATGACTTCTGAGCGAGAATGCTATGTATACATTGTACTGCCCGGCGCTACTGAATTTGTAACAGCAGGGCGCTTTGAGGTGTCCGTGAATCCCGACGGTGATTCGGTCGGACGGTTCTTTTACGGACGGCGTTATCTTGGGCGCAGTGATGCTGTTGAACTTGATCCAGTAGAGTTACGCCTTCGCAGAGGACAATACGAAACGGCACGAATGGACGGCTTTTTTGGCACGATTCGAGACTCCATGCCGGATTATTGGGGAAGGCGCCTCATTGAACGAAACACCGGTCACACCCAACTTGAAGAATTCGATTACCTGATGTATGGCCCGGATGACCGTGCTGGAGCGCTGGGATTTGGTTTGAATGTTCAGCCCCCTCCTCCTAAACGCCGGTTTAACCAGACGATGGATCTGGAACGTTTACAGGCTGCTGCTGACGCCATCATCCGTGATGCACCGAACATTGAAGATTCAGCCACAAGGCAGGCCGAAGAACTTATGCTGATCGGCACATCAATGGGAGGCGCCCGACCCAAAGCGGTTGTGGAACATGAGCAGAATCTATGGATCGCTAAGTTCAGCAGGCACGATGATCGATGGAACCATCCGCGTGTTGAGCACGGACTGTTAAAGCTTGCCCAAAAATGCGGTATATCCGTGGCTGAAAACAGGATAACAAATGTTGGAGGAAGGGATGTACTCCTGATTCGCAGATTTGACCGGGAACGGACTGAAAAAGGCTATCACCGACACCGGATGGTCAGCGCACTCACCATGTTGCAAGGCGATGACAGCCCTACTTCTCGGCGGGACTGGTCTTATATTCTGTTTGCAGATGAGCTTAGGCGTGTGAGCAGGATGCCGGAATCCGATCTTCGTGAACTGTTTGCCAGAATGTGCTTTAATGCGGCAGTTTCCAACCTGGATGATCACCCTCGTAATCACGCCATTCTGGCAAAGGGCAGGGACTGGCAATTAAGTCCCGCCTTTGACCTGACGCCAACCCCAATGATAGCCATGGAAAGAAGGGATCTTGCCATGGCCTGCGGAGACAGAGGTCGCTATGCCAACCAAAAAAATCTTTTAAGCCGACATGGCCGGTTTCTGTTAAATGAAGAAGACGCTAATACTATCCTGAATAACATCGTTGAGACAGTACGAAATTCATGGCGACCGGCAATGAAAGAATCTGGCGTCAGCGAGATTGACTGTAAAACGATCGAAACTGCTTTCCTATATAAAGGTTTCTTCTACTGAGGCAGATAGTATAATATCAATTTGTTAAAGGTCACTATCATGCTTTTCAAGCAACGATGATGCTTTACACTTCCTCTTGGGGACGCCATCAATGTCCTTCCCGAAAGGTCATCACATTTCGGATGGCCGTTTCTTGATTGTAGGTACGGCAGGCATCTGTTTCCATACCACGTTGATTCGCCGATCAGATTCCTAAAACGGGAATCGGATACTTCTTGAAAATCCCATCATGGGTAACGATGGTAAAACCTTCCAATAGTGCTTGTGCAATCAATATTCGACCCCCTCCATTCCAAACGCTTTTGCAATATCTTCAGGCAACGCATCAAAGTCATCTGCGATTGTTATCTTCCCTTGTAATGCCCCGGGCTTCCGCGCCTGCTTGGTGCGCTCATATCGGATAAGCCTGGCAACCGGTTTACCGGCCTTCCCGATAATGACTTCCTCGCCGGCGATAACCTTTTCGATAAGCGCCGACAACTGGGCTTTTGCCTCTGAGATATTGGTAATCTTCATGAGAGAGCCCTCCTTCATACATATAGTCTGACCAGACCAGACCATTCTGTCAAGTGGTATTTCATGAACATCCGGCAAACTCACCCAGGTCCATGATGCCCTTTCCCTCTATTACGAGAACAGGGACGAGCTTGATCAGAAGGCTGAGCGAGATCAAGCGTTCATCGCCCTGCTGAAGAAGAAAATCCCATCAAAACTCTCTTAGGGCCATGGGCAAAATCAGGATCTATACGAACGAAAGCGCAGGTGTAAGGAATTACAACTCTTTTCTACCAGATAGAATAGCCCCCATCAATGACAACAACAGATCCTGTCATATAGTCAGAAGCCTCGGATGCAAGAAATATGGCTGTTCCAACAATTTCTTCCGGTTTAGCAAACCTTCTGAAGGGA
>JAFGPZ010000083.1 GCA_016935935.1 Deltaproteobacteria bacterium
AAATAAAATCACTTTTCATTGTATTGATGCGGAGAAATTTGATTATAAAAAAGGGCGCTACGGGATAGTGTTTTGTACCAACCTCTTTCATCTGCTTTCTAAGGAAAAAATGCGTAGGATTTTAAAAAAAATCCTGTATTCTCTTAGATATAGGGATGGGGTTTTGGTAGCACAATATCGTGATAAAAATGAAATAACAGTTAGAGATTTCAACGATTTTTTCGTTATTACCAGCAATGTGAAGATTCACGGCGACGATGGGAAGTTATATCGCCGTTTTGTTGCCACTCACGCGAATCCTTTTCAAAGAATTCAAAACTCCATTCGTTCCGTTTTTATTAAGGAATTTCCAAAAAGAAAGCGTTTACACGGGAAATTCTAAATATATATATAAAGCCAATTTAGTAATAAATGAATATGTTATAATAACTTTATGAAGAAAAATACTTTCCTTGTTTTTTCGGTCGGGTTGTTGTCGCTTGCAGTTCTTTTTATGGCAAGCGAGGCATTAGGCCAGCGAAGCGGAACGTGGGTGCCACCTACCCAGCAATTTCCACAAGGGAACACAACGCCACCAGTGGATGTCGGAGGTGCAGATCAAATAAAAGCAGGTGGTTTTGATGCGAGAACCCTTGAGTCAACTACTGAAGGGTCTGGTGATGCAGGTATTAAGCTTAAGCCTGACACTCTCATTGTATCAGGCAATAACAGTATTCGTCTGTCAGGGTTTAATGGGGCTTCATATTTCAATATTGCAAATCATATTTTATTCAATTCACTTGGAGGTTCGTTGTTGCTGAATGCACCAACAGGTCAAGTTAATGCATCTTTGTCTAAAGGGTTTGTACTCCCAAACTATTCTACAACAGTACTCGGTACTGGTGTGCCTGTGGGAACCATCACCTACTACAACGGCGACATTTGGCTTTTCACTGGCGGAACGAATTGCAACCAACAACAACCAGAAGCATTCATTCCTCCCGCGAATGCACAGGAAGGTAATTGCTGGGTGAAAGTCGGAGGAAGCACAACTCAAAGTACAAGCACAACGATTATCAGTACCGGCGGGCCGTGGACCAAAACAGGCAGTATTGTATACACCACAGGAACCGTGGTTGCAATCGGAAGTCAGAACGGGCCTTCCATACAAATCGAGAATAATGGAATTCAATTAAAAGTCCCCACTGGCAGTCAACAATCACAGAACACGCTTTTTCCTCAAGCAAACGCGCAAACTTCGTATCTCACGGGTCTTTCCATTGATCCAACAACAGGATTTGTTCGGATTCCAACCGCACTCATTTTTGAAGGTGGTGCTTTAGACTATGGAGTGAAAATTAATTCGGGAACGGTAGAATTTAGCAATGTTATCGGCAAAAAAACATTTGCTCTTGGTCAAGATGGCGCGGTTATAATGACGAAAGATGTACGGACATACGAAAACAAACTCGCCTATCTCGGCAATTTGAGTTCCGCAGGAAATTCGTATGAATGGAAAGGTTCTCAAACTCAAACACCTTCTACTCCTTACAATAATAAATGTGCGTGCGATATTGATCCAAATGCCTTGGAATGTACTGCTGCTCCGGCATCTGCTCCTTTGGGAACAAAATGCTATGACGTTTATAAGCAGTGGAATCAGCCGGGTATTAGTAAAGCAGAAGATAACAAAAAACTTTCTTTTGGAATAGAAGAGGCAAAAGCTGAATATATCAATACATATGGCCTCTTTGAAGTGGTTGCATCAAATGCGGCGGAAATTCAAATTGGAGGGAGTGTCGGGGCGGTGAATCGTTCGGGATTGATTAATCTTTCCGACGGAACCGGATTTACAACATTAAGAGCGGAATCCGGCGCCTTGAAGATTGCCGCGGGCAGTGCAGAAGTGAAAATCAAGCCTTCCAATCTTACGCCTGCAAATTGTGTCAACAAATATATGACCGTGGACGGGAGCGGTAACTTGGTGTGTCAAGCAGTTCCCACAACACAATTGGACGGTTCAAGATTTACGACGTTCACGTATGCTTGCCCTAATGGAACAATGACTTGCCCAGGTTGGGAAAACACCCTTATGGGAGACACAGGAAAATTCAATTTCTGTTTTGTTTCCGGATATAATATAAATGGTAACGGTTTAGATTATTCCACGGGTTTGAAATGTGAAACATATTATCAAGGAGGCAATTGGTATCGAAATGCGGCAAAGATGTACGATGCAAAAGGAGATGTTTTTTGTAAGTTCACTTGTTTGAATAAATAAATATTTTCAAAAACCGCGATGAATCGCGGTTTTTGATTTGCTATAATAAATTCAATGAGAAAAATTATCTTCTCCCTTTTCGTTGTCGCTCTCGTGGTTGCTGGTTCATTTGCTTTTGCACAAGAACAGCCAGAAACGCTACGCGCGCGGGTAAGTTCGGTTACGGCGAACTCGGTCGTCATTTATCTTGACGGATGGAATCCTTCGGGGGAGACATGTACTCTTTTTCGCGATTCAGGGACAGGAAATGAAACGCGCATCAACGTAGGCACCGCTTCATTTTGGCGCGATACAGTGCCGGCGGGCGCAACTTATTCCTACCGGCTCGTAAAAAGCCAAAGTGGTGAGATAGGCACCGCTTCAGTGAATGCCACCGTACGTCCCGGAACTATTGTGAAGGGCGTGGGGTGGAGCGCGATGGATGCTTCAGGTATCGGATGGATAAGCATCAACAGTCAATCGCAGGAACCTCAGAAAAGCGGTACTCATTCATCCGTTCCCTACGGAATTTATGCCGATGAGTCGGGTGAATTTCACGGCGTTATGTGGGCGGGACATTCCTCAACGAACGGATGGGGATGGCTTTCCCTGAACAGTGCCGACCTCATAGGGTGTCCGCAGGCGCCTTGCACGGCGCGCGTTGGCGGGGACGGAAAGATATACGGATGGGCGAGATTTACAAACACGACGATTGACGATAATTCGTGGAGCGGGTGGGTGAATCTCCGTAGTGGCGAAAATTACGGTCTTTGTTTTGGAGAAGCCACTGGTCAATCCATAGATATATTGAATAAGGGATATTACAGCGGAAGTTCGTGTAAGGGTAATGGAAGCGCATCAAATCCCATTCTTACGGGCGCCGCGTGGGCAGGACTCAATTCAGAGGAGCCAGGGGGCTGGATAGTTTTTGCATCTTCTTCTATAGGCATCATTAATCCAATCACTTCCTCCACTATCTGGGGCGTGAGGATACAACCCGATCCGCCACACAACGTCGCTATTCGCGATATAAAGAGTTTTTGGGCAAATCTTCCAGTTATGTGGTATGTGGACAATACTTACGGCGGAAACTCCCGCTACGGAACCGTTATGCCACCGCAATCCGGCGATGGAGTTTATGTGGAATACAAAGCTCCAAAAACATTGCCAAATCCCGCGAACACGACCATAAAAGTTTCTTCTACCGTTTCGGCAAATCCCGGAATAGATGAAGATCCACTTACCGTCGTGCCCCCATATTCACTTTCCTGTATTCCGGAGGGGAATACCGCCATACGTCTCATTGTCACGAAAAATTATAAGAGTGAGAATTATTTCAGTACAAACAAGCATCGTTCAGATCTCAGAGGAGGAATAAGTAGTCCGCCACCGACCATTATTGCTTCTTCCACGACTGGTCCTCTAACTTCGTTTTTACACACAGGCCTCAAGGAAAAACAGACCTATCATTATGATCTCACAATAACTTTTGATGATTTATATGTTATAAAAACCCCAATTATTTCATGTCAGACCGGAGCAAGTCCTTTGCCTGTGGGAGGCATTACAAATCTCAACGCGTACGGGAACACATCAAAAAGCATTTGGGTGAACTGGAAGGACGAATCCAAGCTCACGACGCCGTATGAGTTTGAGGTGCAGAAAATGCGTATTACTCCCGATCGTACGCTTCGGCTTCAATTCCAATCAACGGGGACGACAAAAGTTGCCATTGCGTGGGAGAATAAGACGCTCTGGACGCCGTACATTCAGCGGCTTTACCGAAGTAGTGATGGAGGAAGAACATTCAATCTTGTAGCAGGCCAGATTCCATACTGGCAGGGGGAAAATCCGCCAACCTCAACCATACAATACAGTTTCAGCGATGCGGTGGTCATGGGAACTTCGTACCAATACAAGCTTGAAGTGTGCTCAAGTTTGGATCTCACCGACGCGTACTCCGCACCAGTGAAGGGAGGTACCGAGAAACCTAATCTCGCTTGCGTATCTTCAGAGGCATTCAATTATCTTCATACGTGGAGTGGAGGAGAAACAAAGGTGCCGGGATTGGTAATGGAAGCTACCGCTTCGCTCATCGGCGCCGCACAGAACGCGACGATTTTTGGGTATAACATTATTCATAAGACGGCTTCCGTAATTTCAGACGGATTCCGCACAGCTCTCAATTACCTTGCCGGAATTTTCAATATGGACAGTAAAAAAACCTTTGCACAAATTGTTGAAGAACCGAAAATAGACGCCTATTTCATGACAACCGTTATCACAAAAAATCCCTCATACTATGATGAAGAACTGGAAGCGGATAACGTGTATCTCTATCGTGTGTCCATTCTTTCGGATGACCCCTTGTGGAGCGAGTACAGAGCGGCAAAGACCCTTAAAGACGATCTTGGAGGCCCAACGGAGAACCGGCCGGTGTGCACCCGAAACAGCTTCTGCGACGCGAACATTCAAGGTGTGAAGACAAAAGATCTTTCCGAATCTTCCGAACAGCAATGCTATGTGAACAAGGATTGCGTGAATGTAGGAAGAAGCGATCAAGGATTCCAGGAGAGATAATAATTTACGTTTTTGCTATGCAGAGTCCCGCCACATGCGGGACTTTTGCCTTGTGAAGCGTCCGCGCCGCTTCTTCTATTGTTGCTCCTGAGGTGACAACATCATCCACGAGAAAAATTATTGATTCTCGAAATTTATAGGGTGTCGGAAACCCTATAAATTCAAAGCATCCTATGACGTTTTTTGCGCGCTCATTACGCGTTTTACACATTGTCTGACTTTTTGTATCACGGATTCGGCGGAGTGCATTTTCGAGTACTGTTGCACGAATTCCCGCCTGCTTGAGAAATATTGAGAACGCTTCAGCAAAGAGGAGCGATTGATTGAACCCGCGTTTCTTCTTGCGTGAAGGGGAAAGCGGAATAGGAATGAGTATAATATTCGTTACATCAGATTCATTTATATAAGCAGGTCTTCTTATGCAGGTAGATGGAAGCGTTTTTATAAACATCGGTCCGGCAAGGCACGCTGCCGTATCGGCCGCCGCTTCCGTTCCGGAATATTTGAGAGCGTGTATGAGCCGTTTTGCAGAAATGGATTCATAGCGGAATGCCGCAAAGACCGCGACACTTCCCGTGTGGCATTTGCCTGCTTGTCCCGCATGTATAGGCAAACGTTTTCCACATGAGGAACAAACGAATTCTCCAAGCGTTTCGAGCGATGCAATACACGTTTCACATATAAGGAGTGGTGTAGAGGGAAGTATTTTCCGGCATGAGAGGCACAAAGCAGGAAATACCGCATTAAACGCTTTTTTAAAGAAAGAAAACATCGCATTTATTGTACTACTTTGTTAAAATCGGGTTATGGCATTTCTCGGCGACTTTTTCGGGGACATCAGAAATTTTTTCCGCGGAGGGACAGTATTGGGTGTTGATATCGGTACTTCGTCTATCAAGGTGGTGGAACTCAAGAAAGCTGGGGATAAATTCACCCTCAGAAATTATGGCATTCTTGAGACGAAGGATTATCTGAATCATCCCAATGCCGCGATACAGACAAGTTCTCTCAGAATAAATGAAGATGATGCCGCGGCCGCTCTCAAACTCCTTTTAAATGATATGAAACCGAAGACGGAGCTCGCCGTCGCGACGTTGCCGGTTTTTACCACTTTCACGACGATGCTGGACTTCCCCGATCTTCCTCCCGCGGAAGTGGAAAAAGCAATTCAGTTTCAAGCTCCGCAGTATGTTCCTATTCCCATGGCTCAGGTTTCCACGGAATGGCGCAAGATTGGGGAATACACCGACAAGGACGGAAGAAAGCATCAGCGCATCATTCTTACCGCGACGCCGAACGATGTCGTCAAAAACTACGAGCGGGTATTTAAACGGGCTGGATTGCGCCTCATTGCATTGGAGCACGAACCTTTCGCAATCGCGAGAGCACTCAAGGGTTCACTCACGGATATTGCGACGCTTGTCATTGATATCGGCGCGCAATCCACGAGTGCCATCATTATCAATAAGGGCGTCGTGGAGTATGTGGGACAAACGGACGTGTCGGGCATTTATCTCACACAGGCCCTTTCTCGGAGTTTGGAGGTCTCTATGTCGCGCTCGGAAGAGCTTAAGCGCCGAAGAGGGCTCCTTGGAACAGGTCCCGAAGCCGAGTTATCAACTATCCTTCTGCCGTTTCTGGATGTTATAATACAGGAGACGAGGCACGTGAAGGAGCTTTTTGAAACGCAGTTTGGGAAGCGAGTAGAGAAAGTTATGTTCATCGGCGGAGGAGCTTCACTTGCGGGAATTGATAAATACGCAAGTGGACAGTTGAATCTGATGCTGGGAACCCACTCGTTCATGCAGGGGCTCAATTATCCCAAAGAACTCATCCCTGCCCTCCGCGACCTCGAGAATCGTCTCCTCGTCGCATTTGGGTGTGCAAAAAGATATTTTAAACAATAAAGGAATGAATCCCGTTAGAAAATCCGCCTCTGCGGACGAAAACGTAAGATAGGAAATAAAATATGTTTAAATACCATCATTACAAGGAATCAAGAA
>JAFGPZ010000084.1 GCA_016935935.1 Deltaproteobacteria bacterium
ATGAATCATATTATTCTGGGTACAGCAGGCCACGTAGATCATGGAAAAACATCGCTCATCAAGGCCATTACCAATATAGATACGGATAGACTCAAGGAAGAGAAGGAGAGGGGCATAACCATTGAGCTCGGCTTCGCCCCGCTTACATTGAAGACCGGCCAGAAGGTGGGAATTATCGATGTCCCGGGGCATGAGAAATTTGTAAAAAATATGGTCGCCGGCGCCGGAGGCATCGATGTGGTCGTTATGGTCATAGCCGCTGACGAAGGTATCATGCCTCAGACGAGGGAACATCTCGAGATATGCGAGCTTCTTGGAATCAAGCAGGGCATTGTCGCTCTCACCAAGATCGACATGGTTGATGCTGAGTGGCTCAACCTTGTAAGGGAAGATGTGAGGAACTTTCTTAGCGATACTTTTCTGGAAGATGCTCCCATCATCCCCCTTTCTTCCATTACACATTCAGGAATCGATGACTTTCTCGATGAATTAAACAGAATTGTAGAAAAGGCCGAAGGACATACCTTTTCAAACTTCTTCAGGCTTCCTATCGACAGAGTCTTCACCATGAAGGGATTCGGAACAGTAGTAACGGGCACACTCATATCGGGGAAAGTAGCCATAGGGGAGACGGTCGAACTTCTGCCTCGCAGGAAAAAAACAAAAATACGCGGACTACAGGTCCATAATGAAACATCAGTAAGCGCAGTTGCAGGACAGCGGACGGCAATTAATCTGCAAGGAATAAGCAAATCTGCGATACAGAGAGGCGATCTTCTGGCCTGCCCCGATATTTTTGAGCCGTCAAATCGTTTCGATGTCCTTTTTAAATATCTTCCCAGCGCAAGATTTAAAATCAAAGACAGGTCGCTGGTAAAATTCCATATACAGACGACTCAGATCCTTTCGAGACTTATATTACTTGGGAAAAAAGTAGTTGAACCAGGAGAATCTGTCTATGCGCGAATATACCTCGAATCCCCCATAGCAGCAATGTCAGGAGACCGATTCGTTATAAGAAGTTACTCGCCCGTTACAACAATCGGCGGAGGCAAGGTACTTGATCCACTGGTTGTTAAAAAGAGACAATCAAGCCAAACCCTTCTTGCCGAACTGGAACTGCTGGATAAAGGAGACGAAAAGGAAAGAACAAACGTCATCATGGAAAGGGCTGGCCTTGATGGAATATCAGATTATAGTCTTTCTGTGAGAACGGGAATCACCTACACTAAGCAGAAAAAGATACTGGACGAGATGCTATCTAAAAAAGAGGCGATTCTCATAGAGAGAGAGCAGCATAAGGTCATGTCACCAAAGGTATATAAAGACTTTCGGGAGCAAATATTCCTGGAAGCAAAGAAATATCATGAGCGATTCCCCTTGAGGGGCGGATTTTCCAAGGAAGAGCTGCGCGTATCCAGCGGTGGCTTTATCGACCAGAATCTCTTCAACAGTGTAGTCAGGGACATTGCAAGAGATAGTGAATTCGTAATTGAGAAAGACAAGATTCGCATCAAAGACCATAAAGTAGATTTGAAGGACAAGATGGAAGAGCTTCGCCGGGAGATAGAAGATATATATCGGGAGGCTGGGCTGACTCCTCCTTCGACGAAAGACGTACTGTCACGATTTACCGACAGAAAAAGAGATGCGATAAACATCCTTTCGATTCTCTTCAATGACAAAATCCTCGTCAAGATAAATGAAGAGATGCATTTTCACCGTGGAGCAATTGAGGGTCTTGAGGAAAGATACAGGAACTTCCTTGAAGAAAAGGGGGAATCATCACCTGCCACTTTCCGGGACTTAACGAGTCTATCACGCAAGTATACCATTCCCCTGATGGAATATTTTGATAAGACAAAGTTGACGATACGAGTAGGAGATCACAGGGTATTAAGGGTAAAGACCGACGGATGAAGGTCTGTTGCCGCGAAGAAAGGATTACATTTTGAATGCAAAAAAACTTTATGTAAAAGATATAAATCCGGGAGACAGGATCGAAGAAACCTTTCTCGTTGTTGAAAAAAATATGGCTTCTTCGCAGAAAGGCAACCCATATCTGGCAATCAAGCTATGCGATACCACGGGCGAAATAGAAGGCAGGGTCTGGGACAACGCCGTTGAGTTAAACGGTCGTTTCAAGAAGGGCGACATCATAAGAATACAATCGAGGGCGATCAGTTATCGAAATGTAATTCAGCTGTCCATTTCAGACATTCAAAATGTAGATCAGACCCTGATCAATCCCTCCGATTATTTTCCATCATCGAAAATGGACTCAGGAGAGATGTTCAAAACGCTGATGAATTTTGTGGAGACCGTAAAGACTCAGCCATTGAAGACTCTTCTTGAACAGGTATTCAGCGATGAAGACATCGCAGTTGCCTTTAAAACTGCCCCCGCTGCCAAAGGGTTTCATCACTCTTACATTGGAGGGCTCCTGGAGCACACACTGTCCGTCATACAACTATTGGAAAAAACTTCCGCCCACTACAGCGAGGTAAACAGGGATCTAATCATAGCTGGAGGAATGCTCCATGACATAGGTAAAATCAGGGAGTTATCCTTTAGCAAAATGATAGACTACACTGATGAAGGAAGACTTATTGGGCATATTACTCTGGGTCTTGAAATCGTAAATGAAAAGATGGCCCTAATCGAAGATTTCCCGGAACAACTGGCAATGGAGCTAAGACATATAATAATAAGCCACCACGGAGTGCTTGAGTACGGCTCTCCCAAACGTCCCAAAACGCTGGAAGCGCTGATTGTCAATTTCATAGATGATCTGGATGCCAAAGTAAACGCATTTCAAATATTTATAGAGAATTCCACCGATAATGAATCGGACTGGACGCCATTTCACAGACTACTGGAAAGATTCATATACAAAGGTTAGCAACAGACAGGATTGAAGATATCTTAACAGGCTGGGGGAAATGCGCTTCCCTGTCAGTCCATCATATTCTCTCACCAAATATCGCCCTGCCCAGCCGAACGATTGTGGCACCCTCTTCTACTGCAACCACATAGTCACCTGTCATCCCCATGGACAGTTCATCCATACTGACTCCATCCAGATTCTCTTCCGCAATTCTGTCTCTCAATTCTCGAAGGGCGGTAAAGAAGGGCCTGCTCTTCTCAGGATCGTCGAACCAGGGAGGCATCGTCATGAGTCCTCGAACGGACAGGTTTGAGCACAGAGAAATCTCTCGTATCAGTTCGATGACATTCTCCCTGGCGGCACCACTCTTTGACGCCTCTCCAGACAGGTTCACTTCGATGAGAATATTGGTTACATTATCTGTCTTTTTTGCTCTTTTGTCGAGTTCCACAGCAAGACCAAGGCGATCAACAGAATGGATCATATTGAAAAGTCTTACAGCATATTTTGCCTTATTGGTCTGAAGGTGGCCAATAAAGTGCCACTCCGTTTTCTTACCGAGCTTTTCGATCTTCCTCTTGGCCTCCTGGATATAATTTTCTCCTATTATGTCCACACCGGCTTCTATCGCTTCCAGAATTCTTTCATCATTCACCGTTTTAGTGACGGCCATGAGTCTTACACCTGAAGAACTGCGACCGTGTTTCTCCGCCGCAACGGCAATTTCCTCCCTGATCTGTTTTATGTTTTGTCCGATTACCGACATTTTTTCATCTCCTGAACTGAGGATCCTGACCTTCCATTTTAATGAATTCCCCGCAGCGAGCAACATAGAATGAATTAGCCACCAGGTCTAAGCTCACCGCTCCAACATTCTCAAGCGCCGATAATACCTCACACAGTGGAAGACCTATAACATTTGTGTGCGAACCTCGTATCTCCTTCACAAACAGTGCTCCCTTACCCTGGATTGCATATCCACCGGCCTTATCATAGGGCTCGCCCGTTTTTATATACCACTCAATTTCGTCATGCGACATTTCCTTGAAAAAAACCTGAGACTCGACTGCATCGTCTATGCTTACTCCCGCATTTTCCCCTGCTATGGAAAAACCTGTTATGACCAGGTGCATTCTCCCGATCAGCCTATTCAACATCTCCCTTGCCTCTTCATGGGTATCCGGTTTCCCCAGCACATCACCATCGATTACTACTTCAGTATCAGCGCCCAAAACCCAGGAATGGGGATTTTCACGCGAGACTGCAAAAGCCTTCTCTCTGGCCAGTCTCATTACGTGTTCCCGTGGCGATTCGCCTTCTCTGAATTCCTCATCAACACCGCTGGGAATAATCTCGAAATCCAGACCTATGCCATCGAGAAGCTCCCGACGTCTAGGCGATGCAGATGCAAGTATTAGTCGCCCCCCCATATTTATCGTATATCTCCCTTTCCCTTTTCCGGAA
>JAFGPZ010000085.1 GCA_016935935.1 Deltaproteobacteria bacterium
ATGGGAGGCCAAGTTATGTCTAATGTGTACAGCCAGCCTTATGGCAACCTCAAATGGACAAAACCCAAATACGTCAACAAATTGATACAGGAAAATCAACGTTTGAAATCCATGGTGGAAGGTGGAAAAAAATAGCCTATTCACTCTAAAAGCTGATTGCTCGCTCTCATTGAATCAAAACCTCTCCTCTCTGTAATGAGATATTCAAAGTGAGAAGATGTTGCACAGTATACTTAATGAAAGCGCTAACAACCAAAAAGGGAGGAATTTTAGGATGAAAAAAAGATCATTAATGAAGCACTTCGTTATTGTGTGTGTAGGTGTCTTTAGTTTTCTTACCGTGTTTTTCATAGCCCATCCACAACACAAAGCCCAAGCTGAAACTAAAACAATAGAACTAAAATACGTTACTATGAGAGGACCAACCGAACCCAATGCCATGATCTGGCAGATACCAATGTCAAATGAAATCGAAAAACGGACCGGCGGTAAAGTAAAAGTCGTTCCATATTGGTCGAATTCTTTGGGTAAAACCTCTGAACATTTTAACCTTGTCAAAACCGGCATAGCAGATATGACAGATTATGCCGGAAGTTATGCCCCCGGTAAATTTGTGTTTGCCGAAGTCGGCAACCTGCCCTTTGCCGCTAAAAATCCTGTGAATATACGGAAAGCGATGAGCAAAATGGAAGACAAGGGTTATTTTGAGGAGTCATGGGGCCAAGTCGAGGTATTAGGCTGGAATATAACGCCATTTTATCAATTGTTGTTTCGCAAAGATAAGCCCATCACATTTTATGAACTTTCCGGTAAAAAGATTAGAACACCCGGCGGATATATGACAGAATTCTTGAAAAGCATCAAAGCAGTTCCTATAAGCATTCCCCCTACCGACGCCTATCAAGCCTGGGAAAGGGGTCTCGTTGAAGGATGGATGCACCCGATGGGCGCTTTTAACGTCTATAAGCTTTTTGAGTTTTCAAATAGATCTTTACTTACAGTCGACGCCATGGCAATGGCGAATGCCGCAGTCGTTATAAACAAGAAGAAATTGGCATCCCTTGGTCCTGAAACACAGGATATTATCCGCAAGGTTGTATCAGATTATGAAGATGTATACGTCAAAGCAGGCGACTACAACGACGGAGAAGCGCTAAAACTGATAAATAAAACAGGAGTTGAAATCTATACTTTGCCGGATCCTGAGATGGACAAATTGAGAAAGGCCGCAATGCCGGTCTGGGACAAATTCATCGCAGATGTTGATAAAAATGGCGGAGACGGAAAAGCAATAGTCAATGAATATATCGGCCTTCTGAAGTCATTAGGAGAAAAGCCTCTTTATACGCCGTAACATATTCGCAATCCGCCTAAACGAATTGTTAGCGGGTTGCCCAGAATAGCGTTTATGTATGCCAAAAAAACCTTGTGGGCAACCCGCTTTTTAGCGATGTGAGGGCTTACTCAGATGATTTCCTGGGAGATGTATATGAATAAAATAGCGGCCATCATCAAACGATGTAATTTTTATTGTTATTGCACAAGCTATTTCCTGCTTATTTTTGTTGCTTTGATTACATTTTTTGACGTAATAGGCAGGTATTTCAGACACCCTATACCAGGCACTTTTGAACTGAGCCAATTCGCTCTATCCTGCATGATATTTTTGAGCATAGCTCATACTCTGGCAATCAAGGGACACATCTTTCTGGACTTTGCAATCCCACTGCCCCACAAAGTGCAAAGTGTTCTCGACATACTGCTCTCTTTAGTCAGTCTATTCGTTATGGTCATCTTTACCTGGAAATCAGTACCCTTTATATTGGACTCGTATATGAGTAAAGAGTGGTCAGACTATCTTCATATCCCCCTTTTTTTTGTTAAGATCTCTCTCTTTATTGGCGGACTAGGTTTTTCTTTGCAGCTCATTATCGATATCATCGAAAAATTCAAACAACCGGAAAGGATGGGAAGTGGATTTATTGTCGATTAGCACAATCGGAATCCTAGGGTTTTTAATCCTTTTTTTACTCATGGGTCTTAGGGTGCCTATCTTTCTCGATTTTACCTTAGTCGGTTTCTTCGGTTTGGTCACCGTAGCCGGTTTTGATGCCGCTGCTCAAACCTTTGTATCAACATTTTGGAGTTATTCTCTCAGTTATGATCTGATGGCAATTCCTCTGTTTATTCTTATGGGAACCTTCGCCTTTCATTCCGGCATCGGCGCTGATCTTTATAGGGCAGCAGAAAGTTGGCTGGCCAGGATTCCCGGAGGGCTTGCAATAGCCACAACATGGGGCAGTGCGGGCTTCAGTGCCGTCACAGGGTCAAGCGCGGCAGGCACTGCGACATTTGCTCCTATTGCTTACAAACCTATGAAAGACGCTAACTATGATGAACGATTAGTCCTTGGGGTCTTGACCAGCGCTCCCAGTATGGGGGTATTAATACCTCCCAGCGTCGCTTTTATTGTTTATGGAAGCATTACCGGAGAATCCATAGGAAAACTGTTCATAGCCGGCATAATCCCCGGCCTCTTGCAGGCTGCAATATACACTATCACAATAGTGCTGTTAACAGGATCAGATATATGGCACGGCCCTGCCGGGGCATCGTCGACATGGAAAGACAAGTTTATAAGCCTTAAGGGAATCTGGGGAATGCTTATTATATTTTTTCTTGTGATAGGAGGACTTTATGGAGGATTCTTCACGCCTACTGAAGGAGCAGCAGTGGGAGCTGTGAGCTCTTTCATTATTTTTCTTATAAAAAAAGGGTTTTTATTAACTACTGTTAAGGAAGCTCTGGCAGAAAGCCTTCGTACATCTTGCATGATATATATGCTCGTAATAAGCTCTTTAATCTTTGCCCAGTTTATTGCATTAACGGGTTTAAGCACTGCATTGGTCTACTGGGTTATGGGGCTCGATATATCTCCTATATTTATCATCGGGGGAATGCTTATTGTGTATATAATATTAGGATTCCCAATGCCGGCAACACCTATGATCGTACTGACCGTACCGTTGATGTATCCTATCCTCACTGATGTTTTTCATATGAGCGGCATCTGGTTCGGCGTGCTGACGGTTGTTATTGTCGAGATAGCAAACATTACACCTCCTGTAGGCATCAATCTTTTCGTTGTACAGGGACTTTTTAAAGAAACGCGGCTGAAGGATCTTTATTGGGGTGTTACGCCTTTTATTATTGCCGATGTAATCCGTACCGCACTCCTTACTGCATTTCCTATTTTTTCTCTGTGGTTGATCGGCGAATAAATGTAAATAATAGTTTTGTCGACTTGCTCTATGGTCAGAAAATATGCTGCAATGTATTAATAATACTTATCCATGTCATGTTGTTCTTCCGATAAAAGGAGTCATTGGCGATGTTACAAAATGATAGTGACGAAACCAACAGAGTCAGTCCGAGGAATTTTATTGTTGAGCCTCCAACACTCACTTCTCTAGGATTCGAATGGTATATCAGCGGTGACAAGAACAGAAATGCTGCTGTAGACGTTCAATATAGAGAAAAGGGGGAGGATTCCTGGCAAAAAGCCCTGCCCATGCTTCGTATACAGAACGAGGAAAGCATTGCTCAATTCCTTTCAAACAGTATTGATTATATTGCTCCAAACCTATTTGCCGGAAGCATATTCGATTTAAAACCGGACACGGTATACGAATGCCTTTTTCATATATCGGATCCTGACGGAGTAGTGGGTGATCCCGAAAAAGTTGTAACGATAAAAACACGTTTCGAACCCAAACCCTGTAAGACTGGAAAGGTCTATCACGTATATCCCTTTGATTATATGGGGCAAAAAGAGGGACCGGCATTCCCTAACCTCATGGCGGCCTACTATACCGGATGGTGCGAGGCGGACTGGTGGAATGTTGCCCCTTCCCGTGTACAACCCGGCGATACTATCATGGTTCATGCCGGAGTGTATAAAGACGACTGGAATATATACGGAGCCGACATATCCGGAAAAGGCATGGGGACTCCTTTTCATGGGACATATTATTTGACAGGAAAAGGAACGCCTACAAAACCAATTTCTATCATAGCTGCCGGCGATGGCGAGGTCATTTTCGATGGGAATAACAATTTCAACCTCTTTAATGTTATGGCAGCAGATTACCATTATTTTGAAGGGCTTTCTATTCGTAACACCTACGTTGCTCTTCTTGCGGGCAATAAAAACATCACCGGCTCAAGCGGTTTAACAGTAAAGAGGTGCCTTTTTGAGGATGTTGACAAAGGCATTCACACTGACTGGTCAGGCTCAAAAAATTTTTTCATTTCTGATAACATCTTTATAGGCAGACACAATCCAAACTCCCTTCACGGATGGATTAATTTTCCTGAGCGCAAGTCATCTTATCCCTATGAAAAATGTCTATCAGAATACGCTATCAAAATTGCCGGTGCTGGCCATGTGATATGCCATAACTATATCGCCAATTTTCATGACGGGATAGACCACGCCACATATGGCGTTCCTGATGGCTATCCTCCCTATGCCCACCCAGATGTTTATCCTGTTGAAGAAGTCTTGAAGCGTGATAGGACGTTTGTCTCTATTGATATCTATAACAACCTCATCACCAACATGCACGATAACTTTATTGAGGCAGACGGGGCCATGTACAACATACGCGTTATGAGAAACCTCTGCATAAACTCTGCCGCACATGCGCTCAGTCAACAAACACTTTTCGGCGGGCCAGCATATTTTATAAGAAACATCGTTTATAATGCCCCTCAAAGTATAAAACATGCCCAAAATCCGTCTGGTTTAGTTTACTATCACAACACATTCACTGCACGAGTAGAAGCTGCTCAGGCTTCCAACTTTCATTTCCGGAATAATCTCATACTCGGGTGGTATCCGGCAGAAACAATCTTCTCTGTGGATACTTTCACCAATTACACATCATCAGATTACAATGGTTTCTGCCCTGACTCCAGGGCGGAATATTCCTTCATTTGGAAGGCCCCACCTTCTGAATTGCTCAAAGACTATGGGGGCGAAAGAGTGGAGCAAAAATTTAAGGACTTTATGGAATATAGTGAAACGACAGGGCATGACAAACATAGCATCCTAATCGATTACGGTATTTTTTTACAAGTAGGACCACCCGTTTCAAATGATATTACAAGGCTTTATAAAGAGGAAAATCTAGATTTTCGCCTTAAACCCGATGCACTACCGGTCGATGCCGGCTGCAGGCTTCACAACATCAATGACAATTTCACCGGTAAGGCGCCTGATATCGGAGCATTGGAGGTCGGCCTACCCGTACCAGTTTACGGCCCACGACCATTGTCAGATGCTCTGTCAGGCTAGTGGAAAGACCAATCCGTCTTGCTACATATTATTCTATCCGGATGGCTTCCCCTCGGAAGATTTGAAATAACCGGGAGCAAAGAAAGCACTGGGAGCGGAAAAAAGATGTCTGATATATCATCAACGGCGGCAGAGATAATGGAGATGCTTTATGATCTTTGTGATATCTCAGGGTACGGTATCCATTCAGGGATAAACGTGGGGCCAAAAGGAGACGTGGCAGCTCATTATATAGTAGGAAGACTGCATAAAGCAGGTTTGCCAGATGCACGAACCGAATCTATTATAGTGAACAGCCCCTTCCCCGATCAATATGAAGTGATAATAGAAACTGAAGGGAAAGACACGATACTTACCGAATCATGCTTTCCTTTGCACTGGACTATAGGAACTTCGTCTGAAGGTCTTATCGGTGAACTGGCATATGTCGAAGATGGCTCTCAGTCGAATTTCGAGCGTGTCAATGTAGCCGGAAAGATCGCCTTGATTGATGAAAAATTTATGCGGGGTTACATAGCAACGGCAAGAGAGGCGACTATTGCTGCAAAGGATAAAAAAGCTATAGCTGTGTTTCGCGCAAATCTGCAAGTAAACAGCCCGCAACAGCAAAAAGGTGAAGGAACAGCGACAGATATCTTTCCAATTCCGGTTTTCTGTTTCAGTAAGAGCGGTGGCGATTACGTAAGGAATTTGGCAATGTCTGGGGTGCACCATACCGTTGGAATAAAACTCGAAGTGCCTCACAAACAATACAATGCCTCCAACATAGTCTTTGAATTGCCTGGTAACGGCAGCTCCAAAGAGGTCATTCTTGTCGCTACACATTACGATACCGGTCATTTCACGGGTGCGGTCGACAACAACGGAAGCGTTGCCTTAATGACAAAACTAGCGGAATACTTTTATTCAAAACCACAGGCATCAAGAAATCGCGATATGATTTTTGTATGGTGCTCCGGCCATGATTATGACCTCAATTCGGGACATTACCAATTTGCCGAATTGCACAAGGATCAATTGAAAAGGGCCATAGTGTGGGACATAGACCACGCCCTTGGAGGGATACGGTATACGTATGATCAAACTAAAGAAACAATTGTGCCTGTCGATGGAGAAACGTGCGAATTTTATGTTATCTCTAACAATTATACCTACTCGCGACTTGTCACTTTTACTATGGAAAAGCATGGATTCATCTGTACGCAAAATCGTTTTGAAGCGTTTGGACACGGCCCGCAATGGGGTGTGGCACCTGCAACAAGCCCGTGGGTTAATGTGGCAAGCATCCCTTTATATTATCATTCCACATTAGACACACCGGACAAGATTACTCTCGATCAAGCGAGGCATGCCTTTGCGGCCCATATCGAAATTCTTGAAAACATCGATCACACGCCAGAGGGATTTCTTTACTACGACAATATCAGTAAGACTCGCTCAAATACACCCCCGCGTGTGCATATCTCAATACTGTCAGATACAGTACAGGCAGGCGATACGGTCAAGGTATGGAATGACGAGACCCGTTTTTACGACGACAAGGCTTGCTATCATTATCCGGCATTACCTGAGTGGGCAGGAACCACTTGGGATTGGGGGGACGGGACACCTGTTGCTACAGGTGGTCCCACTGCCTCCCACATTTACAGTATCCCCGGTATATATGCCATTACCATGAAATTCACCGATACGGAGGGTGCAGAAGGACAAGCTGTCCAGGAGGTTACCGTACTATGACCTATCAGCAGGGTCAAAATACAGAAGCCTTTTCTTGATGCCAACCATAAACATAGAGAAGCAGAGAGGATATAAAAAAATGGATAATACAAAATACGGGAAATACATATTGAGAAAACCTTTAGGAAAATCAGTTCATCCGGAAATCCAGGTCCCGATTATCAGTATAGGCCGCAACGCTCCGGTGAAAGAGTGGGATGGGGCAGCCCTTAATATGACAATAGAAGCCATCACTTCCCCTATTGCCTTGGGAGGACATGGACATACTCATGACTACGATGAAGTTCTTTGTTTCATGGGATCCAATCCACTTGATTATCATGATTTTGGAGCAGAGGCATATATAATATTGGGAGAAGAAGCAGAAAAGCACATTATCAATTCTACTTCATTTATCTATATCCCAAAGGGATTAATGCATTGCCCGCTCGTATTCACCAAAGTGGACAAACCTGTTGTGTTCGGCTTCATCGAGTTCTCGGCCGTTTACACAGCCAACAAGAAACCTGAAGACTTGTCAAATCGTAATAGCTTGGGTTTTTGAAATTACTCTATGTATCACCCAGGTACGTATGAGGCCTTCGGGAAAGGGAAGGAATAGGTTTCAAAAATCTAAAATGATGCGTGAAATCAAGTTAGGAAAATAGCGCTCGTACATTAGGAGCCCTTAGTGCTGCCCTGATTGCCCAAACGGAGATAATCAAACAGCATCGACATTGAGAGGCAACGCCTCGGTCTTAGGGGAAAGAGACGGATTGAACAAAACAGATCTGCATCAATATTTCCCTAACAAATGCCGGGCAATAATGATCTTCTCGATCTCTTTGGTTCCTTCGTAGATCTCAACGATCTTGGAATCCCGATAAACACGCCCTATAGTGTAATCTCCAATATACCCGTATCCACCGTGGAGTTGGAGGGTTTCCTCAGCAACCTTCGCCGCCGTAAGCTTCAGTGATGAAGATCCCGACAAAACCAAGCTCACAGGCATTTTGCCGCAAATGCTTTGGAGATTTTTCCTCCCTATCATACTCCTGAGCTATATCAGGAAGTGGAATATTGGAACGATGGAAGAATGGGGATCACCTTTCCCCCACCATTTCATCATTCCAGATTCTTTCATAAGAGCAACAGGGTACGAGCCGGCCGGAGCAGTTCTGCCAGATACTCAGTCCCTATTTTGGGCAAGAATGATGAAACATATATTTTTCTACATTTGTTATCCTCTTTACCGGGGGTACGACGTTACCTTGTTGACAGTACTAATATTTTGCCCTACAAGTAAGGCGATTTTGACAATGAGCGGGTATAGAAAAGGAGTCACCAATGAAAGCCCTTGAGAAGCTTGACGCACATCTAAAGACCCGGCTCCTTGATCTAAGCAAGGCAAAGGAGCAGGGACGGAAGGTCATAGGGTATCCTGCAGGGGGCTATTTCCCCGAAGAGCTTGCCTTGGCCTGTGACGCGATACCCATCTGTTTTATCCAATGCGGCAATAATGAGACCTTAAAGGATGCCGGGGCGTATATCTGCCGATTCTTCGATCCCTTCTGGCGCAGCCAGATAGGATACCTTGCCTCCAAGAAAGATCCCTCTTATACGATCGCCGATCTCATTGTCGTTCCCATCACCGACAATCATGTCCGGGCCTTTTCAAATACTTTGGGCTACTATACCCCTGAGAGAGCATCCTTTGTCTTTGGCGTTCCCCATGTCAAGGACAACCTGGCCCTTGAATATTATCTTAAAGGGATCCGCAGGCTGAAGAACAAACTTGAAGAGTTCACCGGGGTGGAGATCACCGAATCGAGACTCACGCAATCCATAGCATTATGCAACAGGGAGAGGCAGCTTCTGAGAAAGATAAGCACGATGCGGAAATCTGAGAATCTTATGGTGGACAGCAAGGACTTTGTTGTCCTGCATCACGCATCCTTTCTTGCCGACAAAGAGGTCATGGTAGAAATCCTTGAATCCTTTCTCAAGGAGCTCAAAGACGCTGCTCCTCAGCCCAAAGACGGCCCCCGTATCCTTCTTACCGGCTCCACTCTTGCTCGGGGAGATTCCAAGGTCATGGACCTCATAGAGGAGAGCGGAGGGCTGATCGTCATGGAGGAGTTTGCCGAGGGCATACGCCCTTACTGGGGTGAGGTAAAACTCAACGGCGATCTCATGGCCAATCTGGCTCAATCCTATTTTATGGAACGGGTGTGTCCCGGCTGGTTTCGGCCCGGCGCCGAACGGCTCGATTTCCTGATAGAGCTGGCCAAGGACTATAGAGCGGCAGGAGTGGTCTGGTACCAGTTACTGTACCGCGAGTCGTATAAAGTCGAATCCTATTTCTTCCCTGATAGATTAAAGGAGGAGACCGGGCTTCCTCTGCTTGTCGTGGAGTCTGAATACGATGCCATGGAGACCGGCCCCCTCAAGACACGCATCGAGACCTTTATCGAGACCATAAGGAGATAACCATGGCTGATTACTACGATGAACTTCTCAAACTGTGCGGGTTCGAAGATGAAGAAATTGAAAAGGAAAGGCCCAGGATAGAGAAATCATTTGAACGGCTGGGCATCGGTCCTGGCGACATGGAGACTGCCGATACCTGGGTCAGGCAAAACCATGATGTCACGCTAAAAGGCGTGAGGAAACTCTTAGGGGCATGGCTCAAAGAGCTGATCGATCTGGTGTTGGCCAGGGATGAGGGAAAGAAGATCGTCTACTATGGATTCCCCGCCATACTCGGCCCCGGCCTCATCCTGAGCGCCTCTTCCAAGGATGTGATGGTCACGGCCCCCGACATGGTCCTGGATCACACCATGGGCCAGATCTTCAACAAGCTTATCCCCATCCTTGAGACAGGCGAGGCCAACGGGCTGCCCCCGGGCCATGCCCTGTGCTCCCTGTGGCAGGCAAAGATAGGGGGCATCGCCCTGGGGATGATCCCTGTCCCTGATCTGGCCCTGGCCTCCAGCTACTATTGCGACATGGGCTCCAAGGCCGATGACCTGGTCACCGCCCTCTACGGGGTCCCCGTGGCCTATATCGACGGGGTGATGGATTCCCCCTGGGGAGAGTTCCCCGAGTATCTGCCGGAACGGGTCCACTACCTGGGTGCCCAGATCAATCAGGCCCTCAAGAAGGCTGAGGAGGTCCTGGGCATTGAGATAGTTACCGATGCCTGGGAGCGGTCCCAGAAGGAGAGCCGGCTGTATCGAGATAACCTGGTGCGCCTGGTAGAGCTCATGAAGGCTGATCCGGTGCCGATCAGCATAGCTGAGCTTGAGCTCATGGAAACGATTTCTTCCTCTTCGACAGGCCGCGGCATACGGGAGGGAATCAAGGCTATGGACATCTTGATTCGTGAGATGGAAATACGGGTAAAAGAGGGTATAGGAGTGTCGGAAAAAGGCGCCCCGAGGGTTATGCTAAGAGCCGGGCACACCTCTGATCCCAGGATAACACATTTGGCGGAAAAAACGGGGCTTGCTGTCCCATTGACATTTATATTAGGCACTTTGGGGGGTGTCAGGGTTAATCCCAAGGGGAACTATAATACGCCCGGCGAGATAATAGCCGACTATGAGATGTCAGGAGGATATTATCACGGCACTGAAGCACAAATACAGTTTTACGAAAAGGCTGCCGCATTGATGAAGCTGGATGGCTTTATTGCCACGTATATTTATAACTGCCGTCCTGTTGCCACAATATCCCATCCTCAGAAAAAGTACCTCGAAGAGAAAACCGGCCTTCCCGTCCTCTCTCTCGAAATAGATAACTTCGACAGCAGGGCCTACAGCGCTGACTCATTGAGGACCAAGGTGGAAACATTCGCTGAGATGCTGAAAGCAAAGAAGGCAGCGAAGACATGAAAAGGGTATCTAAGGAACACGACCCTGCCGATCGCTCTTGGGATAGAATCATTAGGACGGCAGCGATTTTTCTGCTCATAAGATTTGAACTCGAACAGAGCATCCCGAGGCGAGAACCGGACCTAGGATGAAAGAGAGGAGTTACCGGTATGTTCGTTGCTGGAATTGATGTAGGTGCTGCTACTGCCAAGGCCGTCATTCTGGGAGATGATGGAATCGTAGGGTACGCCGTCAGACCAACAGGGTATGATGTCAAGCTTGCCACCGATAGGGTCATCAAAGAAGCCTTGGAGAAAGCCGGACTCTCAATCTCTGTAGACGATCTCAGTTATGTCGTCTCAACAGGGTATGCGAGAGGCTCCATCGGCTTCGCCGATAAAGCAGTTACCGAGATCATCTGCCATGCCAAAGGGGCTCACTTTGTGATACCCTCCACCAGGTTTATCATCGATATGGGGGGCCAGGACTCAAAGGCCATCGAGGTAGACCCGGAAGGCAACGTCACCAACTTTGCCATGAATGACAAGTGCGCTGCCGGAACAGGGAGGTTCTTGGAGGTGATGGCTCAGGTGCTCGAAGTAGGATCTGTTGCTGAGATGGGGCCACTGGCTCTCCAGAGCAAAGAACCCTGCACCATCAGCAGCACCTGCACCGTATTTGCCGAGACAGAGGTAGTGGTGCTCCGGGCCGAAGGAAAAGGCAGAAACGATTTGATAGCCGGGGTGCACAAAGCAGTGTCAGCGAGAGTAGCCGCTATGGCATCAAGCCTGACCTTTAGGCCGGATGCGGTCTTTACCGGCGGTGTTGCCAAAAATGTCGGGGTAAAAAAGTTCTTAGAAGAAGAAATCGGGATGGAACTTCTTGTCCCGGATGAGCCCCAGATCATCGGAGCCCTTGGGGCGGCCCTGTTAGCACAAAGAGAGCTTCTCAAACAGCATTGAATGGAAGTTAAGTTGGTGGATAAGAAGTTGTGTTTCTATACCACATGAAATCGGGGAAATCCTTGGAAAAGGATGCGTTGCATGCTTACATTTCTGGGACAATCCCCGCTGCAAGCAGCGGAGAATTCCAAGTTAAAAGATCCGGCCTGAGGAACTTCTTGATGCTTTTCTCCCAGGATTGATCTGCTCTGGCAGCATTGAGGCTCCAGAGCATTTTGACCGATTTGACAAACAGCACATCATAGCCTTTCCTGCATGCCTCATGACCTATGGCTTAGGCCAGGTTAGTTTTCCCCACCCCGGCAGGGCCATAGATCAGGATATGTTTTTTTCTCAATGAAGATACAGATAGCCAGTTTCGTGATCAAAGCATGTTCGATCTTCGTGTTAAAGGAAAAGTCAAAAGCGAACGAAACAGTGGCGACTGCAAGAAAGGGTCATGATAAAGGCCCAAGCCCTTCGCTGCTTCTCACTGATGGGGTCATACATGAGCCCTGCGTAGCCAAAATCCACCTGGGCCTGCTGCCCGGGGGGAGTCTCTATGCGGACCGTGATGGTGGGAGTCCCTACGGCAAACTCCTTCCGAAGGTAGCGCTTCACCGTGGAATAGCCCACAGACAGATCATGTTCTTCTTTGAGAAGCCTCCAGATCTGCTTGGCGGTGATATCCTCACCTTTCAGCCACTGTCTGATCTGATCTCGATACGGAGCAAGAGAATCGATGGCTGGCGTCTCATACAGTGAGGGGGCACGGGAAAGGCTCCTGAGCCCTCTGATCAGCTCCTGTTCATCAGGAAAGGGCTCCCCTCTTCGTACCCCGAGCTGTTGGGCCAGGTGGATGTAGTTGCGGATGGTTTTGCGGGCGGATTTCAATGACCGTTGAATCCCTTTGATGGTACTGCCTTGATGCCAGTGATAGATAATCTCTACAATCTCATTCATTGCTATCTTCCTCCTTGCCATAGCTCCTCCTCTCCAGGGTGATTTCGACTGCTGGAGATTAGAGGATTTTGGGGTTACTGCATAGCCTCTCTATAGCAAGGGGGTGGGGAATAACCGTGGTCCCGGTGGGGAATTACCGTGGCCCCGGGGTGGGGAATAACCTTGGTCCTAATGCCCCCTAGGGTGGGGAATTACCATGGTCCTCGACAGCCTATCTGTCTGACTCAAAA
>JAFGPZ010000086.1 GCA_016935935.1 Deltaproteobacteria bacterium
TCTCCCTGAAGGATATGCCAATGAATATGTTTCCTATCTCCGAAATTATGTAGACAGTAAAATAATCTTTACGAAAGAAGCAATGGAAAGGGAACTAACTAAGATCAAAGATGTTTCCTCGGCTCTTGATTTTGCCATACGCCGCGAGATGGACTCAATCCTATACTATCAGGAGATTAAGGCTCTTGTTGTGAAGGATCAGCATAAGGTTATAGATGGGATAATAGGAGAAGAGAGAAGTCACTTCGAGACTCTGTCTGCCATGCGGACAGCGATCTGATCAGGGCTTTTTTAAGGATTGTAAAATAAACGAAGGAGGAAAGCACATGCTGGGTAAAAAAATGTTGGGAGAGTTGAACGGGCAGGTAAATAAGGAGATGTACTCCGCATATCTTTATATGGCCATGTCCGCTCATAGTGAGTATGTGGGACTAAAGGGATTTGCAAACTGGTTTATGGTTCAATACAAGGAAGAAATGGAACACGCCATGAGAATCTACCATTATATCAACAATCATGGTGAGCAGGTAAAACTTATGGCTATCGAAGAGCCGCCCATGGTATTCGAATCTCCCCTGGATATGTTTGAAAAAACACTGGTCCATGAGCAGTTTATCACTAAAAGTATCAACGATCTGGTGGATACTGCCATAGAAGAAAAGGATCATGCAACGAAGATATTCCTCGAGTGGTTCGTTACCGAACAGATAGAGGAAGAGTCCAATGATAACGATATTATAACCAGGCTTAAGCTCATCGGCGACAATGGGAATGGCCTCCTAATGCTGGACAGGGAGCTGGGCACCAGGGTTTTTGTCCCGCAGCTAACCTCTAACAGCCAGACATGATCAAAGAGGATCCTGTCCGGCACATGGAATGAGATTTTAACAATCAGTATTTGAGAGATTTTTTAGATATAAACGCCGTTCTTTTATGGAATGGTAGAAAAAGAAAGGAGACTTGAGTAGAATGACAAAAAAACTGCAGATCTATAAGTGTGAGGTGTGCGGGAACATTGTGGAAATGGTTCATGGAGGGTTTGGGAAACTTGTATGCTGTAACGAACCCATGAAACTCTACGAGGAGAATACTGTTGATGCCGCAAAGGAAAAACACGTGCCCGTTAAAAAAGTGGCCGGAAGTATGGTGAAGGTTAAGGTTGGTGATGTTCCTCACCCCATGGAAGAAAAACATTATATTGAATGGATCGAGGTGATTTCCGGTGATAGGGCATATATGCAGTTTCTCAATCCCGGAGATGCACCGGAAGCCGAGTTTGCCATTGACGGCGATGTAACTGTCAGGGAATACTGTAATCTCCACGGATTATGGAAAAGTTAGAAGTTCCAGTCGATTCCCTATATATGTTTTGACAAATATTAGAAGGAAAGGGATCGAGTATACAAAAGTGAGCATTTCATAAAGAAGCGGGTGGATAGGGTAAGTATGCGCCCGCACGCGTGACAATGGAGATTGACGAGATGGATTTGGCAGAATATTTTGACAAGACAAAGGGTTTCGGTATCTTTGCAACAGCAGATTCGGACGGCAAGGTCAATGTGGCGGCTCTGTCGAGACCGACTATTATGGAAGACGGGAGAGCCGCATTCCTGATGTCGGGCCATTTGACTTACCATAATCTTCAGTCCAATCCCCAGGCGGCCTATTACTTTGTGGAACATGGGGGAAGTTACGGGGGGAAGAGGCTCTATCTGACAAAGACAGGAGAAGATCAAGACAAGCAGTTGGTAGACAAGTTGAGGAAAAAACGATATCCCATATTTACAACAAAATATAACAATGAGTCTAAATATGTGGTCTTCTTCAAGATAGATAAGATACTACCACTCGTTGCCGATGGTGTTATCGAATCCATAATCGGGATCCAGTCGTAGAGACTTTTGCCTGGATCTCTTGACTGAAAAATAGATTTTTTATCGTCGGAAGTGGTTGTATCTGCAGCCCCCTCGCCAGAGCAAAAGGTCAAAATTCTAATTAATAGCATGAATTTACTGAAGGTGCTACACCAGTCAATCCCGGGGTGACAGTTTGAGATGACTGGCAGAAAGAGAACCGAACAGGATTCGATAGGCACCGTAGAACTAGCACCCGCCTCTCACTGGGGAGCTTTAATTTAATCGATGACTCTATTTATGCCAGTCAACAAGAGGAGAAGGTCGACATGTACATAATAAAGAGAAAACAGACGCTGTCTGATTCAGTCAAATTGTATGAAGTAGAGCATCCACAACTGGCGCAAAAGGCACGGGCCGGGCAATTTGTAATAATCAGGCTAAAAGAAGGCGGAGAGCGCATACCGTTGACGATTGCAGATTTTGACCGGGATGCCGGAACCATCACCATGGTCGTACAGGAGGTCGGTAAATCGACGATAGATATGGACAGTCTCAATGAGGGAGATACGATTCTTGATGTCCTTGGTCCTTTGGGACACCCTTCGGAGATTGCAAATTACGGAAAAGTTCTCTGCATAGGAGGAGGTTTGGGCGTTGCACCTCTCTACCCGATAACACGGGAATTAAAGAAGGCGGGCAACAGGGTCATCTCTATAATGGGTGCCCGTAATAAGGAATTGTTGTTCTGGGAAGATAAAATGAGGGTAGTAAGTGATGAATTGCATGTCATGACCGACGATGGTTCCTATGGAGAAAGGGGACTGGTCACCCATATTCAAAAAAAGCTCTTGGAAGGAGGTGACATAGATAAGATATTTGCCATAGGTCCCGCCATTATGATGAAATTTGTCGTAGAAACCTCGCGTCCCTTCAATGTTTCAACCGTAGTATCATTGAATACGATTATGGTGGACGGTACGGGAATGTGCGGAGGATGCCGTGTGACCGTTGCAGGAAAACAGAAGTTTGTCTGTGTAGATGGCCCCGAGTTTGAGGGCCTTGAAGTTGATTTTAACAATCTGCTGAACCGCCAGCGCTACTACATTGAAGAAGAAAATAAAGCCATGGAATATCATAGATGCAAACTGGAGAGTGTCAGATGAATCAAGCAATCGATGAAAAAGGTAGATTGAAACGTCAGGAAATGCTCGAGCAGAAATCTGATGCTCGAATACAGAATTTCGATGAAGTTGCTCTCGGTTATACAGAGGAACTTGCACTCAATGAGGCTTTACGATGTTTGGGCTGTAAGAACCCGCGGTGTGTTGAGGGATGTCCCGTCAATGTCGACATACCGGCATTTATACTGCTCGTGAAAGAGAAGAAATATTCGGAGGCGGCACAGAAGATAAAGGAGACGAACGCTCTGCCTGCGATATGCGGGAGGGTGTGCCCGCAGGAAAGCCAGTGCGAGAAGAGATGTATCCTGGGCATCAAGTCGGAGCCTGTGGCCATCGGACGACTGGAGCGTTTCGTAGCCGATTATGAGCGTGAACACAACCGTGAGAGGGTTTCTATTGCGCCTCGAAAAATCAACAAAAAGGTTGCTGTTATAGGATCGGGTCCTGCTGGCTTGACCTGTGCTTCAGATCTTGCAAGGGCGGGAGTGTCAGTCACCATATTCGAGGCGTTTCATGATCCCGGCGGAGTTCTGGTTTACGGTATCCCCGAGTTTAGATTACCCAAGAGAATTGTCAGGTGGGAGATAGAGCAGATTAAAAAACTGGGAGTGGAAATAAAATTCAATATGGTAGTCGGCCGTATTGTAGATATCGAAGAACTACTGAAGGGTGGTTACGACTCTGTATTCATAGGTGTCGGCGCTGGACTGCCGACTTTCATGAATATACCTGGAGAGAATCTGGCAGGTGTGTATTCTGCCAATGAGTTTCTCACTCGTATCAATCTAATGATGGCCTATAAATTTCCACATACCGATACACCGGTCAGGATAGGGAGACAGGTTGCTGTAGTAGGCGGCGGAAATGTTGCAATGGATTCAGCCCGCGCGGCAAGAAGGCTTGGAGCCGAAGTATATTTGATTTATCGACGTTCCAGGGAAGAGATGCCTGCCCGTATAGAAGAGGTTCACCATGCAGAGGAAGAGGGAATCCACTTTAATCTCCTTACCAATCCGACAGGAATCAACGGAAATGATAAAGATGCCGTTAAGAGTGTAACCTGTATAAAAATGAAACTCGGAGAACCTGATGCATCGGGACGTAGACGACCAATTCCCGTCGAAGGATCGGAATACGATATTGCGGTGGATTCGGTCATTATGGCCATAGGCAACAGGTCAAACCCCCTCCTGACCAGGAACACGGAGGGACTCGAGTTGAATAGGTGGGGAAACATAAATGTTGTCGATGAATATGGCAAGACATCCCTTGAAAATGTATGGGCTGGTGGCGATATAGTGACAGGCGCTGCAACTGTCATCGAGGCCATGGGGGCCGGGAAAAAAGCAGCGGAAGCGATGCTGGAAAAGTTCATCAGCCAGGAAAATGAAGTGAAAAATAAATGTTGAAAATGGAATATCAAGGTTATACCGCTAGAACTGTCGGTAGTGTGTTGCCTGTAGTTTTAGACCTTTAACGATGCTGCTGTCTTATATGTACTCGCTGTTTGTTCCAAAACATGCATAATCTGCCAGCAGCTGGAGAAGGTATAATGCTATGGATTTTTCTACTGTGAAACGCATACAATGCCTGGACAAAGAGGGGTCTGAATTTGGTATAGGACTTTTCGATGAAGGGGACATGTCTTCTGTCCTTCACATGTATGAAGTATTTACGCCCAGGCCGGCTTCTCAGGGACTCCCTCCGGAAAAAAGTGAAACCTGCCGCAAGTGGGTAATAGATCTTATGGGAATGTCCGAGAATGTCTTGGCTTGGCGTGATGGAGCTGTCATAGGACACGCCTCAGTGAATCCGGACTATGAAAGGAAAGATTGCGAATTTGTAATATTCGTTCACCAGGATTGTCGAAGCAAAGGAGTCGGTAACGAGTTGACAAAACTGATGATTAAGCGAGCGAAGAGAATAGGCATTGACTCTGTATGGCTAACCGTCGATACGCGCAACTATAAGGCAATACGACTCTACCAGAAGCATGGTTTCAATTTCATAGAGAGAGACAGCACGGAATGTTCCATGAAGCTGATGTTGATTCCTGAGTCCGGGAAAGTTCAAACCACTAAACTATCGGAACAACCTGCCCTTCTGTCTAAGTCGGATTTTCAATCAGTTAAAGATATAATATAGTTGAACCATGTTTTGTCACGCTAGAAATTTAATATGACATATGAAGTCAATCATCTTATAGGTTCAGGTAATCATTGCTATTTAAAACGAGATGATTTATAAGGGAGTGTAACAATTGGGTTGATGTGTTTTCCATGCTGTAAGCTAAGACTTGAGAAATAATCCGGCTCATAAGATGAATAATTTGAAAATCTTCACTGGAAGACGAAGGATTAGGAAATGAAGCTGGTCAACAAGATAATACTCTCCTTTTTCCTGACAGCCATCATATTTACAATTATTATAGGTCCTCCCGTTTATATAATAGGTAAAAAAGATATGGAGCATGCCATAGTGGCTCATCTCACCACAACCGCCCAGTCTCGTGCCCACCATGTGCAAACCTTTCTTGATTCTGGAAAAGAATCTGTAAAGCAATTATCACAGAGTATCGTTATTGAAAGATTCCTGTCAAATTTAAGCAAAGCCGAGTTGGCCGAAAAGTATGCAGATGTCAACAGTCGTTTGGGGAATACAGCTAAGATCATGGATAACGTTTATGATATCATAATCTTGAATAAGGATGGAATCATTGTTGCCTCCAGTGACGGGTCTGACATCGGAAGAGATAAAAGTAACGACCCCTATTTCGTAAGGGGAAAAGAGGAGGTGTACATAAAGGACGCCCATATATCTCAAGATAAAAAAATATATTCGATTGCCTTTTCCGCACCCGTGTTAGCCGACAAAAGTGACGTTTTTTTAGGGGTAATCGTCACTCTGGTAAGTATGAATGCGTTGAATAAAATAACGACAGACAGAACGGGGCTGGGAACTACCGGGGAGATCTATCTGGTTAACAGGGGTGGATATATGATAACCCCCTCCCGTTTTCTCAAAGATACCTTTCTCAAACTATATGATAATACAAAAAACACAAGACAATGTCTTGAGAGCTACAAGAAGATAGGGATGAAACAGGATGCATTTGAACCCCTTGTATTTAAGGATTACAGAGGAACGGAGGTTTTAGGGGTGGGCTATAGTATTCCTGATGTTCAGTGGTGTCTCCTGACAAAGATTGATGAGTCCGAGGCCTTTGCGCCCTTGATGAAGATGAAGCTTCTCTTTCTTGTAGTAGTGCTTCTTATCCCGATAGTAGCGTGGCTGTCGGGGACGATTGCCTCAAGATTTATGCAAAATGGATAAAACCCTTCTGAGTCAGTCTCTGCGGTTTGTGTGCGTGCGATGCACAGGAAGGTGTGCGGCGGGGATCGAGCGAATAAAAAATAAA
>JAFGPZ010000087.1 GCA_016935935.1 Deltaproteobacteria bacterium
AGCCTTGAACGTATTGAATTAACGTTATAGGTGGCAACCATAAAGTCGGTCATGATGCTCTCCTCTCCTGACTAACAACCATTGTAAAGTTTATTGTCGAGTGTTCCCTTAATCAAGACCACGGAGGCGTCCATCTGTCTTTCGGGGATCGACCAGTATGTTCTGAGGAGGCGATTCTTCTCTTCCTCTGTTGTGAGTGTGTATCCATTCTTGTCGTAAAATGAGATTGCCCATGAAGCGGCCTTCCATGTGCCGATTAGCATGGGTTTGTCGCTCATGCATTCCAGATGTGCCAGGAGGCGTGTTCCGATTCCACTTCTCTGTAGCGCTGTTGTCGTGTAGGCATGACGAATAAGCGTCACTTCTCCCCTGTCCTGAATGCCCATGACTCCCCGGAGATGTCCATGCCTTTCCATACCCCAAAAGACAACGCCGTCATCGATTTCTCTCCGGAGTTCTTCATGGGACATGTAGGGTTCATGCCAGCGGTCTTCCGGTATAACACCTTTGTAGGCCCCGGCAGCACCATTAATAATCTCAAAGAGTGTATCAAAATCAGATTCAAGGCATTTTCGTATCATGGCGATTTCCTGTCTCCTTTGGAGGATAACTGCCACAACGGCAACAAACCGTCTTTCCCCCGGCATGTGTTGACATTTACAAAAGAAGTTACAGGCCCGTAAAACTGCCGCTGATGGTAACAAAAATGTTATCCTGAAGCAAGCAGATATCCCGTTGGTTTAAATTAACCTCCGGGCTACTCTCCCCACTGAGGCGAAGTTACAATCTGATGGTCCCGTCGAGAAACAAGTAAGGACAATCCCTTTGAATTTCTTGAAATGGCGTCATTTATTTGTTACAGTAGAAAACCATTTAGTCGTAAAGTATTGCAGGTATCTTATGAAAAGCAAGAATCATATGCAGATAATGGAGCTGCTTCTGGACAATGCCCACGAGGGGCTCGTGATCTGCGATCCCGAAGGGAAGATTCTCTATTTCAATCGTTCCTATGCCAGTATCTACAACATGAAAAAGGAACATGATTTTGGTAAAAATATCGAGGAGTTTTTCCCCAATTCCCGAATTCGACAGGCCGCGAAGACAGGTGAGCCCGAATATGGTGTAATTAATTACTGGAAGGGGAGGAAGGTTGTCGTCAACCGGATTCCAATAAAAGAAGGCTCCAGGGTGAAGTATGTTGTTTCTCAGATTCTCTTCCGTGACATCGAAGACCTTCAAAAGATGGCTGAAAAGCTTACGCGTCTGCAGAATAAAATCGAAAGAATGGGAGCGGAGATACGGAATATCTTCCAGGCAAAATATACGATCGGCGATATCATCGGCGAAAGTTATCAGTCAAGACAGCTAAAAAAACAAGCCGGGAAGTTTGCCTCCTCGTCACTCCCCATATTAATTCTTGGAGAGAGCGGAACCGGAAAGGAACTCTTTGCACAGGCAATACACATGATGAGCCCGCGGGCCGAGAGGGCCTTTCTGCCCATCAACTGTGCCGCTATTCCCAAGGAACTGATGGAGTCGGAACTCTTCGGATACGAAGCGGGGGCTTTTACTGGTGCCACCCAGAAAGGAAAAATTGGGAAATTTGAGATCGTTGAGGGAGGGACTCTTTTTCTTGACGAGATTGGTGATATGCCATTGGAGATGCAGAGCAAGCTTCTGCGGGTGCTCGAAGAAAAACAGATAACGAGACTTGGAGGGTCACGGACCATCCCCGTCGAATTTTCTCTTATTGCATCCACCAATAGAAATGTTGAAGATATGGTGGGAAAGGGGACCTTTCGGTCCGACCTCTTTTATCGTATCAATGTATTTGTATTGAAGATCCCTCCTCTGAGGGATCGCCGGGAAGACATTCTGACTATTGCTCAAAATATAGCGGTTTCATCACTTTCCGAGTTTTCTGATCGGGATATTGCCGATGTCACATTTTCCAGGGAAGTTTCATCCCTGTTAATAAGGCATGACTGGCCTGGCAATGTGAGGGAATTGAAGAACGTCGTCAATTATGCCATACACAATCTGCTGCCCGGAGAATCAATCATTGAATCAAAACACCTTCCGGCTTCTCTGTCTGGAAAGAGGGAGATGCCGCCTTCGGACCCTGCCACCATGCTCTTCAGGGAGGGCATAGAGAAAAAAGAAAGAGAGATTATTGCCGATGCCCTTAAATCGACAACTGGGAATAAATTAGCAGCAGCCAGGCTTTTGGGTATGCCGCGTTCAGTGCTCTACAAGAAGATTAAAAAGTATGATATTACCGTATAGACCCGCTGCCGGCATATTGATAATGTCCGCAATGCGGACACTATCCCTTTTTTAATCTTTTGCCCTAAGTATACACGCATTTATTTCTATAATTGAAGATTGTAGGCTTCCAGTTTAAAGTTAATGGGCCTGACAAGTCTGCCCACGTCAAAATGCCAACACAGTTTCCGGAAACGTCTAATCAATTCATCTATCCCAACAAATGCTGAAAAGCCGTAAATCTTGCTCCATTAGGCAGGGTCTTCTCCATCTCCATGATTTCACGAAACGATCTTGTAAATTTAATTTGAGTTGCTAGTCGTAGATCGTATTACCGGACCGGTACGAACAGTTCTGTTTGGAGGGGGCCTGCAAGGCCACTTTCTCCCAGATTCAAAAGTTATGCAAACGATTTCATTTGAATGAACGAAATAGCAACTCTATAATGGCTCTTGCCAGGCATTCAAATTCATATCTAAAAATAGTATTTATTGTTTGATTCAGATCTGCATCATATAGTACACTATGGCTATAAAAATATTGATATTAAACGCTAATTCC
>JAFGPZ010000088.1 GCA_016935935.1 Deltaproteobacteria bacterium
CTGATAGAGGCAGCTCTCAAATATGTCAATTTGTCAAAGAACAGCGTTGTTATCAATCAAACTTAAACCCGAAAGTTGAGTTAATAACCTATTATTCGATGATGGTCGTATCGAAAGAACGTTTTTATGAAAAATCAGCTCCTCTTTTTGTTGATATGCCCGGCATAAAGGCCATTTTGGAGGGGGTTAAGGCAAACCAATCCACCACACCTTAAACACTAAAAGCGTTATGATCATATATAATCGTCCCACGTGTATTCGGGGTCGTGATGGAGATAATTGTCGTTGAGAGGCAGTCGGCTGACCTGTGCCGTTAATGCAGACAGCCGGATCATGGATTTTCTGCGGCGGCATGGATCAGACGAGCCCAATGTCCAGATGTTCGAGGATACACTGGATCACTGACGGGTCATGCTGCCGATAACCCTCAAGGCACCTTGAAATTTTAGACAGATCAAAGAATCGACTTTATATATTTTCTGTATCAGACGTGCCCAATTCAGGCGGAAGACTTTAACATCTCCCTCTGGTTTGAGGATGCAGGGAATGCAAGCGCGTTTCATGTTAAAACAGATGAGTTCAGCCTGCTGATCTCTCAGTTATCAACCAATAACTTAGTGTTAATTACGCCCTCATTACCCCAAAAAGAAATCCCTGTGAGAACAGGGATCTCACGTGTCAATCGCCGAGAATGATCGTCGCATCTACGGCGGTGGCTTCTTTTCCACGTACGATAAGGGGGTTTATATCGATTTCCTTAATGCGCTCATGGGTACACCCGATCTCTCCAAGGGCTATGAGGAGACGGGCAAGATTGTCCCTGTCCACCGGGGGTGTTCCCCTGAATCCATCCAGTAATTTCTGACCCTGAAGGCGATTGATACAGTTCAATGCATCATATTGAGTCAGGGGTGCAATGGCAAATGCAACATCACCGAATACCTCGGCCATGATTCCTCCCAGTCCGCACATGACGCAGGGACCGAACTGAGGATCACGAATAAAACCAATAATAATCTCAAGTGATTCCGGTATGTATTTCTGTATGAGCACCTCACCGTTCCCTTTCATTGTGTTCATGAGTGAATCAAATATACTCCTGGCGTCATGGACATTGTTTATATTCAGGTGCACCAGACCGTGTTCAGTCTTATGGATAGAGCCTGGAGCGAGGCCTTTCAAAACGAGGGGAAATCCGATCTGCCGGAATGCCTTATCCGCTTCGTTGATATCCCGCGTAACTATCTCTCCCACAGTGGGTATTCCGTACTGTGAGATGATCGACTTAGATAGATGCTCATCAAGGGAGCCCTCGAAATGAGTGAGGATATCCTTCCATTCTTCCAATAGAAAAGTTTCTGTCTCTGCCCTCCGTGTTTCGGATATCAACTCCGGTGCCTTTCTCCACTTGAAGAGAGCAGCGAGACACTCCGTCGTACGATACAATTCACGAAATACGGGGAATCCGTATGAATGGGCCTGCTGCTGAAATTCAAAGGCATCATCCATTTTCCCAAGAAGCCAGAAGAGTATCGGTTTATCAGAACCTTTTGCCAGATCCGCGATCATCAAGGGATCGTATTTAAAACGACGATATCCTGCGAAAGACTGCAGCAGGATTGCGTCAACGCCGGGATCTTTCAGTACCGCTTCGGTAGCCTCCTTAAACACTTTGTCGGATCCGTGTACCTGTATGGCGGGGAACAGGTCTGCGGGATTGTCGACGGGCATCCAGGTCGGATAGAGGGATTGAAAGACCTCTATCGTTTCGTGAGAAAATTTAGCAATGGGAAGGTCCATCTCCTCCATGAAGTCTGTGGCAACAATTCCGGCGCCACCGCTGACAAAGAGGATGGCGGTGCGCCCCGTCTTTTCGGGACGTTGTGGTGGTGGAAACGCCGCCAGAGTCCTGCACAGATCCATGAGTTGTTTGAAATCTTTTGCCTCTATGATGCCTGCCTGAGCAAGGGCGCCACTTATCACTCGGTTGTTTCCTGCGAGGGATGCTGTGTGACTCAACGCCGCCTCAGCCCCTTTTTTACTCTTTCCTCCTTTCAGAATCACGACCGGTTTTTCTCCACCTCGCGCGAGATTCACAAATCGCCGGCCATCAGGGAGTGCTTCGACATAGAGTCCGATTACTCTGGTGTCCCGATCTTCAAGGAAATATTCGAGAAGGTCACATTCGTCGACATCGACTTTGTTCCCGATAGAACAGACTTTACTGATACCCATGATGCCGTGGCTCATAACATCAATCAAAAAGCTTGCCGAGAGCATGCCGCTCTGGACGATGAGAGATACCGATCCCGGCGTAAAACCCTCTGCCATCGCGGTAGGATCGACGAGGGAAAAATTATGGTTTTTGACACCATCAACGAGTCCCATACAGTTAGGACCCCACAGACGGATGCCTTTGTTCTTCGAGATGTTCTTTATGTGTTCCTGCAGTTTCCGGCCTTCTCCGCCGATTTCCGCAAAACCGCCGGATGTGATGATTGCCCCCGGTACCCCCTTCGCTACGCAGTCTTCAAGAACATCCGGGACCATGGGTGCCGGTACCATGATAATCGCGAGATCCACCGGACCGGAAACATCCGAAACGTGAGAGTAGCTTGTAAGGCCCTCTATTTCCTTGTAGCGGGGGTTAATGGGGCAGATCTTTCCTTCAAAGCTTGTGAGCAGATTTTTCAGGATGGCATAGCCTCCCTTGGTTATGTCCGGTGTCGCACCAACAACAGCAATTACCTCGGGTTCGAAAAAAAAGTTCATATATGTCTCCTCGCGAGTCATAAGGGGCAGCAGGGGTCTCAGTAGGGGTGACCCCCGCTTGATTTCCTTATGTATTTTTGTTTCCTTTTGCACACATGAGGGATGCAAGCGCGAACGCAGCTATTTTGTTTTCTGTCGACACAAACGGGAGATTGATAATTGCCGGAGTACTGGTGCCTGCAAGAACTCCTGCCATGGCCATCTTTCCGATAAACACGAGAACCTGTGAGAGCAGGTATCCAGTTTCCACTTCCGGGACCAGGTAGATATCGGCATTGCCTGTGACAATACTCTTGACCCCCTTCCTGGCAGCTGCTTCTTTGCTCACGGCACAATCCATGTCGAGAGCTCCTTCGACAACGACGTTACCAAATTGTTTCCTTTCCGACATCTTGGAAATGATTGCTGCATCCACTGTTGCCGGGATGCTTGGATTTATCTGTTCTACCGCTGCAATGGCTGCAACCTTCCTGGGTGAGTCAAATTCGAGGATGTCAGTAAGCTCCAGTGCATTTTCGAGGATTGCAATTTTTTCTTTAAGGGAAGGATAATCGTTCAGGTAGGTATCCGTTATGAGGATCAGCTTGTCCCTTTGGAGAAGCTGGAAGATCGAAACAAAGCTTGCCAGTCTGCCGTTTAAAAGACCACTTCCCTCGTTCAGGACGGCATCGACGAATGTCTGATGATCATTGTGTCCCTGCATGAGAATATCTCCGTTATCCCGTGCCATGCGTATTGCTTTTGCAAGGGCTTTGTCTCGATCCACCTCATCAATGATTTCATAGTCATGATGTGCCAGTGACGTCGATGTAACCAGCTTTTCTATTTTAGGAGCATTACCGACAAGGACGGGGCTTATGAGATGAGCCCTCGAAGCCTCTTCGATTACGTCAAGCGTGTGTATTGCCGGAAAGGCCACGATCACTTTCTTCTTTTCAGCCTTCTGAGCCCGTTCAATCAGTTCTTTCCATGTGCTTATCATCTTAGCTCACCCCCTCTCTTATTCTGTCCGCTATGACAACACCCATGGCGATTTCACCGGTGATGGAATCACAGAAATCTGATCGGGCAGGAATAATTACCGGACCTTTTGTACTGATAAGTAAGGAACGTCTCTTCACATCTAGGAGAAAATTTAATTTGCAAAGAATATTCGCTGTATCAAGGTTCGGGGCGAGAAGAATATGCGGCAGTTTCGAGATATCAATCTGTTTGTAACTGTCAAAGGGCTTTTCTCTTTTCATAAAAATGTCGAAAAAGTTTGTCGCTTCGATAATCTCACATTCTCCCAGTTCTCCGGAGGCAGCAGCTGTCTTGAGTAATTCGCCATCATTAAATGATGCGAGGGCGCCACCGATTTCCCTTTGGCCGGAAAGGACAGAAATCTTTGGCCGAGAATATCCAAGCAGATGGGCCAGAAATATTGCGTTATTAACAATTTTGACTTTTGTGTTGTAATCAGGCGTTATGGTTGCGCCCGTATCGGTAAAACCGACAAGATGATAGAGGCCCGGAATCTCCCACAGGGATATGACGCTGACGGTTCTCCCCGTGCCCAGTTTGGCTTCTTCCCTTATGATTGAACGATAGATATAGGAGGTGGGGATTTGCCCCTTTCCCTCGATATCGAATTTCCCATCGAAGAACATGGAGGTTCCGAGATCGGCGATAGTTTGCCGATCTTCCTCAATGATCGTTTCAAACCGACTGATGTCAAACTCCACTTCGTCTGCCACCCGCTTCATTTTTTCCAGATTGCCAATGAGCACGGGTTCGATATACCCCTTTTCCCAGCCCTTCTTCACCGCCATCATAAATTCTCCGTCTTCAGGGGCAAGGACAGCGAGCTTTTTCGGCCCTTTTTCCCTCGCCAGCCTGGAGACGTCCTCCAGTGTCTGAATCATGAAACCCTCCTTTTGATATTTTCCTAAAATTACCCGCGAGTGTATTTAGGTAACTGTTCCTCTTAAAGTATCTGTAAACAATGTAAGGTCTCTTGTGCAAGGCATCTAAAAAGTGGTGATGCCATACACAAGAGAAAGGGATAAGGAATGACTTATCGATTCGTTACTACTGCAAAGGCAGTGCCATGCGATAGTTTTCATGTTAAAATTCTACACGTGACGCGCTGTAACTTGTTTGTGGGTCGAGAAAAGGTGCATTGACAAAATCATAAAGGTTTTATACACGATTTCAGGGAGTAGTTCATATATTTTGTGCCGGAATTGTTTACCGTTACTGTAAAAAAAATTAACGCTATGTTGAAAATATTAACAAGTCTTCATTTTGATTCGTTGTTTCAGCTACATCCACACAGGTGATGTATGAGTGACGGTTTTAATCAAAAGAATTCCTCGCAGCTTTGCTGCGGGGTTGCCGTTTTTGTGATATAAATGACTCTATGAGTGAACATATCCTGAAA
>JAFGPZ010000089.1 GCA_016935935.1 Deltaproteobacteria bacterium
GTGGCGGTTATTTCACTTTCCGGCATTGTTTATGCCAAATCTGTAAGGATTGCCGGCGACAAACTGGACGAGGTAATTGTTCAGTATATGAAAAGAAAATACAGCCTCCTTATAGGTGAAAGATCTGCAGAGATAATAAAAACCACCATCGGGTGTGCCTACCCGGAGAGTGAACTGAGAACAGTCGATGTTAAGGGGAGGGATATAATCTCCGGCATACCCAAGATTGTTGAAATTAATTCCGAGGAAGTGCGTGAGGCCTTGACGGAACCGATAAGCATTATCGTCGATACAATCAGGGATGCCTTGGAAAATGCTCCGCCCGAACTGGCAGGCGATATTGTTGACAGAGGTATCGTATTAACTGGAGGTGGGGCCCTTTTGAGAAATATTGACGTCCTTCTTCGAGAAGAGACAGGCCTTCCTATCACCATAGCCGATGATCCCCTTTCAACGGTAGCCAGGGGCGCAGGTGTTGCGTTGGATGAGTTGGATCTGCTTAGAGAAATAGCAATCCAATTATAGCAAAGCTGTGGCGGACTAATCCTCAGGAAGATTGTAAGTCGATCGGCAGGGTTAGATAAAACTTCAAACACAAAAGTTAAAATGTTGCGAATCGAACCGTATCTGCATGTATTTCATTGTAAGGTGCGGCGAGAACATGTCGATGCCTTTTTTATAATTCCACACGACTATGATTGAGAGACAATCTGATTGGGTGAAAGATGTACTTTTTTAAAGGTCGCTGGAAGTTTGTGCTGGTAATCGTTCTTTTTCTAATCGCAGTGTCCATGCTTTTATTTTCAACTTTGAATCCATCAAAAGAAACGGGTCTTTTCAGAAAAGCAGTTATCGAGGCTGTGGCCCCGATGGAGGCGTTGATCAACACAGTGTCCTCGAGTATAGGGGGGGTATGGCACAGGTATATCTTCCTTGTCAATCTGGAAGAGGCAAACAGAGGACTAGTCAGGGAAAACGCGCTGCTATCTCAAAAAATAAATGATTACAGTGAAATATACCTGGAATGTATGCGTCTCAGAAAGCTTGTAGGCTTGAAAGGAAAAACAAATTATCCCACTGTTGCCGCCAGGGTTGTTGGGGGGAAACAATCACCCCTCTTCGAAACCATACTTATCGACAAGGGAAGTTCTCATGGAATCAGTATCGATATGCCTGTAATGACTGCTTATGGTCTTTTAGGCAGGATAATAGAGGTTTCCTGGAATGTGTCAAGGGTTCTACTTACCGTTGATTATAATAGTAATATCGATGCACTTATTCAGAGAAGCAGGGCTCATGGTATTTTACAGGGCTCTGGCGAAAAGGGTTGCCGGCTTAAGTTTGTTCAGCGGACTGAGGATGTGAAGGTCGGCGATGCGATAATTACTTCCGGGTTGGCAGGTGTTTTTCCAAAGGGTTTATTCCTCGGTAAAGTCAGAAATGTAGAGAAGGAAGAGACTGGTCTGTTCCAGGAAATCTGGGTTTCGCCGGCAGACAATGTTACCAAGATCGAAGAAGTCCTGGTAGTATTAAAAGAGTCAGGGGGTCGGGGACAATGAATTTCCTCTTTCTATGGCTCTTTTCATTTTTCATACTTATAGTTCAGGTCGCACTTTTAGATCTTGTATTTCAAGGTAAAATAGCACTTGAGTTAACAATGGTACTGGTCATATACGCCGGTTTATGCCTGAATTTAATGAAAGGCGGCATTCTAACCTTTATTATCGGTTTCTCCTACGACTCAGTTGCCAGCGTTGTTCCCGGTATTTTTGTTGTTGTTTACATGCTGATATTTTTTATTGCCAAACTAATATCCGATAAAGTCCGCGTAGAGAACCCGGTCTTCATAATGGCATTCACCTGCGTCAGCATGTTCCTGGAGGGCATAGTGATATTTTTTGTCTACGATTTCCTGCTGGATATAAATTTGTCCTATCTGTTATTTTTAAAGGTTTTTTTACCGCAGGCTTTGATTGTAAGCGCTGTGAGCCCAGTTGTCTTTTTCCTGTTACGTAGATTCGAGGTTTTGATAAGTGCTGGGGAGTCATAATAGTTTAAACAGACAAGAACCGGGCGATTTCAGGAAAAGGTTCAATGTTCTTGTATGGCTTGTCATGTTCGGCTTAGCCCTCCTCCTTGGCCGTCTCTGGTATCTGCAGATGATCAGGGGTGAAAATCTGAGACTGAGATCTGAAAACAACAGGATCCGCTTCCAGGAGATAAAGCCCTTAAGAGGATTGATTCTCGATACCAGGGGTCGTATCCTTGTCGACAATCAACCTTCTTTCGATCTTTCCATTATCCCCGAGGCTACTAAGGATATTACAAAAGTTATAGGCATACTTGCAGAATTGAGTGTGCCTCGTGATGCTGAAAATTATCAAAAGGCCGCTCTCACAAGGACGAGCCGTCCTTTCTTGCCGATAAAACTGGAGAGGAACATAGGAAGAGACAAGGTGGCAATAGTTGAGACAAACTCTTTGAGTCTGCCGGGAGTCATTATAGATATCGTTCCTGTGAGGAAATATATTTATGGATCAGCACTGGCGCATGTCCTCGGTTATGTCGGCGAGATCAGCAATCCTGAGTTGGAGGAGAGGTCCCATAATAAATATAAAGCTGGAGACATAATAGGTAAATACGGCATCGAAAAATATCTCGACAAATATCTTTGTGGTAAAAGTGGCGGAGAGCAGGTAGAGGTCAATGTTAATGGAAGAAAATTGAAAGTTCTGGGAAGTGTAGCTTCTATTCCGGGGGATAATGTTGTACTCACCATTGACGCAGATCTTCAGGAACTTTGCCAGAATGCTTTCTCTGGGTTAGAAGGAATAGTCACAGTAATGGATCCCAGGGATGGTTCCATACTCGCCATGGTCAGCAGGCCCTCTTTTGATCCGAACCTATTCAACAGGGGAATTTCCGGTGCAAACTGGGACAAACTTTCATCCGATGCCCTGTCACCATTGCAGAACAGGGCAATTGCAGGGCAGTATCCGCCCGGGTCCATATATAAATTAATTGTGGCAGCTGCTGCGCTGGAAGAGGGTCTTATAACAAAAGAAAAAACATTTTTCTGTGATGGAACATTCAGGATGGGAAACCGCACCTTCAGATGCTGGAAAAAAGGGGGCCACGGTGTTGTCGATTTGCACCGAGCTATTGTAGAATCCTGCGATGTCTATTTTTACAACCTGGGGGAAATGCTGGGTGTGAATAAACTGGCTGAATATTCAAGGAAATTCGGGCTTGGTTCAAAGACTGGAGTAATGCTGCCCGGTGAAAGGGGAGGCCTTGTTCCAACTAAAGAATGGAAGATTAAAAGTTTCGAGGAACCCTGGCAGAAGGGAGAAACCATCTCTCTGTCCATAGGTCAGGGATTTCTTCTGGTAACACCACTTCAATTGCTTAATGCATACAGTGCCATAGCCAACGGTGGCAACCTCTACAGGCCGAGAATTGTAAAGGAAATAAAAACGGCGAAAGGTCAGTTGATAAAAGAATATCTTCCTGAAAAAATAACAGATCTACATCTAAGCAAGGAACATATTGAGGTATTGAGAAAGGCGCTCTGGGGAGTTGTCAATGAGGATCGGGGAACCGGCAGGGCTTTGATGAGGCCCCAAAGGGATGTCTCCGGCAAGACGGGAACGGCTCAGGTAATCAGGATGCCTGACGATGATGAAGAAGATGTGTATCAAGGCAAGGTCCCCTATAAGTTCAGGGATCATGCTTTATTTGTATGTTTTGCCCCCTATGATACTCCGGAGATTGCCGTTATAGTGATTGTGGAGCATGGTGGTCATGGTGGATCCGCGGCGGCTCCAGTCGCCCGGAAGATTATCGACTGGTATTTCCAGAATAAAGTAGAGAAACCATCGAGTGATGGTGCTTCAGTATGAAAATTGATCGTAGACTGTTTATCAATTTTGATTGGGTTCTACCATCCCTGGTCTTATTGATATGTTGTATCGGCCTTGTAAATCTATACAGTATAGGCCACAATCTGCATCATTCGGTTGGCGCACCTTCCTATGTCAGACAGGGCTACTGGATTTTAATAGGTCTTGTAATGATGATCGTTGCTCTAAGCGTTGATTACAATTTCATTGTGAGACACGGCTATCTGATTTATGCGGGCTCTATATTGCTCCTTCTTGTTGTCTTTTTGCACGGAAGAGTCGCCCAGGGTTCACAGCGGTGGTTGATGTTACTGGGCTTTTCTTTCCAACCGTCGGAATTGATCAAGCTGACGCTGATTATTGCCCTGGCAAGGTTTTTCAGGGACAAGGACCTTTCCATCCAATGGGGCATTAGGGACCTTGCGGTTCCATTACTTATACTCCTCTTGCCCTCTTTTCTCATATTGATACAACCGGATCTCGGCACCACCCTTTTTCTGTTCATACTCTTTTTTTCCATTATTTCACTTTTTAAAATAAGGAGAAGGTTGATAAAAATTTTTTTCGTTGCAGGGGTAATCCTTGTCCCCCTGGGCTGGTTTTTCATGAAAGAATATCAGAGAAAGAGACTACTCTCGTTCCTGAATCCGGAAATGGATCCTCTTGGTTCGGGATACCATATAATTCAGTCCATGATTGCGATAGGGTCTGGCAGTTTCCTGGGAAAGGGGTATATGAAAGGGACTCAGACTCAGTTAAAATTCTTGCCGGAACAACAGACGGACTTTGTTTTCTCAGTCTTCGCAGAAGAATGGGGGTTCCTGGGAGTGTTAGTTCTGATGTTTTTATTTCTCGTGCTGATATTATGGGGACTTGACATTGCGAGACGTTCAAAGGATACATCAGGGATGTTAATAGCCTATGGTGTCACCGTGTATATTTTCTGGGGGATATTTATTAATATTGGAATGGTTATCGGTATCCTTCCCGTTGTTGGGATTCCCCTCCCTTTCCTCAGCTATGGGGGATCTTCGATGGTTGTCTTGATGATGGGTATAGGATTATTGATTAATGTAAGTATGAGAAGATTTGTGCTTCAACCGTGAAATAATGAGGAGGCTATAAAACATGGGTAAGATTAACGAGGATGTTAAGGCTTTTCTGGGAAAGGGCGTAGAATTCAATGGAAAGTTGGTTCTCGAAGGGTTTGTCAGAATAGATGGCAAGTTCGGTGGTGAGATACTTGGGAAAGGCACAGTGATAGTGGGAGAGAACGCCATTATAGATGCCGATATTTCAATTGATAACATCTTTATTTTCGGTGAGGTACGAGGGAATCTTGAAATATTTGAAACAACTGAGATTGGTTCTACAGGCAAGTTTTTCGGTAATCTGAAAACAGCATCCTTTATTGTGCAGGAGGGGGCTACGATAGAAGGTAATTGCAGAATGGGGTCCGAAGATGTAGAAGGTGATGATCACGGTCAGGAAACCTGAATCGCACAAACAAACCTATCCCTTGCTGAAGACCCATGCTGTCATATAAATTATGACCGAATGTAATTTTTTATCCAAAAAATTCTTGACAAGGTTTTAGAATTGTGATTAGTCGTTCTCGGTTACGGAGGGTTTCGGAGGTCTGTCTAATCTCAAAAAAACTGTGCTGCTGAAGTTGGATATTGTAATCGCTGTTATGTATTTAACCGGGTGATCTCTTATCCACACCCGGCTTTTTTTTGTAAAGAAAGAATAAGGGGGTAGGGGCAATGGTGGAATTAAATTCCACGCTGGTAATTCAGATGATTAACTTTTTCATTTTGATCTTCTTGCTTAATTTTCTTCTATACAAACCCATCTTACATATAATCCAGAAAAGAAATAACATGTTGGACAAATCGCGTGAAGAGACACTGTCCTTGCATGAAGCGGTCGATAAGAAGATCTCCGAATATGATGAAAAGCTTTCCCGCGCGAGAGTGGAGGCAATGCACCACAGGGACCAGATCAGGGCTGAAGGCGTAGAAGCTGCTACTGAGATTATTGAGCAGGCAAAGAGCGAAATCTCAACGATGGTAGAGGAGTTTAAAATTAAACTGGAGAAAGAACGAGAGGAAGCAAGTATAATTTTACGAGAGCGAACGAAGGATATAGCGGTAGAGATATCTGAAAAGATTCTGGGAAGGGGGATTCAATGAAAAGACTCGCCCTGATATTGTTCTTTCTCGTTATCAGTTCGGCCGTTGCCTATGCCAGTGGAGGCGAAGAAGCCCACGGCGGTGAAAAGATAATGAACTTTGGATGGCGGTTCTTGAACTTTGCAGTCCTGGTTATCATTTTTTACAAGCTTTCCGCCAAGGCGATAAAGAAATTTTTTGTGGGGGATCGTGAGCTCATAAAGGTTTCAATCGATGAGGCGGAGAAGGCACGTGAGGAAGCCAGGCAAAAATTAAATGAATGTACCGCCAGACTGGAGAAAGCGACTACCGAAATAGATGAAATGACGGATATGATAAGGGACCAGGGGGTGGCGGACAGGGATAAGATAATAGAGGATGCAAAAAGGGCCTCCGAAAAGATGAAGGACGATGCTTCCTCAAGGATGGAGCAGGAATTTAACAGAGCTGTTAATCAGCTGAGGGACGAGGCATCAATGATGTCTGTTGAAATAGCTGAGGAGATTTTGAGAAAGAATATCAGCAGATCAGATCATGAAAAGATGGTTCAAGATTTCTTAGATAGGATGGTGAATCAAAATTGATAGGGAGCGATCTTGCAAAACGATATGCCAGGGCCTTATTTGAGATAGCCCGTGAAGAAGACAAAATAGAGGTTATCTATGATGAGGTGAAGGGGTTTTTATCCCTTCTTGAAGAAAACGTCAACCTGATGGATTTTCTTGCGAATCCCGTTTTTGAAATATCCGATAAAAAGAAGATCATAGAAGAGATCCTCCAAAAGACCGGAATTTCAGTAATTACCTCCAATTTCCTGAAGCTTCTGGTAGATAAAAGAAGGATCAATGTCTTGCCTCAGATAGAGATGTGCTACAGGCAGTATATGGATGAAGTGTTGAATAGCGCGAGGGTTTATATCAAGACTGTATCTCCACTGTCGGATGAAATTTTGAAGAAGATGAAGGAGAAAATGGAGCATTATACGGGGAAGACCGTAGAGATGATTATCGATGAGGATCCATCACTGGTCGGCGGTGTAGTCGTGAGAGTCGGAGATATCCTTTATGATGGCAGTATCAGAACCCAGCTCGCGGGTATAAGGGAACTCATAAGAGAGGAGATTTAGAGGATGGAGGCAATCAGGGCAGAAGAAATTACTCGGATAATATCCAGTCAGATAAAGGATTACGAGAAGAAGCTGGATATCAGCGAAACGGGGACCGTATTATCCGTGGGAGACGGTATTGCCAAGGTCTACGGTGTGGAAAATGCGATGGCTATGGAACTGCTGGAGTTTCCCGGTGGCATATTGGGGATGGTTCTTAACCTGGAGCGGGATAATGTGGGTGTGGCAATTCTCGGTCACGACACGCACATAAAAGAGGGCGATACTGTAAAAAGAACGGGAAGAATAGCCCAGGTTCCCGTTGGGGAGGCTGTTCTGGGCCGTGTTCTCGACGCTACAGGAGCTCCTCTCGATGGCAAGGGACCGGTGGAAACCGATGAGTACAGAAGGATCGAAATGGTAGCCCCCGGTGTTATTGACCGGCAGCCCGTTAATCAGCCCATGTATACGGGAATCAAGGCAATCGATGCCATGACGCCCATAGGCAGAGGGCAGCGGGAACTTATAATTGGAGACAGACAGATAGGAAAGACCGCCATATGTATAGACGCCATTCTGAGACAGAAGAATACTGGTGTCAAGTGTATCTATGTGGCAATCGGCCAGAAGAAATCAACGGTTGCCCAGGTAGTTGAAGTTCTGAGAAAGCACGACGCTATGGATTATACCTGCGTCGTTTCCGCCTGCGCCAGCGATCCCGGCACCCTTCAATATATCTCTGCCTTTGCGGGATGTTCAATTGGTGAATATTTCAGAGATAAGGGCGAGGACGCCTTGATTCTCTACGACGATCTGTCAAAGCAGGCCGTTGCCTACCGTCAGATATCACTGCTTTTGAGAAGGCCCCCCGGACGCGAAGCCTACCCTGGGGATATCTTCTACAACCACTCGAGATTGCTGGAGAGGGCCGCCAAACTTAACGACAAGCTTGGAGGGGGTTCTCTGACTGCGCTTCCCATTATTGAAACACAGGCCGGAGACGTTTCTGCCTTTATCCCTACCAATGTTATCTCAATTACAGACGGCCAGGTCTATCTGGAACCCAACCTTTTCTACTCCGGTGTGAGGCCCGCCATAAATGTGGGGCTCTCTGTTTCGCGAGTCGGTGGTGCAGCTCAGGTGAAGGCAATGAAACAGGTTGCGGGCACTCTGAAACTCGATTTGGCACAGTACAGGGAACTGGCCGCCTTCGCTCAGTTCGGCAGTGACCTTGACAAGGCGACGCAGGCTCAGTTGAACAGGGGAATGAGGCTCGTTGAATTGCTGAAACAGCCGCAGTACAGACCTATGTCCCTGTCTGAGGAAGTACTTGTTCTCTTCGCCGGTGTAAGGGGCTTTATCGATAAATATCCCGTTGAGCGTTTAAAAGACTATGAAGCGCAGCTCCTCAGTTTTGTGGAAAGTAAATACCCCGATCTCATGAAAGAGATTGATGAGAGACAGGAAATAACGGGTGATCTTGAAAAGAAGATGAAAGAAACATTGACCGAATTTGATTCTGTCTTCGTCGCTGAGTAAGCGGCTCGCAAGAGGAGTTTGTGAATGGGTGCGGCGTTAAGTGATATAAAAAGAAAAGTCAAAGCTGTAGAGAAGACGAAGCAGATTACCAGGGCAATGAATATGGTGGCTGCATCAAAGCTCAAGTCTGCCCAATTGAAAATGGAAAGCTTTGTGCCTTACGCGGTGCGGCTCCGCCAGGTGATGGAAGAACTCGCGCAGAGAGTGGATACGAAGATTCACCCGCTCCTGTCCGTTAGAGAACCCCAGAAAATACGGGTCATTGTTATGACGTCTGATAAGGGTCTTTGCGGGGGGTTCAATTCCAATGTAATAAGAAAAGCGGAAGTGTTTATAGCGGGGCAGAAGAAGGAGGGCAGAGAGGTTTCTCTCGTTTCTGTTGGTAAGAAGGGAAGAGATTATTTCAAAAAGAGAGAAAGTATCGTTGGAGAATATACCGATATTGCCAGAAAAGAGGGTGTAGAAACGGCCGTTGATATTCTTGGAGACGCTATCCCTTCCTTTCTTGCAGAGGAATGTGATGCCCTCTATCTCGTGTACAGTGAGTTCAAAAATCTCGGTTCACAGAAACCGGATATCATTCGACTTTTGCCCCTGTCACCGATGGAATCCGATGACGAAGCCCTGGCAAGGAAGCCGGACTATGTCTATGAACCGTCGGAGGAAGAACTCCTCAATCACCTCATCCCACTCTATCTGAGATCCCTGATCTTAAAAGGGCTTCTGGAGACTACAACGGGTGAGCATGGAGCAAGAATGGTGGCAATGGACAATGCGACCAAAAATTGTGATGAGATGGTTGAAAGTCTTACACTCAAGTTTAACAAGGCCAGACAGGCGGCCATTACCAACGAACTCATGGATATAGTGGGTGGAACCGAGGCGTTAGCACGGGGATAATTGCTCCATTATGATTTCTGTGGACAGACGCTATATAAAAATTCAAGGAGATTGGGATGAATACAGGTAGGATTGTACAGGTGATCGGACCCGTAGTCGATGTTGAGTTTGATGAAGGAAAACTTCCCAGCATTATGAATGCCTTGACGATCACAAATCCGACGATCAATGATGAGGCGGACAATCTGGTTGTAGAGGTAGCGCAGCATCTTGGCGACAATGTGGTGCGATGCATATCCATGGATATAACAGATGGACTGGTACGGGGCATGGGTGCTAAAGACACGGGAGCCCCCATCATGGTGCCAGTGGGGAAAGAGTGCCTCGGAAGAATCCTGAATGTGGTCGGCAGACCGGTTGACGGGCTGGGTCCCATCGATATCAAACACAGTGCGCCCATTCACAGAGACGCGCCGACATTTATGGAGCAGGATACATCGGTTCACGTCCTTGAAACGGGGGTAAAGGTTATCGACCTCCTCGTTCCATTCCCTCGGGGCGGTAAAATGGGCATGTTCGGTGGCGCCGGTGTGGGCAAGACCGTTGTTATGATGGAGATGATCCATAACATAGCAATGCATCACGGAGGAATATCGGTATTTGCCGGCGTCGGCGAAAGGACGCGGGAAGGAAACGACCTCTATCTTGAAATGAAGGAATCGGGAGTTATATCTCAAGCTGCGCTCATATATGGTCAGATGACGGAACCTCCGGGAGCGAGGGCTCGAGTGGCGCTGACCGCTCTTGCAGCGGCCGAGTACTTCAGGGATGAAGAGGGGCAGGACGTGCTCCTCTTCGTCGATAATATATTCAGATTTACACAGGCAGGTTCCGAAGTCTCGGCGCTCCTGGGCAGAATGCCCTCGGCGGTAGGTTATCAGCCGACACTGGCGACAGACTTGGGAGAACTTCAGGAGAGAATCACATCGACAGACAAGGGTTCCATAACCGCCGTTCAGTGTGTTTACGTTCCTGCCGATGACCTTACAGACCCAGCGCCGGCAACAACCTTTGCCCATCTGGATGGAACGGTTGTTCTGTCAAGATCCCTTACAGAGCTTGGAATTTATCCCGCCGTCGATCCTCTCGATTCCACTTCGCGTATCCTGGATCCAAATGTGCTGGGTGAGGAACATTATCAGGTTGCGAGAGATGTCCAGATAATACTGCAGAAATATAGGGATCTGCAGGATATCATAGCGATTCTCGGAATGGACGAGCTTTCGGAGGAAGACAAGCTGACAGTAGGAAGGGCTCGAAAAATCCAGAGATTCCTGTCTCAGCCCTTCTTCGTTGCCGCCCAGTTTACCGGAACCGAGGGCAAGTTTGTATCAGTTCCCGATACTGTCAGAGGCTTCAAGGAAATCCTTGAAGGGAAGCACGATGAACTCCCGGAGCAGGCCTTTTATATGGTCGGCGGCATCGAAGAAGCCGTGGAGAAAGCCAGAAAACTTTCCGGAGAGTAAAGGCGGAGGATTTGAGCGATGGCAGATGAACTGATGCTGGAGATTGTAACACCGGAGAAGCGGGTTTTCCGGGATGTTGTGGAGGAAGTGACGATCCCCGGCAGCGAGGGGGAATTCGGTGTGTTGCTCGGCCACGAACCGCTTTTGAGCATGGTCAAGGTTGGTGAACTCAATTTCACAAAGGATAATAAGAAAACATATTATGCTGCCGATGCCGGGTACGCCGAGGTAACGGAAGACACTGTAACGGTTATAGTTGAGTCTGCCCTGAGATCTGACATTATTGATAAAAACGAGGCCGAAAGGGAAAAGAACGAGGCGGAGTCACGGATAGCCCAGATGAGCAAAGACGATCCCGAGTATGAGAAAATGACAGTCATTCTTGCGAGGGCGGAGACAAAACTGAAAGTGGCGGAAAAGGTATAGCCTATTCAGATACCGTTTGATGAAGAGATGAAAATGTTAATAATAAAGCCAAGACCTTAAGCCAACTTGGCTTTTTTATCTTTTAAAAAGAGGAGCTATCCTATGGTGAATTTGAAGAAAATTATGTCGGGGGTTCTTGTTCTTGCTCTGTGGTTTCTTATGTGCGTGGAACCATCACTTGCGGCAGCGGGCGCAGGTCACAGCGGTCCCAGCATTGGAACGATACTTCCGGTATGGACTATAATTCCATTTGCGGGGATTCTATTGTCTATAGCGTTATGCCCTCTTCTGGTACCCCACTTCTGGCACAGCCACTTTGGAAAGATGTCCGCTTTCTGGGCGATACTCTTTGCCGTTCCGTTTCTCTTCGTTTATCATGGTGTGGCTTTATATGAAATCATACACATTTATCTTATTGACTATTTCCCCTTCATCATACTCCTCTGGGGTCTCTTTACCATCTCCGGCGGAATTGTCGTCAGCGGTTCGCTGAAAGGCACGCCACTTCTTAACACTATAATGCTTCTCATCGGAACGATACTGGCCTCATGGATAGGTACAACGGGGGCGGCCATGGTAATGATACGCCCTCTTTTACGCGCCAACAAAAACAGGCTGAAGAAGGTGCATGTCATATGTTTTTTCATATTCCTCGTTGCAAATATAGGGGGTTCTCTCACCCCTCTGGGCGATCCTCCTTTGTTTCTGGGATTCATACATAATGTCCCCTTCTTCTGGGTAACTACGGGAATCCTTCCTCACATGCTTATGGCATCGATCATTTTACTGGTTTTGTTTTTCTTTTTCGATACTTTTTACTACAGGAAGGAAAAAGATCGCATAAAAGAGGTTGATCCAGAAGAAGAGAAGATTCCCTTGAAAATCGAGGGACTCTATAACTTCCTCCTCTTAGGCGGTGTTATAAGTCTCGTTCTTATGAGTGGGTCCTGGAAAGTGGGAAATTTCAATGTACTCGGTGTCCATGTCGAATATCAGAACCTTCTGAGAGATCTTGGTATCATAACGATGGGCGTCATCTCCCTTGCGGTAACTCCCAAAAGACTGCGCGAGGCCAACGAGTTCAGCTGGTTTCCTATTGTCGAGGTGGCAAAGCTCTTTGCCGGCATATTCATGACGATTATCCCCGCCCTGGCAATTCTGAAGGCTGGAAGCCACGGCGCTCTGGCGGGGCTTATTGAAGTGGTGAAGGATCCCTATCACTATTTCTGGGTAACGGGGATGCTCTCTTCATTCCTCGACAACGCGCCCACCTACCTGACATTCTTCAATCTGGCGCTGGGGAAACTGGGCCTCAGCGAGGCTTGTATTCCTGCGGCTCTTGCGGCGAAGGAGGCGACGGCGAATCCCTTATTTATCAGTTACCTTAAAGCCATTTCAGCGGGTGCTGTTTTCATGGGGGCCAATACCTATATCGGTAATGCCCCTAACTTTATGGTCAAGTCCATTGCAGAAGAGGCGGGGATTAACATGCCCAGCTTTTTCGGTTATATGATCAAATTTTCCATACCCATTTTAATTCCTATATTTATTATCGTGACTTTTGTTTTCTTTTAGTAGACTGAGTGTGTCCCGTTTATCGGGTTTAGGATTTCGATTTATAGTCAAAGAACAAAAATACCAATGATAATGAGGGAGAAAACAACATATGAGTAAGAGTTATTATGAGGTAATAGTCGAAGGGTCCTGCGATCTTATCAAGGGTTTTGTCCTCGGCTTCATGGAAGGAAAAGGGATCAGGGGAGAGTCCGTATTTGAAGAGGCAGAACGTATAAAAGTTGAAGGAACCTTAGAGCAGATTATAAGAATGTCGGGGATTAAGGGGAAGCGGATCCATATAATAATCGAATCAGGCTTTTATAAACTGCTAAACGAAGCGTTAATGAAAGTTAAGGACAGGATGGACCTGAAAGTAATATCTGCAAAAGAGATAATCGATGCACGCTTTGATTTTCATTACAAGGCATTTACAAATGAGCTGGGCGATGAATTAAAGGGTCTCTTTTCTAATTTGAAAGGGGGACTTAAAATCAGGGGGGACTACTCGCCTGAGGAATCTGTAATGCCGGAAGGCAAGGGTATCGAGGCATACGCCCCGTTGCATGCCTATAAATTAAGTGCAAAAGGCGAGATACACGGTCCCGCCATGGAGGTTTTCGGTTTTTACAGAAAACTGGAACTATATGACATGGTGGAACTTGGCGATATAGAACTGAAATACGCCGACTGAAAATCAGGAAGAAATA
>JAFGPZ010000090.1 GCA_016935935.1 Deltaproteobacteria bacterium
ACTGACGACGGGATAGCGCCATCCCGCAGGACAACGGGAGGGTCGCAAGTGACATCAAGGACCGTCGATCCCGGTCCTCCTGCAGTGACCCCTCCGTCGATGAGGGCGTCGATGTGATTTCCCATGGTATGTGATACCCCTTCAGGCGAAGATATCCCCGACTCTCCCGATATGTTGGCGCTCGTTGCAGTAATGGCGCCATGCAAAACGGTGGCGAGAGACCAGGCTATCTGGTGACTGGAGAGGCGGATCCCGATTTTACCGGTACCAGCCGTCAGTCTGTCCGATATTCTTTCTGATGCGTGAAAAATCAGTGTCAGGGGCCCCGGCCAGAATAAATTTATAAGCCCGGCGGATCTCTCCGAAACCTCGCTTACAAGCGTAGAAAGCGCCTCCCTGTTACCGATAATGAGAGGGATGGGTTTATCGAAATCCCTTCCCTTGATCGCAAATATCCGTTCAATGGCCTCTTTATTGCGGGCGTCGGCAGCGAGACCGTAAAGAGTCTCTGTGGGGTAGGCGATGACACCACCCGCTCGCAATATTTCTACAGCGCGATGAATGACACGGGCATCGGGGTTTAAGGGGTCGGTGGTGAGAATCTCTACCATTGATGTCTATTGCATTGCCTGAAGCGTTCTGTTGCGTTTCTCCACCCCATCGGCCAGACCCTTCCTGTAATCATCCAGTCTGGTGCGAAGTTCTTTATCCTCCAGTGCGAATATTCTGACTGCCAGCAATGCGGCATTTTTGGCTCCCGCCTTGCCAATTGCCATCGTGGCAACCGGTATGCCGCCGGGCATCTGAACCGTTGAGAACAGGGCATCCATTCCCGAAAGTGAAGAAGAATCGATGGGGACTCCCAGCACGGGAAGCGGTGTCAGAGAAGCAATGACCCCGGCAAGATGGGCTGCCATGCCAGCCCCGACGATTATTATTTTTATGCCACGCCCGGCGGCACTCTGAGCAAAAGTTGCTGTCCGTTCCGGTGAACGGTGGGCCGATGTCAGTAAGATTTCATGGGGAATACCAAATTCCTTGAGGATCGAAACGGCCTCTTCCATGACAGGAAGGTCGGTGTCACTTCCCATTACAACGCTTACAACAGGATTATTTCCCCTATTCATCAATAGACTCCTCTCCCCCTAATGTTTAAAGTGACGCTTTCCTGTAAAGATCATGGCGATGCCGTGCTCATCGGCCGCCGCTATCGATTCCTTGTCACGAATTGATCCGCCGGGCTGTATTATGGCCGTTACGCCTGCCTTGGCAGCCATATCGACATTGTCCCTGAATGGAAAAAAGGCGTCAGAGGCGAGGACGGTCCCTTCTGTGGGCAGATTTGCCTTCATCTGCGCTATCTTGACGGAATCGACGCGGCTCATCTGTCCTGCACCGACGCCTACAAGCTGGTCTCTGGTGGCAAAGACGATGGCATTCGATTTTACTCCCTTTACAATATTCCAGGCAAACTGGAGGGCCTGGTATTCCTCTTCCGTTGGTGTTCGTTTCGTGACAACTTCCGCTTTCCTTGCATCGTCGACGCCAATATCTCTTCCCTGGACGAGGAGGCCACCTATGACTCTCCTGAAATCGAGATCATTATCTCCCGCCTTTCGATCGGAACTTATTTCCAGGACCCGAACGTTCTTTTTAGTGGCCAGAATTTCCAGAGCCTCCTTGTCGAAGGAAGGGGCGATGATGACTTCCAGAAATGTCTTAGCCATCTCTTCCGCCGTTTCTTTGTCCACGGTCCGGTTAAAGCTGACGATACCCCCGAAGGCCGAAAGGGGATCGGTGGCCATCGCCTTGATGTAGGCGTCCCTTGTGCCGCTTGAAGATGTCGCGGCACCGCAGGGATTTGAATGTTTCATGACAATGGCGGCCGTTTCCGTGAAATCAGATACCATCGCCCAGGCGGCATCACTGTCCATGATATTATTGTAGGAGAGTTCTTTACCTTGGAGTTGTTTTGCGTTTGGTATGGCCGACAGAGTCGTGTCTCTTTCACGGTAGAAGGCCGCCTTCTGGTGAGGATTTTCACCGTATCTCAGGTCCTGTGCCTTCGTGAACTGCATTGATATAGTGTCTGGGAAGTCTCTCTTGGAACCCTCTTTATCGATGGTTCCCAGGTAATTCGATATGGCTCCATCGTAGCGCGCCGTCAGTTGAAAGGTTTTAACTGCGAGGGCGAAATTCGTTTCCTCCGATATTTTCCCCTCGCTTTCCTTCATTTCATTGATAATACTCATGTAGTCTGATGGGTCTGTCACGACACTGACAAAAGGGTAGTTCTTGGCCGCCGCCCGGAGCATCGTCGGTCCTCCTATATCGATGTTCTCGATAGCCTCTTCCAGAGTGCATCCTTCTCGTGCCACCGTATCTTCAAACTGATAGAGATTTATGACAACCATGTCGATTATTTCAATGCCATGTTCTTTAGCCGCCTTCATGTGCGCCTGATTATCACGCAGAGCGAGCAGACCCCCATGGATCTTAGGGTGAAGTGTCTTCAGTCTTCCATCCATCATTTCAGGGAATCCCGTATAGTCTGAAACATCGGTTACCCTGAGTCCGCTTTCTCTGAGACGGGCTGCCGTGCCTCCAGTTGAAATGATCTCAACGCCAAACTCCACCAGATTCCTTGCAAATTCAACGATCCCTTCTTTATTTGTGACACTTATCAGCACTCTCTTAATTTTATTTAGCCTGTTCATAATCTATCCCCTTATCTTCTCCATATGTTCAATGCGTTTTTCTATAAGTGCCTGTGTTCCTATATCCGGTCTGTGATCAACGGGACCCTGGATAGACGCTATGGCCTGTTCAGCTTTATTCTCCGCATCCTCCAGATTGTCCGCAATACCCAAGATACCTATGGCCCGGGACGTGGTCATATAGAGGCCATCAACCCGTTTGTCAACTGAGGAATAATAGAGATTGACACCTTCCACGTTATCAACCTCAATTCTGGCAGATGTCGACTGTCCGTCAGGATGGTCCTTGGGAAGGCCGTACCCCTTGGGGACTACGTATTTACAGACCGTTGCCTTCTTTTCGCATTCGATGGTCAGTTCATGTAATGTTCCGTCGATAATGGCCTTGCAAACATCGACAAAGTCGTTTTTCAGAAGAGGAAGCGTATTCATAGCCTCGGGATCTCCGAAACGCGCATTATACTCAAGGAGTTTGACTCCATTATTTGTTATGATGAATCCTCCGTACATGATACCCTTATAGTCTTCGCCCGTTTCTTTGCGAATCGCATTGGCCACCTGCCTGGTTATTTCAAGGCCGGCCTCAACATCCTTACCTGTCATGAACGGAAGGAGGTGGTCTGCCATGGAATATGACCCCATGCCACCTGTGTTGGGACCTTTATCGCCAACGTAACGTCTCTTGTGGTCCTGTACGGGAGGTGTAGCCGCTACCGTTGTCCCGTCGCAGAGGCACTGAAGTGAAAATTCTTCTCCGTCAAACTTCTCTTCCACAATGACTGATGCGTGCTCATCGAGGATATCACGGCATTTTTCGATTGCCTCTTCCCTTGTCTGAAAATGATCCCCCTGAACCATAACCCCTTTCCCTCCGGTGAGTCCGTCGGGCTTCAAAACGATTCCACCCAGTTCAGCCATGAACTCTGGAATGCCCTCCAGCTTAGAAAAAACTCTGAAACGGGCGTTTCCAGGAATGCCATATTTCTCAAGGAGATTCCGTGTGAACATCTTCGATGTCTCCAACCGTGCACAGGATTTTGTTGGTCCAACGGATCGTATGCTCTCCCTCATCAAGGCATCTACGATGCCGTTATTCAAAGGATCTTCAGGGCCGATAATTGCGAAATCGATGCGATGTTTCTTTGCAAACTCTATGATATCACGGAGATCATTGTAACTTCCCAGCATTATTTTTTCAGAGAGTGAAGCTATCCCGGGATTGTTGGACTTCATGCAGGAAAAAAGATTGGTCTTGTACCGTGACCGCTTAACCGTTTCAGCAATGGCATGCTCCCGGGCGCCGTTTCCTATCAATAATATATTGTACATTTGCTTCCTCCGGCGATCAATCCGCCCATGAATGAGCTTCTTTAAAGATGTTGTATTGCTCGAAATCAGTTGACCTGTTTTTATAAGCCCCGAAAAGTGAAACTCATCGGACCTTGTTGAGGAAAACGCGATCGCTGCCTACCTTATTCCAAGAAGACCTTGTGCCAGGCTGAAGAAGATATATCGAAAAAGGAGATATTCGTCAAATATCTTTGGTACCAAAATGGACGCAAAGTCAAGTAATTTTATGGTGGATTTAAGAGGTAAGAGATGATTTCGTACCGCGCGTTGGAAACGTCGGTCTATAAACGAAAAGGATTTTAAAAATGTGAAATCTGTGTTAGGGGATGTTGTCATAAGTGGGGTATTCTCTGTAGCATATCTGGTGCAGGTGTAATTTATGAGGGATGTCCCCTGTTAGAAAGAAGGTTCTTATGATTCAAGAAATTGCTGATTCCTTTTACAGGATTGAAATCCCGCTGCCCAAAAATCCCCTGAGATCGCTCAATTCCTATGTAATCAAGTCAAGGGACAGGCACCTGATTATAGATACGGGATTTGATCTCCCCGAATGTTTCGAGGCAATGAAAGAGGGACTGACAAGGCTCGATGTCAGGCTCGAAGATGCGGACTTTTTCATTACACACCTGCATTCCGATCATGCAGGACTCGTCACGCGACTCATTACCGATACAAGCAGGGTCTATTTCAACAGAACCGATGCCGAATTTCTGACCAATCTTGATGTAGAGAAGGAATTAAACTCTTTCATTCAGATGAGTGGACTTTCCGGGGAAGTTGTGGACGCGATGATTAAGGTAAGATCACGCTACAGGTACGATATAAGTGCCTGGATCGGAAGGGTAATCTTTGTGAAAGAGGGAGATACCGTCCAGATTGGCGCTTACAGTTTCCGCTGCATAGTAACGCCGGGACACACGATGGGGCATACGTGCCTCTACGAACCCGAGAGAAAGATCCTGATTTCAGGAGATCACGTCCTTTATGATATTACTCCCAACATCACATGCTGGACAGACAATGAAAATAGACTGAAGCAGTATATTGCCAGTCTTGACAGGGTTTACAATATGGATGTGGAGCTTGTGCTACCGGGACACAGAAGTGTATTCACCGACTTTCAGGGACGTATCAAAGAGCTGAAGAGACATCACGAAGAACGAGCATCCGATGTAGCATCTATCCTTGAAGAGGGAGCTTTGAGTGTCGCGCAGGTGGCTGCAAAAATGAAATGGGACATCAAGTGCGAATCATGGGACTCTTTCCCTCTAGCACAAAAGTGGTTTGCAACGGGAGAGGCTATGGCGCACCTCAGATATCTGGAAGATGATGGACGGGTGACCAGGAAAAATTCCAACGGCAGGAGACTCTTCGGTCTTGCTGGCAGGTAGCAATATGTAATGTCACATGATTCCGTCCCAACAATGGAATACCACTGTCTATTTTTCACGTTCATAGGGCCATGCCATAATACCTCCTTCCATAACCCTTACATTTTTCCAGCCCTCTGCCCGCATGACAAGGGCAGACTCGTAAGCCCTGAGTGATGTGACGCAGTAACAAATAATTGCACTTGTCTTGTCGTCAGGAAGTTTATTGAGATTCTCCCGCAGTGTCGTATTGGGAATAAGTACCTCTCCGATACCAAGACGTTCCTCCTTGTATTCGTCTGACGCTCTTACATCGACAATAAAGGGGTGTTCTCCCCTGTCAAGCTTTGCCTTCACCTCTGTGGTAGAAATACCATCCATCCTGCCCTTCATCTTGTTCTGCATCACATGGACCCCCGCAACAAAATGGTCGATGGCCAATGAGAAAGGAGGCGCGTAGGGTAGATCGCAGTTGATAAGGTCTTCAATCTTATGCCCTGACATTATAGCCATTGCCCACTGCGCGATCTGTCTGTTCACATTTCCCGGACCGATACACTGTGCCCCCAGAATCCTGCCATTTTTTCTGTCGGCGACTATTTTGGTAATCAGCAAAAGACCGCCCATAAAACCGGGTTTGTCGAGACTGACGCTTATGCATGTCATAATATCTTCATACCCCAGCTGACCGGCCCTTGCCTCCGACAATCCTGTTGAACCGGCATTATACTCAAAGATTTTACAGATTCCCGTCTGGATCGTTCCCGGGAATTTGATAATATTTTCTGTTGCCGCATTCTCTCCCGCCACACGCCCCTGAAGGTTGGCAAGATCTCCCAGTGGCGCCAGGACCTTTGTCCCCGATATCATATTGTATGTCTCTATGCAGTCTCCTGCGGCATAGATATTGGGGTCGGAGGTCTGCATGAATTCGTCTACTTCTATTCCACCCGTTTTTCCTATGGTTAGCCCAGCCTCTCGCGCAAGTTTCACATTGGGTTCCACTCCGATGGCCACAACAGCCAGCTCGCATGGTAATTCCGTTCCATTTCGAAGCTTTATGCCCGTAAGTTTCCCCTTTTTTCCGAGAAATTCTGCTATCCCGTTTCCCGTAATAACATTGGCAGACTGGGTTTTGACATAGTTTTCCACGAGTTTGGCCATCTCCCAATCGAGAAATGTCATGAGTTGGGGAAGCAGTTCCACGACAGTTATCTCTATGCCGGCTCTCTGAAGCGCCTCACACGTCTCAATACCGATCAACCCTCCACCGATGACAACCGCTTCCTTTATTCTCTTGTCATCACGTACCTTACGGAGATAATCAGCATCCCGCATAGACTGGAGCGTAGTAATACCCTCAAGACCGGTTCCGGGAACAGGTGGCATTCGTGGTGTTGCGCCGGTGGCGATGATTAGTTTTTCGTATTCAAGTTCACCTGTTTCACCGGTGATGAGATTCCTATAGGAGACTCTTTTCTGAATCCTTTCTATTGCGGTGACTTCCGTATTTGTCCTGGCGTCAACCCCTTTGGAATCGAGAAAGTATTGCTTGTTTCTAACCGCTCCCGTTGTTGTCCCTATGAGCATGTTACGATCATCAAAGTAGCCTCCAACGTAGTAGGGGTATCCACAGGAGGCCATGGAAAGATCGGGATCTCTCTGGAACATTACCACTTCGGCTGTATAATTGATCCGCTTTGCCTTTGCAGCCGCCTTGGGTCCTGCCGCAGAACCCCCTATAACCACAATACGCTTTTTGCGTGGCATCTACCAAACTCCTTTTCTTTTGAAAGATAAATACCTGCATTGACTTCCTGCCGGTAAGAACCAGGGGTCAAGGATGCTTTTCACCTCCGCAGTTGTGACTAAAATTATTATGAAAAGGAATATTTTACAATAAAAAAGAGGAGAAATACCGTTCTATATCTCAGGATTAATTAAATTATGATTTTAGGCTTGCTTATCGCCTTGTTTTTAAGGAGAATAGAGGAAGGCTGTTTAAATTTCGGAGATGCGATTCAAAAATTTATAACAAGGAGTGTGCATTGAAGGTAAAAGAACTCGTCGAAAAAGCAAAGCGATCGAAAGGTGGCTCACTCTCTGAAAGTGATTCAAAGGCTCTACTCAGAACTTATGGCGTGCCTGTTGTTTATGAGAGAGTTGCTGAAGATGAGAATACGGCAGTCAAAGCGGCGGAGGAGATCGGCTTCCCTGTCGTTATGAAGGCGCTCGGCGCCAGTCTTACTCACAAAACGGAGCGCCGCCTCGTTCATCTTAATGTGACTAACAGAAATTTTGCAAGAACGGCTGCCCGTGAAATTATTAAAGAGGCGGGCGAAGAACTGGAAGGTATCCTGATACAGCCGCAGATAATGGGAAAGCGGGAATTTGTAGCAGGTTTCTTCCGGGATAATCAGTTCGGCCCGATGGTAATGTTTGGTGTCGGAGGCATCTTCGCCGAGGCTCTTTCCGATGTATCTTTCGGCGTTGCCCCTCTGTCGGAGGGGGATGCGTCAGCTATGATTAATGAGATTAAGGCACAAGCCATTCTTGGTCCCTTCAGGGGGGAAAAAGAGGTAAATCGCCCTGAACTGATTCAGTCACTAATGGGAGTTTCGAGAATCGCACATGAAATTCAAGATATTGCAGAGATAGATATAAATCCCTTGATCGCCACTCACGACGGATCTCTGCTGGCCGTAGATGCCCTTGTCGTGACCGGCGATGCATTCATTGAAAAGAAGTATCTCCCGCCGGTAAGTCCCATGGCAATCAGAGCGCTTTTCTATCCGCGGTCGGTTGCCTTCGTGGGCGCTTCCGCTCAGTTAGGGAAATGGGGGCATGCACTCTTGACAAACACAATTGCGGGAAATTACAAGGGCGAGATATATCTGGTAAACCCCGCGGGAGAACCGATTGCAGGTCGTAAGGTCTACCGGTCGGTATCAGAAATAGCAGGGACTGTAGATCTGGCCGTTGTAACTATTCCCGCGCTGAAGGTCTTTGATCTTATCCCTCAGTTCAGGGAAAAGGGTATACAGAGCATGCTCCTCATTTCGTCGGGATTCGGAGAAACCGGGTCTGGCGGGAAACAGAATGAGCGCGAACTCGTCCAGCAGGCGAGAGAAGCTGGAATCAGGATACTGGGACCTAACACTATGGGCATATGCAATCCACATATAGACTTTCACTGTACAGGATTTCCTGTTCGTCCCATCGCCGGGTCTACTGCTGTCGTGGCACAGTCGGGCAATCTGGGCGCTCAACTCCTGGCCTTCGCAGAGGAACAGGCTATAGGTATACGCGGATTTGCCGGTTCGGGGAACGAAGCAATGATAACCATAGAAGACTATATAGAGGGGTTTGAGGAAGATACACTTACAGAAACGGTAATGCTATATTTGGAGAGCGTTAAGAATGGCCGTCGATTCTTTGAAAGTTCCAGAAGATTGGGGAAAAAGAAGCCTATCGTTCTGCTCAAGGGAGGACAGAGCGACGCCGGAAAACGTGCCGCATCGAGTCACACCGGGGCCCTTGCCTCCGATTCACGCATATTTGATGCAGTATGCAGACAGGCGGGCATCGTTAAGGTTAACCAGCCTATGGAACTCCTCCATCTTGCCGCTGGTTTTTCTTCTGTCCCTCTGCCGACTGGGAATCGTGTGGCAATCATGACCTTCGGAGGTGGATGGGGGGTCATTACGGCTGACCTATGCGCGCAATTCGGGCTTGATGTGCCCGAGTTACCTGACAGTATAACTGAAAAGATAGACCTGATGCTCCCGTCCTACTGGAGCAGGTCAAATCCCATTGATATTGTGGGTGAGTATGATACTGCGATCCCTCTGAAGGTAATGGAAGAACTGCTGAGATGGGAGGGTTGCGATGCTGTTATCAACTTGGGAATTCATGGTTGGCGGATCTTTACAACTCGATTTCTCAATGAGGTTGAAAGGTCTGACCCAAACTTTCCAAAAGAACGAATAGCTGAACTTAAGCAGATGTATTCTGAATTTGAAAAGAAGTACACCGAAGAAACAGCACAATTGATGGAGAGTTATGGGAAACCGATATTCGGTGTCAGTTTACTGACGGATGAGGAAAACCAGACTGTCTATCCTGTTGACGGATGTCGATACAAGAGTGTCTTTTTCCAGTCACCGGAACAGGCTGTACGGGTCTGCGGAAAGATGTACGAATATTACTGTTTTTCCAAGTCCTGAGAAAGAGAATTGAAACTAAGATGAGAGGGCAAACTGCTGCCTGGTAAGGATCTGACAAAATGTCTGGAGGAAAAATGTGGTCCATAATATGGCCGACTGTTATAATTGTCTCCTTACTCTACATAGCCTTTGTAGCAATCCTCTTTATTTTTCAGTCAAAATTTATCTATTTCCCCTCCCGTTCTATTGATTTTACCCCTGGAGATATCAAACTTCCCTATGAGGGTGTTCAATTTCAAAGCGAAGACGGTGTACGTTTGGCGGGGTGGTTTATTCCCTCTCAACATGATAGAGGAACGATTCTGTTCTGTCACGGGAATGCTGGAAATATATCCCACCGCCTCGACTCGATAGCAATCTTCCATCGCCTGGGCATGAATACCTTTATTTTTGACTATCGGGGTTATGGGCAGAGCGAAGGTAATCCAACAGAGGAAGGAACCTATCGAGATGCGAAGGCGGCCTGGCGTTTTCTGGTCGAGAAAAAGCATATGACCCCCGAAAGGATGGTCGTTTTCGGTCGGTCCCTTGGAGGAGCCATTGCGGCATGGCTTGCAAGGGAAGAAACACCGGGTGCGCTTATACTGGAGTCTACCTTTACTTCCGTTCGGGACATCGCTTCTGACATATATCCTTTTCTTCCGACAAGACGTCTCGTCCGATTTAACTATGACGCTTCCCATTTCATTGCCGATGCTGATTGCCCCGTTTTGATTGCCCACAGCCGAAACGACGATATCATACCCTTCGCACATGGAGAGAGACTCTTTAAATCTGCCAGCGAACCGAAACATTTTCTGGAAATGAAAGGGTCGCATAACGACGGATTCCTCCTGTCGGGCGCCTCATATGTCGATGGGCTGGACGCCTTTCTTGCGACATATTTAGAAGGTAAAACAAAATTGGCAGAACAAAACAGAGTCGTGCCCCTGACTGCGGGAAGATAGGAAATGATAACAGCTTGTTTTATCCCGCCCGGCATGAACAGCATTTGCCGGTTTTATGAATATGATTATGACATGTATTGAGGAAAAGATAATGTACACATATGAGAAACCCGATAATCTGGTAGAGATTTTAGAGCAAACAATGGCAAATTATCCCGACAAGCCTCTCTTCGGAACGAAGAATTCCGGAGGCTTCTACGAATGGGTAGCTTACAGAGAGGTGGGCAGGCGTGTGGATAATGTAAGGGGAGGCCTGGCCGAACTGGGGGTTGGAAAGGACGATGCAGTCGGCATAATCTGTAACAACTGTGTAGAGTGGGCCATTCTTGCTTTTGCCACCTTCGGTCTTGGCGCCCGCTATGTACCAATGTATGAATCTGAGTTGGAGTATCTCTGGGAATATATTGTCCGAGACAGCACCATCAAGGTACTCTTCGTTGCGACAAGTGCAATATATGAAAAAGTAAAGACCTTTGTAGCGTCGATTCCCACACTGGAAAAAATTATTGTAGTAGATGGAAAAGACGAGTATTCCATGAAGGCAATTGAATTGAAGGGCGAAAGACGGCCTATTCCTGCCATACATCCGGGCCCCGATGATATTGCCGTTCTCATATACACCTCGGGTACGACAGGCGAACCCAAAGGGGTCCTTCTTTCTCATGGCAATCTTTCCAGTAATTCCCGGGCCGGCCTGAGGATGTATCCCGAAATAATACCGGGAGGAAGGAGCTTTGCCATCCTCCCCTGGGCCCATTCCTTTGGCCTGACGGCTGAATTGATCGCCATGATATCCATAGGTGGGGCAGTCGGATTGATGGACAGTGTAGCAACCATCACCGACGATCTCGCCCTCGTGAGACCGACATGGCTGATATCCGTGCCTCGAGTCTTCAACAAGATATATGAGGGCCTGTGGTCGCGCATGAACGAACAGGGCGGACTGGCGAAGAAACTCTTCGTCATGGGTGTAGAAAAGGCCCGGGAAAAGCGGGAACTGGCCGAGCAGGGCCGATCTTGTCTTGTAACGAATCTGAAAGTCGCCGTCGCCGACAGGATCGTTTTCAGGAAGATACGCGACAGACTGGGGGGATGCCTCATGGGTTCCCTCACCGGAGGGGCGGCTATGAATGTCGAGGTGGCGCGCTTTTTTTTCGATATCGGCATACCTCTATACAACTGTTACGGCCTGACGGAAATGTCGCCGGCAGTCACCATGAATGCATCCTTCGATAACCGGCTGGGGAGCGTCGGCAAGGCCATTGAAAACGTTAGAATCGTTATTGATTCACCGGTTGCCGGTGAGAACAGCGGTGACGGGGAAATTATTGCCTACGGACCCAATGTGATGAAGGGATACCATAACAAGCCTGAAGAAACCAAGAAGGTTATGACGGAAGACGGGGGATTCAGAACAGGTGACAGGGGTAGGCTGGATGAGGACGGCTTTCTCTATATCACGGGACGTATCAAGGAGCAGTACAAGCTGGAAAACGGCAAATTTGTATTTCCCGTCTCTCTGGAAGAAGAGATCAAACTTGTTCCTTTTGTTGAAAACGCCATGGTCTATGGAGATGGCAAGCCCTATAACGTCTGTCTCGTGGTTCCAGATGTTCAGGCTTGGGAAAAATATGCAAAGTGTAATGGGCCGATACCGTATTCGAAGGATCTGGCACAAAGGGATGATGTCAGAGACCGCATTCGAAGTGAAATAAGAAATGCCTTGAATGGGAAATACGGAAATTACGAAATCCCGCAGGAATTTGTCTTTATTTCCGAGGGATTTACCGTCGAAAACGGCTTACTGACTCAGACCATGAAACTGAAGAGGCATGTGATTTTAGAGCGATACAGGGAACAGATCGAGTCAGCCTACCACACTCATCCCGCATGACGGATTTTATCAGGTATATGCTCCAGGGAGGCCTCCTTAACATGGATATCGTTTCTTATCCCTCGTGTCTTCTGCCGACCCGGGTCTCCCCTTTCACAATCAGGCAACATAGAGGCGCCAGCCTGCCACAATGGAACCGGGGAGCATGTCCAGCGCCCCCGAAGCCTCGGCAACGGGTGTAAAGCCACAGTCCTTGCAGTTTATCTTTCCGCGGTTTTTCACATAACATCCTGCTGTAACCGTGCCGTCGGGATCTACATTGACCAGTATGTCGTCGTGACAGGTCCAGTTGTTTTCTATCATGGCCCTGAGACGTCTCTTCGAATTCAAGACAGGATATCCCGATCGCTTGAGGCTAATTGCCGCTTCCAGGGCCTGCTTTCTATCCTCAGGCGAGAGAGCCAGTGCTTCTTCACCCTGCCCGTAGGGATAGAAAAGTTGCAGCGTCAATCCCTTTACCGCCGGAATGTCTGCCAATTGTTCTACGAGCATCTCAAGGTCGCGCCAGTTTTTTCTGTTCATGGTGAAGTGGACAAACACCTTGGGGTGCTCAGCCGTTTTGAGATTGTTCCAGGCCAGGTCGAAGGATCCGTCCCTCAGCAGGTCGTGCGTCTCCTTCAGGCCGTCCAGACTCACCCATATGACATCGGCGGGAACGTTCAGGGGGAATGTGCCGTTGGTGGTGACGGCAACACGCATGAAGAGCTTTTTGGCAGAGAGGACAAGATCACTGATATCGTGATCACCATCCCGCCAGAGCAGGGGTTCTCCTCCCTCGAAGATGACGATGCGCGCGCCGGTGTTTTTTAGCTTTTGCAGGGCCTCGGTTGCCCTTTCCCAGGTCATATGAGAATTTTCTTCATTCATTCGGAGATGAAAGGGGCAACCCCTGCACCGGAGATTGCACCTATAGGTCACTTTGAAACTGGCAAGGAGAGGTATTGCCTGTCCCAGAATCTTCCTGCGAAAATAAAAGGAGAGTAATTCCACGAACCAGTGACTGCGTCTACTGTCGAACAGTATATTATTTATCATAATGAACTATCCGGCGAGGAATCCGATCGAAACGAGAATGGGAGTAAGGATGTTCAAGACTACATTGAGCGTCATGTACATTTTCAGTTTTTCCATATGCTCGGCATACCGCACCGCCCCGTAAGTGGCCGGAACGGCTATCACCAGTGACGCCATGCCCAGCAAACAGGATTGAGGGAGCTGATCGAGATAAATGCCGACGGCAATGGACAGATAGGTCATGAAGAGGAATAGGCCGTAGACGAGGGCACTTTTTTTTCTCCCCACTGCAATGGGGAGATGCCATCTCCCCGTACTCTTGTCGGCAACTGTATCGGGGAATTGATTCAGAAGCAGCAGATTGTTCACGAGAAAAAATGGAATGAGAGAAGCGATAAAGGCCGTCCACGAATAGCTGCCCGTAAGGACATAATCTGTTCCCATCACCATGAAGGGACCGAAGCCTAGTCCCGGGGTGATCAGGCAGAAAAAGGGGCTGCGGGTTATCAAAGGTGTGTAAAATATAATACTGATGAGTCCAAGGAGACCCAGCGGCAGGAGTCCCCATCCCCTTACGGAGAGAAAATACAGCCCGATCAGTCCAGTGACGGAAAAGGCCGTCAGTCCCGTCACAAGGGTGGACACGGCCTGTTCCGGATGTGCGGGGAGGGTCCCGGTCCCCCCTGAAAAGGGGGTGCGTACCGTCTTTAAATCCAGACCACTTTTAAAATCAAAATATTCATTAAGAGCGTTGACACTTATGTGGGCTGCCAGCGCTCCTGTCAGTGCCAATATGAAATAAGAGATATTGATTCTGTCTGATGTCCAAAGGGCGCTGCCAAGACCAAGGAAAACGCAGGCGGGAGTCAGTATCAGAAAACGAGGTCGCATCGGTCCCAAAA
>JAFGPZ010000012.1 GCA_016935935.1 Deltaproteobacteria bacterium
CTTCACTGGTCCAGTGAGAGGGAAGCCATCAAGGAGATACAGACCATTAAGGAAAGGATGGAAGAATTCAAGACAGAGGAACAGAACGCCCAGAGGATCGGCGACCTGGCCAGAGCGGCAGAAATTCGCTATGGAACACTGGTAGAACTGGAAAGAGATCTGGAGGGAAAAGCGGCTGCCCTCGACCAGTCACAGGCAGACAAAAAGATGCTGAAGGAAGAAGTTGACGATGAGGACATAGCGAAAGTAGTTGCGAAGTGGACTGGCATTCCTGTCGCCAGGATGATGGAGAGTGATATAGAAAAACTGCTTCATATGGAGGACAGGCTCAGACAGCGAGTCATCGGGCAGGAAGAAGCGATAAATGCTGTGTCAAACGCCTTGAGACGGGCGCGATCAGGTCTGCAAGACCCTAACCGTCCCATAGGTTCATTCATATTCATGGGGCCCACAGGAGTGGGAAAGACAGAGCTATCAAAGGCGCTGGCCGAATTCATGTTTGATGATGAGCAGGCCATGATAAGAATCGATATGTCGGAATTCATGGAGAAGCATTCCGTTTCCAGATTGATAGGAGCCCCTCCTGGATATGTGGGATACGAAGAGGGTGGATACCTGACGGAGTCCGTTCGAAGGAGACCCTACTCGGTATTGCTCTTCGACGAAATAGAAAAAGCCCATCAGGATGTGTTCAATATCATGCTGCAGATACTGGATGACGGAAGATTGACTGACGGCCACGGCCGAACCGTGGATTGTAAAAACACCATTGTAATCATGACATCGAACATCGGCGGACAGTGGATACAGGACTTTTCGCTGACCGAGGAAGAAAGACAGCAAAGGACATCTGAATCTCTTCGGACTACCTTCAAGCCTGAATTTCTCAACAGGATCGACGATATAATCAATTTCCGCGCCCTCACCATAAAAGACATAGAACAGATCATTGATATTCAGATAGGCCGAATTCAGAAAAGACTTCAGGACAGAAAGATCCATCTCGAATTGACCGATGCGGCAAAGAGCTACCTGTCCGCGGCGGGTTACAGTCCAATATATGGAGCCAGGCCTCTGAAGAGAACACTTCAGAAAATAATAGAAAACAGCCTGGCGACAAAGATGCTCGAAGGAACCTTCACAGAGGATGATCATATCTTGGCTGACATAGATAAAAAGGGTGAGGTTGTTTTTACCAAAAATAACCGGGCAGAAGGGAGCATAGAATAAATCTGTTTAATGAAGGTATTCTGCACCTTCTGAGCGGAAATTAAGTTTAAGAGGATTACCCAGCTGAAGGCAATAAGGCGGTTTTAACTTATCTGAATCTTGGACAGTTCATGATAATTGTGTTAGTCAAACTTTTAACATAGCCAGCCCCCCTAAAGGGGGCAGTAGATTTACATAATTTCTATCATCAGGGGGATAATATGTCTGACGACGGTGATGAAAAAGGATTTGTAATCAAGGATAGAAGGCTCTTTGATGAGGGGGGAGAGGCCCGAGAAGACAAAGTTGAAGAGCAGGAAAAGCAAGAAAAAATAAAAGAAGAGGAGGAGAAAAAGGCAGAGACTGATGAGAGTAAAGAGTATTTCTTGCCGGAAATTAATTTCCCCGGTTTTATTTTATCTCTCCATACCTCGGCCATGTTTCAGTTCGGCGATATTGCCGATCCTGTTTCAAAGGAAAGGAAGCGTAACCTGCCTGCGGTAAAACAGACCATTGATATACTGGATATGTTGAAAAAAAAGACGTCTGGCAACCTGGATGATGACGAGGAAAAGCTTCTGGACGGCATCCTTTACGAACTGAGAATGAGGTACGTAAAGGAATCGGCAAAGTCGTGATTACAAGAAAGTCGCATGCAAAGGTAAATCTCATCCTGCGGGTGCTTAAAAAGCGGGAAGACGGCTATCACGATATCCTCAGCCTGATGCAGAGGATAAGTCTCCATGATGAGATGGAGTTCAATATTACCGATGGTGGCATCGACATTCGATGTCCAGGGAGCACACTTCCCGAAGGCAGGGAGAACATCGTTTATAAAGCGGTGGAAGCCCTGTTCTCTCAGGTACCGTCTTTCAAAGGTGTGCGTATCACAATCAAAAAGAACATCCCTGTAGCAGCCGGACTGGGAGGGGGAAGTTCAAATGCCGCAACGGCTCTCGTTACATTGAACCAGGCAATGAACCTTAACTACAGCCCCGGGAAACTGATGAAGATCGGCGCTCGTATAGGAGCAGATGTTCCATTCTTTGTCTTTTCCAAAACTGCATGGGCTTCCGGTATAGGTGATCGTCTTCAGGAAGCTTTGAATGTTCCGCCCCTCTGGTTTGTACTCATAAATCCCGGCTTTGCCGTTTCGACTAAGGATATATACGAAAGCCTAAATTTAGAATTGACAAAAGAACGTATAAAGTATAGTATCCATCGGTTTGAATCGGCAGGTCAGGTTGCGGGAGCTCTGTCTAATGATTTAGAGAGCGTCTCTCTCAAGATCTACCCTGTATTGTCCCGCATCAAGGAACTGTTGATTGCCCATGGGGCGCTTGGTTCTCTGATGTCAGGGAGTGGCCCTACCGTTTTCGGCATCTTTAACAGTGAAAAAGACGCTGAAGAAGCGGCGCACGAATTGAGAAAGTCAGATATAGGATCTGTTTACACAGCTCATTCTATATAGTTGTTGATTCAGAAGAACTGGGGCGTCGTCAAGCGGTAAGACACAGGACTTTGGTTCCTGCATTCGGAGGTTCGAATCCTCCCGCCCCAGCCATTTTGCAAAGAGGGATAATCATAATGCTTGACAGAATAAGGGTATTTTCAGGAAATTCCAATCCTGCTCTTGCAGAAAAGATATGCTCGAAATTGGGAATTCCCATAAATGACGCACAAGTTACTCAATTCAGCGACGGAGAGACAAGGGTTGAAATCGATGAAAATGTAAGAGGTACCGATGTTTTTATCATCCAGTCTACCTGCCAGCCAGTCAACGTAAGTTTGATGGAGCTCCTGATCATGATAGACGGAATGAAGAGGGCATCTGCCGACAGAATAACGGCCGTCATACCATATTACGGCTACGCACGGCAGGATAGAAAGGTGGTACCAAGAGCACCTATTACGGCGAAACTGGTAGCAGATCTCCTCACTGCTGCAGGAGCAAATCGCGTAATATCGATAGACCTCCACGCAGGACAAATACAGGGATTCTTCAATATCCCGGTGGATAACCTCTTTGCAACTCCTATACTGATAGATTATTTAAAAAAAAATCACACAGAAAACCTCGTGGTGGTTTCACCCGATACGGGAGGAGTTGTACGGGCAAGGGCGTTTGCAAAAAGACTGGGGGCATCCCTCGCTATTGTAGATAAGAGAAGAGATGCACCAAATGAATCGGAAGTCATGAACATTATCGGTAATGTAAAAGATCGATGGGCAGTTATCCTGGACGACATGATCGATACAGCAGGGACGGTTACTCAGGCTGCCGTGGCCTTGAAGGAACAGGGCGCCATTGATGTATCAACCTGTTGCACTCACGCTGTATTGTCGGGACCCGCTATGGACAGGATAGAGGCATCGCCGATCAAGGAGGTTGTCGTAACTGACACCATTCCGTTGCATGAACGGGCCAGGTCCTGCAAAAAGATAAAGGTTCTCTCCGTTGCGGGGCTTCTCAGCGAAGCGATGAAAAGAATTTATTACAATGAATCCGTAAGTTCACTTTTTATATAGGAGTTACAAATGAAAGCAGCAGCACTAAATGCCAGCATACGTCACGAATCCGGGAAGGGAGCAGCCCGGAAATTAAGAGCAGCGGGATTTGTCCCTGCTATTTTTTATGGTTACGACACAGAGTCGACAATGATTCAAGTCAATTCCTCGGAACTTATCAAGTTACTGGAACAGGGGGGTGGAGGAAGTCTCTTCGTCAAGCTTGGAATAAAACCGGACAAGGGAAAATCAGTCGAAAAATTATCCATTATCAAGGATCTTCAGATTGATTCGCTCAAAAGAAAACTCATCCACGCTGACTTTTACGAAATTGGCCTGGACCGTGTATTGACTATTGATCTGCCTGTTATCCTTCAGGGTAACCCCATTGGTATCGATGAAGGGGGAGAGCTCCAGCAACTTAAGAGAGATGTTAAGATTTCCGGACTTCCCTCTATTCTTCCCGAATCAATTGAGATTGACATCAGTCATCTTGGCATAGGCGATTCCGTCAAGGTCGGTGACCTTAACTTTGCAGAAGGAATAGAAATACTGGACACTGAAGATGCTACCATTGTCAATGTCGCAATGGAGCGGATAAGCGATCTGCCTGAAGAGGGAGAGGGTGAAGCAGATAAAGCTGAGTCGGAAGTCGAAGCCGACGAGTCTGAGGGAGAGGAAGCGGCAGACTAAAGGCGACTCCCAACAGGAGATCAATTGAAGCTTATTATAGGACTTGGGAATCCCGGCAATAGCTATTTATTTACGAGACACAATATGGGATTCCTTGTCCTCGATGACCTTGCCAGGCAAGAGTCAATCGCAATGGGTAGCGTAAAGTTCGACTCACAATTTGGCAGGGGAACAGTTTCCGGTGTGTCGGTCATTCTGGCCAAACCACAAACTTTTATGAACCTCGCTGGAATAGCTGCCGGGAAGCTTGTAAGTTTTTTCAAGCTCGACGCTGGAGATATAATAGTCATTCACGATGATTTGGATTTCCCTCTGGGAGATGTTCGAGTTAAACTGGGGGGTGGTGACGGGGGACATAAGGGCATTAGATCCATCATAGACCATCTCGGCAGTCCTGACTTCGTCAGAGTTAGACTGGGAATAGGCAGACCAAATTCACGATATGACATTGAAAGTTATGTGTTAAAACGCTTCTCTGAGGAAGAGATGAGAGAAATCCCTGCAATAATCACCGTTGCCTGCGATGCGGTGACCAGGGTTGTTTCGTCTGATCCTCAAAGGGCGATGAACGAGTTTAATATTAAGAACACAAAAAATTTGAATCAGGAGGTATAGGCTGAAGCTATGGAATTCTTAGTAAGCTATGCGTGGTTATGGGCGGTTATGGGACTGGTACTGGCATTTGTTATCTATAAGTACGTGATGACTTTCTCGCCAGGTAACGACACTATGGTAGAAATTATGGAGCGGATTCATGCAGGAGCCATGGTGTTTCTAAAAAGGGAATACAGGATTATTGCGATTTTTATCGTTGTGGTCTTTGTAGTCCTCTTCTTTGCCCTTGAGAACAGTATGTCATCAGTGGCATTTCTATCAGGAGCTGTCGGATCCCTGCTGGCAGGTCTCTTCGGCATGCAGGCGGCAACTCTTTCGAATGCCAGAACTGCTGAAGCAGCCAAG
>JAFGPZ010000013.1 GCA_016935935.1 Deltaproteobacteria bacterium
GCTTTCAGCGATTCTTCTTCTCTTGTTACTTCACCTGACACCAACTGAACATGAAGGCGCTTTTCGAAGGTTTCCGAAATGGCCTCGCATAATTCTGAAACAGTAAATCCAAATCCATCTCCAATATTTTCACGAATGGATGTGACAGATGCCTTGAACTTTTCCATACTCTCTTCGGCATTGCTTCCTCCAATGATTATTGCTGAACAGGTATGTTCAGGGTCTGTGTCTATGAGGATTGAGCCATGCTGGAGAAAGGCACCTTTTGCCCTCACCTGGGCGCTCCCGCATATCTTACGTTCCTTCACCAGCAATTCATATTGCGACGGTACAGAAAAACAGCAGGCATCCATTACACCCTTCTCGTAACGTCTGCCGGATTTCATCATGTATGCTTCTATGCCAATTCGGCTGAGACCTCCGATAAGGCATTCACTGATGGTCCTGTATGTTTCCATTATATCTGAAGAAAAGTGTGGGTTGTTTTCTCTCGCCACAACGGAATAGGTGAGGTCATTCTCGTGGAGAACAGCCTTTCCGCCCGTCGGTCGTCTTACTACATCGATACAATTTTCGCGGCAATAATCAAGATTTACTTCCCTGTGAACATCCTGAAAATATCCCATCGAGACCGTATCCCGTTCCCAACTGTAAAAGCGAAGAGTGGGAGGCATATCCATTTTTTGACTTTCTTTGAATATGGCTTCATCTATTGCCATATTTTCAAAGGCATTGAAACGGTTGAAGGGAAGAACTCTCCACTTTTCCACTGAATGCTATTTTACCTCTTCTTCCTCTTCTACGTAATCTTCGTATTCCGAGGCGTCAAGAAGATCGTCCAGAATACTGAGATCCCTTACATCAACTGTAATCATCCAGCCGGTGTCGTAGGGATCACTGTTTATTATTCCCACATCGTCGACAAGATCTTCATTTATGTTTATAATTTCGCCGGTTACGGGAGAGATTAATTCGTCAACTGTTTTTGAAGACTCAATAACTGCAAAGGGTTCATCCTGCTCAACCGATGAATCAGCGTTAGGAAGCTTGATTGTGAGAATCTCTCCCAACTTTTCCTGCCCGTAATCTGTGATTCCGACGGTCGCTATGTTGCCATCGATTCTTGCCCACGTATGTTCTCTGCTATAAAGTAAATCATCCGGATAGACAGACATATGTAGATAACCTCCTCTATTCTGGAGAAATAAATTTGATATGACAAATATTATAATATATTCAGGTCCTTGGATGTCACGGTAAGAATTTCGCATCCATCTTTCTGTACGAACGCCATGTCCTCTATACGGACCCCATATGCATCGGGTAAGTATATGCCCGGCTCCACCGTAATCACCATTCCCTCTTCCAGGTAATCGGTGCTTTCCCTTGAAAGTTTAGGCGCTTCATGTACATCGAGCCCAACACCGTGTCCTGTCCCATGGCAAAAATATTGTCCATAGCCCGCTTCCTCTATAGCTCCTCTGGCCACTTCGTCGACATATCTGCAGGAAATGCCTGCCTTCACTGCATCCAGTGCTCTGTCATGGGCATCCTTGACAATATTGTAGATTTTCTTCTGTTCTTCCGTAACAGTTTCCACCGCGAATGTACAGGTTTCATCTGAATGATATCCCTCATAAACTACACCGTAATCAATTATTACAAAATCTCCCACCTCGATTTTTCGGGATCGAGGTCGTGCATGCGGCAAGGCTGAGTTGGTTCCTGAGGCCACTATTGTGTCGAAAGATCGCTTCTCTCCACCTGCTTTTATCATCTGGAATTCAAGCTCGAGCGCAATGTCCCTTTCCATACTACCCGGCACTATCTCTTCTAAAGTTTTTTGAAGGGAATCCGCCGATATTGAGATTGCCTTCCTGAGTAGATCTAACTCCCCCTTGCTCTTTATAACCCTGAGAGAATTCAGATCCTTCGACAGGGGTTTTAATTTTGTGGATCCCACCTTTTCTCTAAGCTTTAAGTAGTCTTCAAAGCTTATTGCCGATGCATCAAAGCCAACAGACTTTAGCCGTAAATCGGAAATAATTCCTGAAATTACCGTTACATTGTCGCTGGATTCTACAATCTCACAGCCTCTGGTTTCACTTCCCGCCTGTGTTGTGTAACGGCCATCGACTGTCAGGATAGCCCTGTCTATCCCAATAAAAAGGATACCCGCGCTTCCAGTAAACCCAGTGAGATACCTTATGTTTGTAAGGTCAAAAAAGAGGATGCCCTCTACGCCAAAGGAAGCTATTTTTGACTGTATATTTTTGATTCTTTCCACTTTTTCCGTCACCTTACCTATTTACACCGGATTGGACCTTCGCAGTTTTTTCAGCCAGATGTTTAATTCATCTATGGCTGGAGTCCACTTTTTACTATTCACGGCCTCCATCTTTTTAAGTTTATCCAAGGCTTCCTCATTTCCCGGATCTTTCAAAAGGATTCTATTCAACATATCTTTGGCAATCTCTTGATGTCCCTGTTGGAAGTAAAGCTCGGCCAGCGTTACGGTATCAAAGCGAGGGAGAGGACTCGCGATTTCACACTTCCCCTCGGCGATCTTTCCCATTGGGGTTTTCAGTTTCTCCGGTCTCTCGCTTTTCACATGAAGCATCTCGATTTTTTCTTCTCTATCTCCAGGAACCTGACCCAGGTCTGGTTTCCAACTGTAGTCTGAAACTTCCGTCAGCCTTAGATCTTCTGGCGCTTCATCCCTGTCAGATTCATTCGTCTTCGTCAAATGTCCCCTTATAGATAAATCGGAATTGAGGGCAATATATTTCTTATATGCTTTTATTGCTGCATCATTAGCATCTTGCTTCCTGCAAACAAAACCAAGAAGTTCGTATACCCGAGACCATTCCCGAATCATCATATCCAGTTTGCTCAAGATTTCCCTGGCCTCGGTTAGTTTGTCTGTCCGCACCAGCACGGTGGCTATAAAAATGTGCGCGTCCGTATCGCCAGGGTAGTGTGAAAGCCTTTCGTCTGCCATGGCAATGACTTCATCGAAAAGACCATCTTCCAGTTTTCTGTTGGCCTGGTAGATAAAATTTTCCCTCTCTGCTTTGTATACCGAGTCCATGCGGCCTTATTGTTTGTCTGCCTTAAAAGATATTAGCGATTAACAAACCCCTGGCATCGTGTCAAGAAAGAAGATTACAAAAAAAGTGATTGACACCTTTTCCCGCCTGGTGATAGTTATTTAAACCCTATTTATGAATATCTTTCAATAAGAATTCGAGATGATTGTATCAAATATTCACTTTCTAAAATATTTATTTGTTACGTCACTCCTTTTGTCCAATATTATGGCTTCCAAAATAATGGATATAGGGGGGCTGATACTTCCGGCAGCAGTCGTACTTTACCCGCTGACCTTCCTCTTTACCGATGTCGTATCAGAAGTTGAGGGGAAGAAAAGCGCGCACAGCCTCGTCATTGCGGGGTTCTGCATGTCGCTTTTTATGGCGCTTATGCTCTTTGTCGGCAAGATACTTCCAACGGCATCCTTCTGGGAACATCAGGATTCTTACAATGTCATACTGGGTGCGACACCGAGAATCGTTCTTGCGTCTATGATCGCATATCTTGTTTCTCAGAATTACGACGTCTGGGCCTTTCACTGGTGGAAGAAAAGAACTGCAGGAAGACACCTATGGATAAGAAACAATCTGTCCACGATTACATCGCAGTTGATTGATTCTGTACTCTTCATAGGCATCGCATTCGCGGGGGTATATTCGGCGAAGACGGTCACAGGAATGATTCTTGGGCAATATATTGTCAAGATTGGCATAGCCATCCTCGACACGCCATTCTGTTATGCATTAGTGAGGTTTTATGAAAAGGATAAAGAACAAAGACAAAGATCGAGATTACCAGGTATACATCAGGTTTCCTGAATTTACCTGTCTCTGTCCCATAACGTCACAGCCAGATTTTGCTGAGGTAGTAATCGATTACGTACCGGGTGAATATTTAGTAGAGTTGAAATCCCTGAAAATATATCTTAATTCATTTCGCGACAAAGGTGTTTTTCACGAGGCAGTGATAAACAAAATACTTGGCGATTTTGTCAAGAAAATCGAGCCGAAACGAGTCGAGATTACCGGCAATTTCAATGTCAGAGGCGGCATCTACACAACCGTAAAGGTTGCATACCCCTAATCCGGTGATAAAGTGTGTTCAACTGTTTTTCTCAATAAATTCAAGTTTATGGGACAGGAAGACAGGATAACGATAGACCGCAAATTAAACTTGAAAATAATAAGAATATTATCTATAAAGGGGCGCTGGTTTTCAGCCCCTTTCACCTAACAACCATCTTGTTGAGTTAATTTCGACACTCGAAGGGCAAGTAAGCTTTTAACAGTTTCTGTTCTGATAAGTTGGCGACTCGATTGGAATCCAGTCTTTGTAGCGGAAGACATTGACAGCCATAAACATCAAGAGGTAGCAATATATGCCAAAACGCACGGATATCAAGAAGGTTATGATCATAGGGTCAGGCCCTATAATCATAGGTCAGGCATGCGAGTTTGATTATTCTGGGACTCAGGCATGCAAGGCTTTGAAATCGCTCGGATATGAAATTGTTCTTGTAAATTCCAACCCGGCAACAATAATGACTGATCCCAATATGGCCGATGTCACATACGTTGAACCTCTGAACTTCAAAACCTTGGAGGAGATCGTCGTAAAGGAGCGTCCCGATGCCATACTCCCGAATCTTGGAGGTCAATCTGGACTGAATCTTACGTCGGAGCTTGCCAGAGCGGGCGTCCTGGATAAATACGGCGTCAAAATCATCGGCGTCAATATCGACGCCATAGAAAGGGGCGAAGATCGGATAGCTTTCAAGGAAACAATGAACCGACTCGGCATAGATGTTCCTAAGAGCAGCCCAGCCTATACTGTTGAAGAAGCTGAAACAATAGCAGAAGAACTCGGCTATCCCGTTGTTGTGAGGCCGGCTTATACACTGGGAGGAACGGGAGGCGGACTTGTTTATAACAAGGAGGAATTAAGCATTATTTCCAGCCGGGGAATAGCGGCAAGTCTTATCGGGCAGATACTCATAGAGGAATCTGTTCTCGGTTGGGAGGAGCTGGAACTCGAGGTAGTCCGCGATGCTAGGAATCAGATGATAACCGTCTGTTTCATAGAAAATGTTGATCCCATGGGAATTCACACGGGAGACTCTTTCTGCACAGCCCCCATGCTGACCATTTCACCAGAACTCCAGAAGCGACTTCAAAGGTATGCCTACGACATTGTAGAGGCAATCCAGGTAATCGGCGGCACCAATGTGCAGTTCGCCCATGATCCCGAAACAGACCGCATAGTTGTCATCGAAATCAACCCCCGCACCTCACGCTCCTCCGCCCTTGCATCAAAAGCGACGGGCTTCCCCATAGCCTTTATCTCGTCGGTGCTTGCGGCTGGCCTGACACTTGACGAGATCCCGTACTGGAAGGAGGGAACACTTGATAAATACGAGCCTTCAGGAGATTATGTAGTCGTTAAATTCGCGCGTTGGGCATTTGAGAAATTTGAGGGCGCGCAAGATATCCTCGGCACACAGATGCGCGCGGTTGGAGAAGTGATGAGCATTGGCAAGACCTACAAGGAGGCTTTGCAAAAGGCTATAAGATCCCTCGAAATTAAACGCTTCGGCCTTGGATTTGCCAATAATTTTTACGAAAAATCTCTCGAGGAACTGATGTCCCTACTGTCCGTGCCGACGAGCGAAACGCATTTCATCATGTACGAAGCGCTCAGGAAAGGCGCGACAGTGGGTGAGCTCCATGAGAAGACCAACATCAAAGCCTGGTTCATTGAACAGATGAAGGAACTAGTCGAACTGGAAGAGGAAGTATTGACCTTCAAGGGCAGAAACCTCCCTGATGATCTTCTTGGAAGAGCGAAAAGGGATGGTTTTTCGGACCGCTATCTCTCCCAATTGCTCAATATTTCCGAAGGAGAGATACGAAGGCGCCGGAAAAAAGTGGGCGTTGTGCAGGGATGGGAGCCTGTGCCAGTAAGCGGCGTTGAGAATAAGGCCTATTACTATTCCACCTATAACACTCCAGACACAGTCCCTACATCCGACAAACGAAAGGTAATAGTCCTCGGAGGAGGCCCCAATCGCATAGGGCAGGGTATTGAATTCGATTACTGCTGTGTCCAGGCGGCATTCACGCTGAGAGACGAGGGCATCGAATCGATAATGATAAACTGCAACCCCGAAACAGTATCTACGGACTACGACACATCGGATAAGCTATACTTCGAACCACTGACGGTGGAAGATGTTCTCGCCATTTATGAGAAAGAGAAGCCTGAAGGTGTTATTGTTCAGTTCGGCGGACAGACGCCTCTCAATATTGCCAAAGAACTGGCAGAAGCGGGTGTGAAGATTATAGGAACGTCGCCTGAAATGATAGATCTTGCTGAAGATCGCGACCGTTTTCGAAAGGTAATGGAAAAACTTCAAATTCCTGAGCCGGAATCGGGAATGGCAAGTAACCTTGAGGAAGCACTCAAAGTCGCTGATAGAATCGGCTATCCCCTGATGGTAAGACCTTCCTACGTTCTCGGAGGCAGGGGAATGGAGGTAGTCTACGACGAGGAGATGCTCAACCATTATGTTTCCGCGGCCGTGGATGTAACACCAGAAAGACCAATTCTCATAGACAAGTTTCTGGTAAATGCCATCGAGGCGGAGGCGGATGCCATCGCCGACGGTTACGATGCATTCATACCGACCATAATGGAACATATAGAACTGGCAGGAATCCATTCTGGCGATTCGGCCTGTGTCATTCCCCCTGTTAATATTTCGGAGAAACACCTGGAAACCATATATAACTACAATCGAAAGATCGCCAAGGAATTACAGGTTGTTGGTCTCATGAATATACAGTATGCAATCATGGATGATGTCGTATATATACTGGAGGCAAACCCCCGCGCCTCAAGGACTGTTCCGCTCGTCTCGAAGGTCTGCGCGATTTCGATGGCGCGCATCGCCACACAATTGATGTTAGGGAAGAAACTAAGTGAACTTGACCTGAAATCACATATTATCCCTCACTATGGCGTCAAAGAGGCTGTCTTCCCCTTCAACATGTTCCCCGAAGTAGATCCGCTCCTCGGACCTGAGATGCGCTCAACCGGCGAGGTACTGGGCCTTGCCGATTCCTTTGGTCTTGCTTTTTATAAGTCTCAAGAAGCAGTGAAACAGGTGCTCCCCTACGAGGGGAATGTACTCATAACGGTTTTTGAAGAGGACAAAAGGCTTATACTGAGCGTAGCTGAAGATTTTGAAAAACTTGGATTTCACATATTGGCCACCAGGGGTACTCATCAATTTCTTACCCAGCGTGGTATCAAATCCGAAGTAATTCTCAAGTTGCATGAAGGTCGTCCCAACATTGTTGATGCAATCATGAACAGGGAAATCGATTTGATCATAAATACACCAAGTGGAAGAATGAGCAAGCATGACGATTCATATATACGAAAGACGGCTATCAAATATGGAGTGCCTTACATTACAACACCTGCTGCCGCCGATGCAGTCGTGAAGGGAATCACAGCCGTCCATCAGGGTCGCGGATCGGTAAAATCCCTTCAGAGTTACCACGCCGATATAACATTCAGGGAGAAGTAGTTATTATGCGGCTATTAAAGGATAAGTGCGGAATATTTGGAATATATTCCACCAGTGACTGTGTTCTTGATATTTATCGAGGCATCGATTTTCTGCAGCACAGGGGGCAGGAATATTGCGGAATTTCGACCTTCGATGATAGCAGCGAGAGGGAAACTCAGATTGATTTCCTCGAGATCCTGAATGAAGAAAATGACGATTCAGCATTCAACCGGGAGATAAACCATGTAACACATCACGGTAAGATAATAGATTCATTCACTGATAGAGAATTAATAAACCTTAAGGGAAAGTGGGGTATTGGACATGTGAGTCTGTGGGAACGGCAGCCCATGAAGTGGCAGACCAAGGATGGAGAGGTTTCCATAGCCTTCAGCGGGAATGTCATAAACTCCGACGAACTGATGAAGGAAATGATGAATCGGGGAAAGTCATTTTATAAGAGCTATGACATCGAAATTATTTCCAAGATTATCATAGAAGAGAGCGATATCGTCACAGGAATCTCGGCGCTGAAGGATAAGATACAGGGAGCATACTCGCTTGTTGTTCTGACTAGAGAGGGGATTTACGCATCCCGCGATATATATGGGTTCAGACCGCTTATTCTTGGCATGGACTCAGAGCGCTGCGTCGTAAGTTCAGAATCCCGCGCCATTCAAAATCTCGATATGGAGGTAACTCGTGATGTCAGGGCAGGGGAGATTGTCCTCATCAATGAAAAGGGATTCAAAACCGTTGCTCAACTGGATTCCCCCCGAACTGCTCACTGTTCCTTTGAATGGGCGTACACTGCAAGCATAGACTCCATTATAGATGGAGTATATGTGCAGGAGGCACGCAACAATCTGGGGGCGAATCTTGCAAAGAGGGATATGGACGAAGGAAACCTGAAGGCTGACGTTGTCGCCCCTGTCCCACTCTCAGGAATAGGGCATGCTCTGGGGTACCACAAATACTCCGGAATCAATTACGAAGAGGTTTTTCTCTACCATCGATACGCCGATCGAAGCTACATGCAGTCAACACAGATAGCACGGGAAAAAATGGCAAAGCGCAAACTTTCACTTTTGCCCTATGCTGTGAAGGGTAAAAGCATTGTTCTCTGCGATGACTCCATCGTCCGGGGAACACAAATTATGCACAAGGTCAACGAATTGAAGAAGGCGGGCGCCAGAGAGGTGCATGTGCGTATCGCCTGCCCGCCTCTCATGTATCCCTGTAACTTTGGCATATCGACTCGTTCTCACGAAGAATTACTGGCCCGCCAGTATCTAGCGGAGGGCGACGTCACATCGATTGACCGACTGAAGGAATTTGAATCATGGGTTTCCTCTAAAGTCGGAGCTGACTCCGTTAAATTTAATACAGTTGATAGTTTTGTAGCCGCTATGCTTTTACCCAAAAACAGACTATGCCTTCAATGTTTCGACGGCATAAATCCATGCAGTCAGATGCCATAGTAAGCCGGGTATCATTTTGCTCACTGAAGGTCAAAACAAAGCAAGGACTCTTCTGTCCGTCAATTGAGGCTCCCCCGAA
>JAFGPZ010000091.1 GCA_016935935.1 Deltaproteobacteria bacterium
TCAAAAGGTAGTGCCAAGACTATTTTGGGCACTCGTAGTCCTTTGATATTACAGAATATTAATTTTTCGACTGTCAAAGATCAGTTAAAGAGAGAATCGACTTGGTTATCGGTAATAACAGCGTTAATAATCTCACCATAGTTGGACATAAAATCGCCACTACTCAAATATGCCGGCAATGGACCAACATCAACCGGATTTCTACCAAGAATAAAAAATATATCCTTTAATATTTTTTCGGTTTCTGAAGTAAAAGGAGCAACGGATAATCCGTATTTTACTCCTTCATCGAGGCTTAGAATTCCGGTAGCCCCGCTAAAGCTTACGACAGCTAGCCGATTGCCGCGTGGTAAAGGTTGATACCCAAATATTTTTGGTAACTCAAAGAGTTCGTTAAATTTTTCTAATCTGATAATACCGGCCTGTTTGCAAACAGCATGAAAAATTTCGTCATCGACAGCCATTGAACCTGTGTGGGAAGCTGCGGCATTCGCCCCTTCTTTGGTTCTTCCACCCTTGAGAATTAAAACCGGTTTACTGGGAGTAACTTTTCTTGCTATGGCCATGAAACGTGTCCCATTTTTTATACTTTCCAGGTGCATGGATATGACTTGTGTTTCGGGATCATTCCCCAAATATTCGAGTATGTCACTCTCATCCACATCACACTTATTGCCGAGATCACATATTTTGCTGAATCCACAACAAGTGTCGGCATAAGGAAAAGCCTGCGGATTAATCATCCCTGTTTGAGAGCATATGGCGACCGGGCCTGTCTTTACGCTGGAATAACCTGCTGCATATGGGCACGGATTGAGTCCATTTGATGTATTTAAAATACCAGCAGTGTTAGGACCGATAATACGAATGTTTTCACGTCGTGCAATTTCACAAATTTCTTCTTGGAGTCGTATACCATCCTCATCCCGTTCCGCAAAACCATCCGCCACTACAACAACTGCCCGTATGTTTTACTTTCCACATTCCTCAAGAACTTGAGGAACAGATTTGCTTCCAATCATTATGAAAGCCACATCGATACTGTCCTGTACCGAAATAACAGACGGATAGACACGTATACCCAAAACTTCCCCATTATAAGATGGGTTGATAGGATAAATGTTACCGCGGTATCCAGCATCTAATAAAGTTTTCACCACTATATAACCACCAAACAGACCCTTTTTGAATGAACCGACAATTGCAACGCTTTTCGGATCAAAAAATTGGGCAATGTAATTATTACTTGACACTTGCGAGCCCTCCCTTTGTATCTCCGACACTGAAACAGATTAGTTTAGAACTATCAAACAATCTACGACAACAGGTTCGCCTCCCGATTTAATAATTATCGGATTAATATCTATCTCTTTTATATTTTCGTTTTCCAGCCCCAATCTTCCCACTTTAACGAGGATATCGGCCATCAAATTTTTATCTGCTGCCGCCATCCCACGAATTTCTTCAAGAATCATGCTTCCTCTTATCTCCGCCATCATTTCAAAGGCATCATAAACTCCCAACGGGGCAACTCTGAAAGACACGTCTTTCAAGATTTCAGTAAAAATCCCCCCTAAACCGAACATGACACATGATCCGAACTGCGGATCTCGATTCATGCCTACCACCAGTTCTCTTTCGCCCTTGACAAATTGCTGCACCAGTACTTTTCCATTTATCGAGTTCATAATTTTATTGATTTCATCGAATGCTTCTTCCGCTTCCCCATCACTCCTGATATCAACTCGAACCAGATTCTTTTCAGTTTTATGCATCATTTCCGATGAACACCCCTTCAAAACCACCGGATACCCTATTTCTCTGACGGCAGTAAAGAGACCCTTCCTGTCATCAACCAATATTTCCCTTACCGTCGGTATCTGATAGGAAGAAAGTATATTCTTCGAATCATACTCCGACAGTACTTTTCGTCCCTCTCTCAATGCCTTCTCTATTATTTTCATAGTCATGTCACCTTTCCCTTGTTTCTTTCTGACAGTAACCTTTCAGCAAGACAACCAGACAGTAAACGCGCAACAACCCTTCACTTCACCTGAAGTTGTACAATATTACCCCGGCATAACGACAGTACATCATTGCCAGTCAAAGCATTCTTACTCAGTACCCATACAGCCTCGTGCATTATTCAACCAGAGGGGTCTCTACCTCTTTTTCAAAAGTATTTGAAAGAGAAGAAGGGGGATAATGCCGGTTAATTGTCTTTCCCATCGCATATAAGTATTCATTAAATATTAAATCATCGATAAAAAAAGACTGTGAAGAAATTTACAAAGTATCCGATCATGTTGAAGCAGAATTGACAGGCACAATATTCCATTATTCAACTCAATCACGTTCCACCGAACACCGGTATGCGTTTTTCCAGAAATGCTTTGATACCCTCTTGATAATCTGCCGTTTTCGCCGCCCGAAGCATTCCCTCACCTTCAAGTTGTAATTGGCTGCTCAAAAGTCCAAGCATTGCATGATTAAAATTTTCTTTAATTATACCAAAAGCTCTTGTCGGTCCCTTTGCGAGTCTTTCGGCAACGTCCAATGAAACTTCTTTAAGCTTTTCATTATCCACTATTCGATTCACAAACCCCCACTCTAAAGCCTGCCGGGCATCGAACAGGCAATCGAAAAGCATAATCTCCGTTGCCTTCCCGAAGCCGATGAGAAGAGGAACCAGCAGTTCCCATGCACCGTCACCCGTTAATCCCACACTTGAGTAAGCGGGTTTGAACGTTGCCGCCGCGGTGGCAATTCGATAATCGCATGCTGCAACAATCGACATCCCGGCCCCTCCGGCGATACCGTTAACTGCAGCAATCACCGGTTTGGGCATCTGACGGATGCTCATGATGAATCTGTTAAATGGCTTTATCAGCTTCCTGATAGGCTCAGACGGTTCCGATTCAATATATTCCTTAAAAACCAATAAATCTCCACCCGAACAGAATGCCTTGCCGGCACCGGTCAATATGACAGCCTTAACATCTTCATCGTAGCAATATGTCATGGCCTTGTTTAAATCTTCGGCCAACCCTTCCTGATACGCGTTGAATGTCTTAGGCCTATTAAAAATAATGGTAACGACATTGCCCGATTTTTCATATACTATGTTTTCAAAAGTCATTATCACCCCTTGAATTCTTGACCTGAATGACGTTACTTCCTCTTATCCATTTATACCCATAACGAGAACAGATATTGTTAAACTGAGTCCTTCATTTCCACTTTTACCCCCATATCTTTCTGTACCGCTTTGGCCTCCACTACAATTCTCTCGATAAGCTCTGAAACTGATGGTACATCGTGAAGCAGTCCCGTTATTTGACCCACAGGAAGAACTCCCCTATCGGTGTCCCCATCTTCCGTGGCAAGTCGAAACTCATTGAAGGCATTTGCCATGTAGGCCAGCCACTTGGTATTTTTCCATCCTTTCGATATGACACTGAAGAACAGCTTCATATAGGGAAGGTGCAGTTGTCTTGCTATGCCCCTCGAGCTGAAAAAGGCCCCCGTGAGATCGAGTCCTCTTTTATCCGAACCCCTCGCCGCATACGTATCCATAACGCGACAGGGTAAACCATCGATACGTGCAGAATAAATGGTCTCATATACACTCTTTTCCAATGAAAGTTTTTTGTACGTATCGTGAAGTTTACTTTCTTGAGTGGTCATGAATTGCGTTCCCATAGCTATGCCGTCCGCACCAAGCGCTAATGCTGCCGCCAACCCTCTCCCATCAGCAAAACCACCCGCCGCAATAACAGGGATATCTATCTCGTCAACAATACTGGGAATCAAAACGAGATTTGTAATATCCCCGCCATGACCAGCAGCCTCATGACCCGTTACAATCAAGGCATCTGTTCCGTATTCCTGAGCACGTTTCGCGTGGCGATGATTTACAACAGTAGCTATTACCTTACCGCCGTACGCATGTACTGCTTTTATTACCTTATCACCTTTCCCGAGTGAAAAATTAATAACGGGAACTTTCTCTTCTATGAGCACAGTGACATTTTCAGCCGCTCCCGGAAAATGAAGGGTTGCATTTGCCCCGAAAGGCTTATCGGTCAGTTCCCTGATCTTCCTTATGGAATTCCTTGTCTGATCAGTACTCAACGGGCCGGTCGCCAAGATTCCCAGCCCTCCGGCATTAGAAACAGCCGCCACCATCTCGGGAACTGCAATCCAGCTCATGCCGGAAAGAACAATAGGAACTTCCACATCAAGAAGTTCAGTCACTCTCGTTTTCATAACAAGACTTCCTTCCTAAAAATCTCCCCGACCTCCTGATTCATTGTGAAATGCTTTCTTCAGCATCAACACAGTTCATATGACTGTCTTATTGCAATCAATCGTGACATACTTCGCCATAAAAAATTTTTATTTTTTCATCCCGGCGGGATTTACTTACACAGGACGGTTCCCCTGCTTGCGAAGCGGTCTCGGCACCACACGATCCTTTATCGTTTTTCCCATTTTCAATGCATTGATAATAACTTGTCTCGTCCTTCTCGGGTCAATAATGTCATCAAAGAAATTCCATCTCAAGTTCGCAGCTGTTTTGATCGGATCAACATATTCGTCGAAATACTCTTTCTTCTTGGTCTCGGCAAACTCAAGCCGTTCTTCTGATGTGGGTAATTCTCGTATCTTTCTGTCGTAAATAATAGCAACAGCTCCGTCCGCACCCATGGGCGCATACTCGGCGGTCGGCCACACATAAACAAAGTCAGCCGCATGAGGCCGTGCACAGAATATCGGTAACGTACCACCGTAAGCCTTCCGCACGAGAATACAAACTCGAGGTATGGTTGCAGAATTTGTTGTGTGGAGGAGCTTCGTCGCGTGGCGGATAACACCCATTCTCTCCCAGTCATCTCCAACCGTTATTGCAGGTGTATCAACGAAATAAATCATCGGGATGTTGAAACAGTCACAAAATGTAATGAACCGAGTTACCTTGTCACAGGCATCAGGTTCAAGACATCCTGCCAGATACGCGGGATTCCCCGCGTAGATTCCGCAGGGATATCCATCGAAACGGCAGAAACCAACAATCGCACTCCGCGCATAGCCATCCATAATCTCCAGAAAATCTCCATCGTCAACTATCAATCTGATTACTTCATGCATATCGTATGTTCGCCTCGGATCCTCGGGAAGTATATCGAGCAGTTTTTCTTCCTGTCTAACCGGATTATCCGTAGAAGGAATATGGGGTGGCTTCTCTTCGCATGATGAAGGGCAGAAACTCAGGATCTTTTTCGTTACTTCAATCGCTTCTCTATCGTCCTCCGCAGCATAATGACAGCTTCCCGAATATTCCATGTGGTACTCGGCTCCTCCGATTTCCGTAATATCTTCCCGAGTAAGTGCAGCCGTCGCCCGAGGCCCCCCAAGCCACATGTTCGTTCCCTTTGACTTTGTCATGATTACAAAATCGGTCAAGACCGGAGAATACGCCTGTCCGGCAGCACAGCCTCCGCATATAATAGTAATTTGAGGTATGACGCCTGAATAATTACTCTGTAACCAGAACGTGTCATAATATCCTCTGAGGCATGGAGCTGCTTCGTGGAGCCTTGCCCCCGATGAGTCAATAAACCCGACTATGGGTACCCTGGCTGCCGTAGCGAGTTTGGTAATCTCGGCAACCTTTATCTGGTGACCCTCTCCGCTGGAGCCCGCCAATACGCTGTAGTCAGTTGCATAAGCACACACCCTCCTGCCGTTTACTTCTCCGAATCCGCATATTACTCCATCAGTAGGGGTATAGTACTCATCCATTCCCATGCCTTTTACCTGACTCTCACCAAATATACCGTGCTCGACGAAAGTCCCTTCATCAAAAAACAATGCTATTCTTTCTCTCGCCGTGAGTTTCCCTCGCTCACGCTGTTTAGCCAATAACTTCTCACTTCCCATTCGAAATATTTTTTCCCTTTTCGCTTCAACAATCGAAACTCGCGTTTTCAGATCCTCAACATAGGGTCTGAATGTTATTCCCCGCCCTTTTTTATCCTTGGATTTTTTCTTTTTTGCGTCGATTATTTCTTTAGTCGTATCAATCGACCATTTCTCCTTTTTTGTATCCTCTTTCGACATTTGCCCCTCCTCATCCAGCATGGTTTGTTGTCAGCATCATTCATGGTTAAATATGTCGTTACGTGTCCTTATCTATCTTCCAACATTACATTTTTTTATAAACTCTTTCCAAATAGTGTGTATCAATATCATCATTAATGAAATCTTTATCCCGCAAAACCTTCTCATGAAACGGAATTGTTACCGGGAGACCTTCAATCTCGAACTCGGCGAGAGCCCGCGACATCCTTCTTATGGCTATGTTTCTTTCTCCACCCCAAACAACCAATTTTCCCAGGAGTGAATCGTAAAACGGCGGCACTGTGTAACCTTCATAAATATGAGTGTCCAATCTTACGCCAAAACCACCGGGCAACCGTAATTTCTCTATCACTCCCGGTGACGGCATGAAATCCTCTTCAGGATCTTCCGCATTTATCCGGCACTCAATGGACCATCCATTCAGCCCAATATTCTCCTGGGCAATGTTCAACTTTTCGCCTGATGCAATCACTATTTGCAGATGAACCAAATCCAAACCCGTCACCATTTCCGTCACCGGATGTTCAACTTGAAGACGAGAATTAATTTCGTTGACATAGAAATTTTTTTTCTTATCAACCAAAAACTCGACGGTGCCGGCATTGAAATAACCGACCGCCTTCATTACTTCAATGGCAGCGTTCCCCATTTCCTCTCTCAACTGTTCATCCATAACGGGCGACGGTGATTCCTCGATTAACTTTTGATATCTCTTTTGAACACTGCATTCTCGTTCACCAAGGTGAACATAGTTACCGAATTCATCAGCAATAATCTGAAATTCGATATGTCGGGGTTCCGTAATGTATCTTTCGATATAAAGGTCGGGGTTTCCGAAGGCTGCTGATGCTTCTCCTTTTGCCATAAGGAGAAACTCTTTCAGTTGTATTTCGTTATGGGCAACCCTCATGCCCCTTCCACCACCTCCCCCGGAAGCCTTTATAATAACGGGATATCCTATCTCTTCAGTCACTTTGATTGCATCTTCGAGAGAAACAGCCCCCTCGCTACCCGGTAAAATGGGAACTCCGGCCCTTTTCGCCGCCTTTCGAGCTTCTATCTTATTCCCGGCTTTTCTTTGACTTTCGGATGACGGACCTATGAACTTGATATCGTTTTCTTCGCACATTCTGGTAAAAACCTCGTCTTCTGCAAGAAAACCATAACCCGGATGAATTGCCTCAGCGCCTGTTTTTTTCGCAACACTAACTATTTTTTCACGGTCCAGATAGCTTTTTTTCGCCAGAGGTTTTCCTATATTCATCGCCTCATCAGCATATGTTACATGTAGGGATTCCCGGTCAGCATCCGAATAAACCGCAACGGTCCTTATGCCCATTTCCACACAGGTGCGTATTATTCTGAGTGCTATTTCTCCTCTATTGACTATCAGTATACTTTTAAACATTTATCACTTCTCTCAGCCTCTGAATCTTTATGAACGATTCTCTACACCGTCAGATTAACTTAGTTCTATTTCAATAAGAATCTGACCTTTATTAACAGGGTCTTCATCTTCAATTAATATGTTTTTTACTGTTCCACCTCTCTCAGCCCTTATTTCGGTAAATACCTTCATGGATTCTACAATGCATACCACATCTCCGGGTTTTACCTTTTGTCCTTTCTCAACATATGGGGGATCATCAGGTGAAGGCGATTCATAGAACGTCCCCGCCAGAGGAGCTTTCACCACATATAAATTATTACTGCTCATATATTTTCCTCCTTTGTTATTATGTCATCCATTTTGGTTTTCTTTTTTCAACAAATGCTTTTGTCCCTTCGATAGAATCGGGAGTATTAGTCAGAATGGCCGCTTGGTCACGGAGATATACAATCGCCTTGTGATACTCCATGTCCATGGCATTTTGAAAAGCTTCGAGACCAAGTTTGAAAATTGATCCGCTCTTATTTTTCAATTGATCCGCCAGTTCGGTTACGTACCCATCCAATTCTTGAGCAGTTTGAACTTTGGTTATCATGCCGATTTTCTCGGCTTCGTGTGCATTGATTATTTTCCCCGTACTGATATGATCCAATCCCTTTTTTTTGCCAACGGTTCGGAATAAAGTTGCCATCACCATCATAGGCCACATTCCCACATTAATCTCCGGCAAGCCAAACCGGGCGTCTTCTGATGCGATACTAAAGGTAGGCAGCATCGCCAAACCACATCCTCCCGCAAGGGCATACCCTCTGATCTTTGCAATCGAGGGTTTGTTTAAATCATGAAAAACAAGACAAAGTTCTGCATAATAGGAAAGATTCTTCTTGCTCTCTAAAATTGAATTTTGTGCCATGTTGCTCAAGTCAGCACCTGCGCAAAAAGCTTTATCACCAGCCCCGGAAATAATTACTACCTTCACTGCATCGTTTTCCTTTGACTGCCTTACCGCATGCACAATTTCCTGCATTACTTGATTGCTCAGTCTGTTCATCTTCTCCGGCTGGTTAATCATAATTTCAGCTATCCCATCATTAACCATGTAGAGAATCGCATTGTATTCCATGGCTTAACTCCCGTATTTTTCCAATATGGAAGCATCGACACTCTGTGCTTCTTTTAATAAGAATTCATCTACTTCCAGTTCCATCCTCAGCAATGCTCCGCACATTGATTTACCCGTCTGATCAAATCTCAACGTACAGGTAGCACCACCCCCGAGAGATTGTCTTAACACTACCTCCAAGCTATTAATATTGGGTACGGGATAGATTTCCACCCCTCCTTTGACCATTCCTTTAAAATGTTCTTTAATTTTTTCAGGTGTAAGCGTTTTTGCAAGATATTCATAAATATTCTTGCTTTTTGCCATGACACCAATATTACAAACATCTCCTTTGTCGCCTGATCTTGCAAAAGCAAGATCTTTAAGAAATGATTTCTTCATTATGATACCTCCATCATTTGAGTTTCCACTTTGACTACCTCTCTTGGAACAAGTGAAGGCCACAACTTGATAACCGGTCTCACATTCGAGTTATTGTCAAATGTTGTGTATGAAAAAATTAGGCGGCGATCCGTTTTTCTTCAATACCGTTGACAAATGTAA
>JAFGPZ010000092.1 GCA_016935935.1 Deltaproteobacteria bacterium
AATCACCAACGGATTTATCTGCAAAATGTGGCTGTCGAAAACTCTTAATGCGAGAAGCGGGGATGCGCACTCCTTTCAGTTCAGTGTGATTTCATATAAGACGGACCTGTCGAAAAGGCAAAGTGCGTCATTAATCGTTTAAACTCCTCTTCGGCAGTGAAAGTTCCGAGAGTATTCTGATAACGTGACTGCTCCTGTTCATACTGTAAAAATGGAGGCCGGAAACGTCATTGTCGAGCAAGTCTTCAGTCTGCAGTATGGCGTGCTCTATACCGTACTTTTCCACATCTTCATTCCTTCCGCTCACCCTGCGCAGCTTGTCATGAAATCGAGGAGGAATTCTGGCGCCGCACATGGATGTCATTTTATCAACCTGCTTATAATTAAAAATAGGGAATATCCCTGGAATGATCGGTATATCTATTCCCAGGTCCATTGCATCGTCTCGAAATCGGTAGAAGTCTTCGTTATTGAAGAAGAGCTGTGTGGTTATGAAATCGGCGCCTGCATCGACCTTTATCTTGAGATTAATAAGGTCTTCTGCAAGACTTGGCGCCTCGATGTGACCTTCTGGATAACCTGCTACACCTATGGAGAAGTCTCCCCTTGATCCGATAAACTCCACCAGTTCACTGGCATAACCGAATCCTTCTTCCGTTCTTATAAAGCGGTTTGTTCCCTCGGGCGGATCGCCACGCAGGGCAAGTATGTTCTCTATGCCTTTTCCCTTCAACTCATCCAGAATGCCTTCAATATCGTCGCGCGTAGATTGAACGCATGTAAGATGTGTCAGGACCTCCGCGCCAAGCTCGTTTTTAATTGTCGAGGCTATCTCAACTGTTTTATCCCGTGTGCTGCCGCCGGCGCCATAGGTGACCGATATGAATGAAGGATCCCACTCCTTCAGTGTCTCTATAACTTCGTATAGCTCCTCTATGCTCCCCTCGCGCTTTGGCGGGAAAACCTCAAAGGACAAGGTAAAGCCGCTTTCAGCAAATATGTCTCTTATTTTCAACAAGTAACTCCTTACAGATTCTGCGTATGTTAATGTCATTTAGAAGTGATATTGTCAATCCCTTTTCTAATGGCTGTTGTAATAATTTGATAAAACTGGTAAAGTGACCGAAGTTAAAACATATAATCGGTTGAATCCTTTTGGTAATGAAAATTTCGACTCAAACAATTCTTATCTGTATACTGCTTTTCGCGACGACGCTACCTTTGGAGGCCTCGACTCTGACGCGGATTCTTGGAATAAGGCACTGGACAGCGCCCGATCACACAAGGGTTGTTATAGATTCCAGCAAAAAGGCCTCCTTTGAAACTACTGAAAAAGACCTGAAGATTTTTATCGATATAGAAGATGCTGCATTCCCAAAATCGATTCCCCACTCGTACATGCTTACCGATTCGGCGGTTCGAACGATCTTCCTGATTCCTCTGCCAAAAAACCGGGTTAGAGTAGAAATAACATTGTCGGATAATACAAAATCCAAAATCTTTACGCTGGGTGAAATTCTGAACAAACCCCATAGAATAGTCATCGATGTGGCAATTCCTGAAATCGAAAAGAAACAGAGCGAAGAAAGAAAGCATGTCCGGATTTACACAAGGAAAAAAGTTGTTGTTATCGATCCTGGTCATGGCGGAGAGGACCCGGGGGCCGTGGGGCCAAACAAGACTCTGGAGAAGGATATCGTTCTGAAGATAGCAAAGGAGTTGAGAGAAAAGCTCAGAGATAGTGGATACGACGCTTTTCTCACAAGAGAGGGCGATTATTACATCTCCTTCAATCGGAGAATGGGGATGGCCCGGGAATACGGAGCGGATCTCTTTATTAGCATCCACGCAGATGCATACATAAGCAGAAGAGTCAAAGGTTCTTCAGTCTATTCGCTGTCACTCAGGGGGGCAAGTAGTGAGGCAGCCCGGCTTCTCGCCGAGAGTGAAAATCTTGCCGATATCATAGGAGGAACGTCGAATGGAGAAGACAACAGCGAGTCAACACACATAACTCTCAATATGCTTCAAACTGAAACAATGAATCAGTCGAAGGTACTGGGAACGGCCGCCCTCACACACCTTGCAAGTGTGGCACGTCCAAAAATTACCACCGTTCAGGAGGCACCTTTCAAGGTACTGAAGCTGCCCGATATACCCTCCGTCCTCGTTGAAGTAGGCTTCATTTCCAATATCGAGGAGGAAAGACTCCTTCGACGGGCCGATTATCAAAAGAAAATTGCCGATGCGCTTGCGTCCGCTATCTGTGATTTTATCCCAACTCCGCAAACAGCAGGGAAAGAGGAGAGTGCTCCACAGATTACACCGAGGGAGTCACTCGTAAAAGCCGATACAGAAGCTGCCGCACCGGTCACTCCAGTTGAAACAATTGATGAAAAATTCGATCCAGCAAAACGGATTATTCTTTACAAGGTAAAAAAAGGTGATTGTCTCGAAAGGATCGCCAAGAAGAACCACACAACTGTCCGGTCCATCATGGGGCTGAACAACCTGAAGTCGAAAAACGTGATACGCGTTGGGCAGACATTGAAGATCAACTCACCGCAGACCATACATATCGTAAAAAGGGGAGACAATCTGGAAGGCATCGCCGAAAGATACAAGACATCGGTTCAAGAGCTGGTAAAAATAAACAACATACAATCCAGGAACCGCATATATGTAAACCAGAAACTGAAACTTCCCCAGAACCCTTAGCATGAGGAGTCATAGCAGGCGCCTCGTCAGAATCTTCCTTAAGCCAGCAGTTGCTGGGAATTACCTTCTTTTTAGCTTTTCACCAACAATTTTCACGGTCTCAACCATCTCCCTGCTTTTCATGACATAAGACGTGACCGTGAATACTACAAGGCCTGCAAAGATGGCCACAGCCAGGATGATCAGTCTGTCCAAAAAGGGTTGTTCCGTTGAAAATCCGAGGGCATGGTCGATCGCGAGAATAACAAAGCCCATCACAAGAGAGGCGCCTGCCACTTTCAGGAAAGAAATATAAAAATCTTTCTCCAGAAAAGGGCCGAGCTTTTTTCTCAGCAAAAAGAATAATATGACAGCATTGACTGCCGAGGCAATTGACGTGGCAAGTGCAAGTCCTCCATGCTTAAGGGGAAACATGAGAATGATTCCCATGATTATGTTAACCGTCAGGGCGATAACGGCAACCTTTACCGGGGTCTTCGTGTCCTGCAGTGAATAGAAGGCAGAGACTATGACCCGGATCACGGAAAAGGCCCACAGACCAAGCGCGTAGAAGAACAGGGCCTGAGCGGTAAGAACCGTTGACAATGCATTAAATTCTCCCCTTTGAAAAAGGACGGATATAATAGGCACGCGGAGGACGATTAGTGCCACCATAGCCGGAACGGTGACAAAGAGGATAAGGCTGAGGGAAAAAGAGATGGTCTTTTTCAGCTCTTCAAGATCTCCCCGTGCCGCATGTTCGGAAAAGCTGGGAAGTGATGCCGTCCCAATGGCAATGGCAAATATTCCCAGCGGAAGCTGCACTATCCTGTCGGCATAATAGAGATAAGAAACACTCCCCCCGGGAAGCAGAGAGGCGAGAAGCGTACTTATAAATATGTTAATCTGATAGACTGCCGCGCCAAAGACTGCAGGCAGCATCAGAATGCCGATTCTCTTGAGCCCTGGATTGTTAAAATGAAAATCCGGTTTCAGCTTTACTCCCACGCGCAGGAGAAAGGGAAACTGCATTGCAAGCTGTATGATCCCGCCCGCCATAACACCTATTGCGAGGGCAACGACAGGTTCATCGAAATAATCACGAAGCCAAAGTGCGGCAAAAATCATGGAAATGTTAAGCGCTACGGGTGCAATCGCCGGGGCGGCAAAGTGTCTCAGAGAGTTCAATATTCCCATGCAGAGCGCCACGAGGGAAATGAAAAATATATAAGGGAACATGAGACGTGTAAGAAATACGGTAAGCTGATATTTATCGGGTATCTTGGCAAAGCCGGGGGCTATAATTTTAACAATATAGGGGGAAAATATTATCCCTAAGAGGGAAACTGCGACGAGTATGATCGATAGAAGTGTAAAGGCTGCGTTTGCCAGGTCTATGGCATCCTTTTTTGTTCTCTTCTCAAGGCATTCGGTAAATACTGGAACAAAGGCTATGGTAAGAGATCCCTCAGCGAAGAGTCTCCTCAATAGATTGGGGATTCTGAAGGCAACAAAAAATGCGTCTGTCGCAAGTCCGGCTCCAAATAAGCCGGCAACAACCATATCCCTGATAAATCCAAATACTCTACTAAGGAGCGTTGCCAGCCCGATGGTTCCGGCAGCTTTTGCTACCCTTTTTTTTTCGGTTTCCCCGTATCTGTTATTGCGGAGAAGTGTGGCATTGGGGGTTTTCTTCATATGACCGAGAAAATAGCTTTCATATCTCTCTCTGTCGCTCCCGATATGGCAATCTTCTTGTTCTTCGATGCTTGACCGGCAATAATACTTATCCTCGCTTTTTTAATCCCCAGCCTGTCAGACAGGAATTTTATACACTCATCATTCGCCTTGCCATCAACGGGGGGCGCCGTGATCTTGATCTTCAGTGCATCACCCTGAATCCCCACGATTTCACATCTCGACGCCCGGGGCAACACCCTGACATGAAAGACCGCACCTTCCTCTGTTTCCTTTATAGAAATCATAGATGTCCGGGGAATATGGCAAACTCGCCATATTATTTAAAATAAAGGGCTATCTGAAGCATGCTTCTTACAAGGAAGCTCTGCACAAAAATGATAATCAGTATGACAATAACGGGTGAAATGTCTATTCCTAACCCTCGCAGAGGAATCCATCTTCTTATATAATAAAGGGCCGGTTCAGTGGCACGATAGAGAAATATGACAATAGGGTTATAGGGATCCGGATTAACCCACGAGAGAAGGGCCCGTATAATAATGAGCCACATATATATGGAGAGTCCTATATCGATTATCCTCGCTACCGCTTCTATTAAATTCCCTATGACAAACATACATCCCCTTAATAAAACACTTTTTTAATTTTAATTAATGATTGCTTGTTTAAAAGTCAAGAGTTATATTGTCACAAGTGATGTTAGCAGGTTTTTCCAAATAGCAGTCAAGGAGATTGTCAACATGATACAAGGTAAAAAATTGGGAATAATAGGCGGCGGAAATATGGGAGAGGTTCTTGTGAGCGGTATTATCATGAGAAAGCTTTTAGGTGCTGAATATATTAATGTATCCGACGTGGACTTGAATCGGCGGACTTATCTGGCTGATAAATACGGCATAGCAACTACAGAAAGTAACAAAGATGCCGTAAACGGCTCAGATGTAGTTATCCTGGCCGTAAAACCCCAGAACATGGGAGAAGTGTTATCGGGTATAGCGAATTCTCTGGCCGCCTCTACACTTGTCATTTCCATAGCGGCAGGCATTACGACTAAATTCATAAAAGATCAGCTGGGTGAAGAAATTAGAGTAATAAGAGTTATGCCCAACACTCCAGCCCTTGTCGGTGAAGGCGCTACGGCAATTGCTAAGGGAAGCCACGCAACGGATGAAGACATGGGAGTTGCGCTGCAGATATTTGATGCCATAGGAATCTCTGTCACCGTAAAGGAAGAACTTCTTGATGCAGTGACTGGCCTCAGCGGAAGTGGTCCGGCCTATGTTTTCTCCATTATTGAGGCCCTTTCAGATGGAGGAGTCAAAATGGGATTGGCGAGAGATATATCCCTGAAACTATCGGCTCAGACAGTGCTGGGGGCGGCAAAACTCTGCCTGGAAAGCGGTAAGCACCCGGCCCAGTTAAAGGATATGGTCACATCTCCGGGTGGAACGACCATCGCCGGTCTCAAGGCGCTGGAAGATGGGAAATTGCGGGCCACAATCATGACTGCCGTAGAGTCGGCAACAAGACGATCCATGGAACTGGGGTCCACTTCCTGATACTTATGCAGTTCAGTAAACTGAGACCTGCTCTCAACTCTTGAAGAGGCCGTACACTTTATCTATAACGCTTTTAACTATCTTTGATCTTTGAAGTTCCTCAGTCCACTTTTCTCCGGTCTCTGAGGACGCTTCGCCTTGAAGTTCGTCCTGTGCCTCGGTCCCCTTTTGATCGGCCCTTTTCTTTCTGTACGGCCGCGGTCTCCTCCGTCTCTGTCTTTCAGTTGCTCTTAGGGGCAGTTTTTCTTCAGGCCTCTGTTCCTCAACCGACGGAGAAGGTTCTACTGCCACTATCATACCGTTCGATATATCGGTCTCTTTCTTGACAATCTCAAATTGAGACTCACCCCATACCATATCTGATTGCCCGGAAATGTGTATTGACACTTCATACTTACTTTCAAGATTATTCAGTTCCTTCCTCTTTTGATTGACCAGATAATTACTAACCTCGTCGGGCAAAACTATCCTTATAGAAGAAGCTTCCGCCTTGACCGCTTCCGATTTGATCCTGCGGTAGGCATTGAGCGCCATATATTCTATCGATGGCCTCATTCCACTTCCCCGGCAATGAGGACAGCGGGCATAGCTGATTTCCTGTATTGTCGACTGCTTCTTTTGACGTGAAAGCTCAAGCATGCCAAACTTCGATATCTTTGCCAGTTGTATCCTGGCCCTGTCAACGCTGAGGGCGTTTTTGAATGTCTTTTCTGTCTCAGCTATATGCTTCTGCTCCCTCATATCAATAAAATCAATTACGATGAGCCCTCCCAGGTCTCTCAAACGGAGTTGCCTTGCTATTTCCTTTGCCGCTTCCAGGTTGGTCTTGTATGCCGTCTCTTCTACATCACGCCGGTTTGATGCGCGCCCTGAATTAACATCAATCGTAGTCATTGCTTCCGTTGGATTTATAACAAGATAGGCCCCCGATTTTAAATTCACTCGTTCCTGATATATCGCCTTGATCTGGTCTTCTATTGCATACTGGTCAAATATGGGGGTTTCATCTCTGTATTGCTTTACCATCTTGACTTGCCTCGGAGAAACAGTCCTGCAGTATTCCCTCATTTTCCTGTATGTATTGATATCATCGACGAGTATCTCTTCGATGTCCGAGGTATAGTAATCTCTGAATGCTTTCACAGCAAAATCACTCTCGCGGTAGATTAGAGCCGGCGCGGGAAGTCTGGCAGCTTTTCTTTTTATATCTTTCAACAACCTTAAAAGCATCTGATAGTCGCGGGTCAGTTCCTGTTTCGTCCTGTTCATGCCCGCCGTTCTAACAATAAAACCTACGCCGTCTTCCTTGATAACCTGCTCCATTAACTCCTTAAGTCTTTTGCGGTCACTCTCGTCATCTATCTTGCGAGATATACCGGTACTGATCTTGTTGGGCATCAAAACGATATAGCGGCCCGGGAGTGATACATATGTGGTAAGCATAGCCCCCTTATTCCCCTTTTCTTCCCTCAAAACCTTCACCAGGATTTCCTGCCCGACTGAGAGCTTGCCGCTTTTTTCATCAATATATTCCGTGCTCACGTCATGAAGAGGAAGAAAGCCATTCTTCTTGCCACCATAATCAACAAAGGCTGCTCGTAATCCCCGTTCCACCTTCTTCACTATCCCTTTATATATGTTACCTGTTGTCGGCTCTTTGACCAACATTTTTATGTCGTACTCCTTCAACTGGCCATCTTCCACAATGGCCATCCTGCTCTCTTCCTCATCTATCGTATTTATAAGCATCTTCTTAGACACAACAACACCTTCCTCCTTTACAAAAAGGCACTCACATCTCCGCTTCCGGACCTTATGACCTCTGGAACATCATCAACAAGATTTACGATGCTCGATAATCCTGAATCAATTATGCCCCCGTCAACAAACAAATCAATGCGATTCTTGAATTTTTGTTCCATTGCAAAGGGATCAAACATTATTTCGCCATCTTCCGCTGTTACGCTGGTACTGATAATTGGACGACCAAATTCTCTTACAATGTCAACACAAATCTTGTTATCGGGAATCCTGATACCTACCATCTTCCTTTTCGGCACCAATACCTTTGGAACGAGCCTGGATGCCTCCAGTAGAAATGTATAGGGTCCCGGCAGGCACCGCTTCATTACCTTGTAGGCATAGTTGGATACGACTGCGTAGTTGCTGATATCGCTGAGATCTGCACATACTATGCTGAATGGCTTCTTTTTGCTCCTCTGTTTGATCTCGTATATCTTTTCGATCCCCCTTTTATTTAAAAGGTCACATCCCATCCCATACACAGTATCGGTCGGGTATACGATTATACCTCCCTCATCAAGCACCTTGACAGCTTTTCTAATCAACCTCATCTGAGGATTTTCACTGTTAATGCTGACCAACACTTCGATTACTCCCCCACGGAAAACTAGGCAGATAAAGCCCTATCTAAACAATTAATATCTTGGTCAATTCAGCAACTTATAATCTTTTTAGAATACTGTCAACATATTTTGCCATCATATTTTGCCATCAATCGGGGAGGATTATACCGGCACCATAGGGATAAATAGCTGGAGTGGAATAAAGTCTATTTAACAGTTTATGTTACAGGAGGGTCGGGATTTGGCACATCATATACATAGTCATCGATCTGTTTGGGGTCAAGCTCCTTTTTTGCGTAATCCATATAGATTTTATCTTTCATAAAGAGCTCAAACAAGT
>JAFGPZ010000093.1 GCA_016935935.1 Deltaproteobacteria bacterium
TAAATCATCCTGCCTCCGATGAATAGCAGAAGGAAAAAAGCTATCCAGTGATCATAGACTGCTATGTAATCGTAAACCGTCCTTCCTGCCAGCCATCCCAGGATTGGCATGATGAACTGAAAGAGACCGAAGTGAAATGACAGCCGAAACATTCGGCGAAGAGAGAAACGCCTTGCTGAAACACTGACACCGATAGAAACGGCAAAGGTATCCATGCCCAGTCCAACGGCAATAAGAAATATGGAAAGAAGACTCATATGTCCTGCCCGGTTTCGAATTTTATTCAATCTTCAGGTGTGTACTAATAACCCGGATTGCAATCAAGTGCAATTACTTCATAATAAGTATTGGCTCTCAAAAAGCAAACAGGCCATATTGCTGACATGTATCGACCGTTCAGGCTGCCCTGTGGCCCGTAAGCAACCTGACGTGAATTATTTCGAATGCTTGACACAGGGAAGAATATTTTCTATACTCCCCCAGCCTGTTTGTCAGACACGGTATTTTGAAAATATTCATTAATGAAAATAGGGAGAAAGGAGTTTTTACTTATGAAGAAACACTGGCTATGGATAGCGATGGCAACATTCATCGCGATTACCTTCACAAGCGTTCCCTGTGCTTTTGCGGCGGAAAAGGTCTATATCAATGGAATCGACGCTAATTTTCCTCCCTTCGGTTATGTGGACAAAAAGGGTTCGCCCGACGGCTTTGACGTAAAATCGGTTGACTGGATCGCAAAGGAAATGGGGTTCAAAGTCACACATAAACCGATGGACTGGGCCGGTATTATCCCAAGCCTGAGGGCTAAAAAGATAGACCTCATTGCCTCCGGCATGAGCATAACCGACGAGAGACGTAAACAGGTCAATTTCACCATCCCCTACTGGGTTATCAAACAGGTGATAGTGGCGCCCAAGGACTCCAAGGAAACGGTGGATCAGCTCCTGTCGAAGGGAAACAAGATCGGCGTGCAGAGAGGCACAACGGAAGCCAAGTGGATGGAAGAAAACCTGATCAAAAAGGGTGGAAAGAACTTCAGCCTTGTTCACTATGACTCCGCCCCTCTCGCGGTAATGGACGTTGTAAACGGCCGGATAGCCGCAGCAGCGATGGATGATTCTCCAGCCAAAGACGCGTCCCGCAAGGAACCCGTCAAAATAGTCGGAGGCTTCGGCATGGCTGATGAGGAATTCGGATATGCCGTCCGCAAGGAGGATACGGAACTGCTCAACATGCTGAACGAAGGCCTGAAGAAATTAATGGCCTCTCCTTACTGGGAAGAACTGAAGGCGACATACGAACCCTGATGCCGGTTTCATGAGGGATATTTTATAATAAGGGGAAGCGAAGGCATCGGGACGCAAGTCCCGATGCCTTCCTGTTTGTTTGATAACATGACGGAAAGCCTGAAAGCAATATACGACGCACTACCCTACCTGATAGAGGGATCCCTTGTTACCATAGGATTGATAGCGGGAGCTATGGTACTCGGTCTTTGTCTTGGCGTCGTCCTCGCCGTCGGTCAGATATACGGCGGAATATTTACCAAGAAAATCATAGCCCTCTATGTGTGGTTTTTCCGAGGGATACCACTCCTGGTTCTCCTCTTTCTCTTCTATTTCGGCCTCTTTCCCTTTTTGAACATAAATCTCTCGGCCTTTACAGTCTCCGCAATGGTTCTCGGTCTGATCAGTGCAGCCTATCAGTCGCAGATCTTTCGCGGAGCAATCCTTTCTCTTCCAGAGGGGCAGCTAAAGGCCGCCAAGGCTCTGGGAATGAGCGACAGGTCGGCAATTGCCTTTATTATCCTGCCTCAGGCGTTAAGGTTATCGATCCCCGGCTGGTCAAACGAATATTCAATAGTACTTAAGGATTCGGCCGTCGCCTACGCACTTGGGGTAACGGAAATAATGGCCCGCGCCCACTTTGTGGCCTCGCGGACATACGAGCATCTTCCTCTGTATTTTACGGCGGGTATAATTTTTTTGGTTCTCACCTACCTAGGCACCAGGGGTCTCAGAACCCTTGAAGAAAAAGCGAGAATACCGGGATATTCCAGATAAGGCAAAGATATGAAGACAGAGAGGGAGCCCGTTCTGCGGGTGGAAAAGATGACAAAAAAATACGGGGGAAAGGCTGTCTTGAAAGATGCCTCCCTTTCCGTCCGAGAGGGGGAGCTGAAAGTGCTTATCGGACCATCGGGCGGGGGGAAAAGCACCTTCCTTCAGTGTATAAATTTCCTGGTAACTCCCGACGCAGGTCGCGTATGGCTCAAGGGAAGAGAGATAGTCATGGCAAGGAAACGGGACCTCTATGCTTATCGCCAGAACGTGGGGATGATATTCCAGGACTTCAATCTTTTTGACCACCTGACCGCTCTTCGCAATGTTGAGATAGGCCTGATCAGAGTGAAGAAGATGAGCAGAAAAGAGGCCCTTAAGAAGGCAACTTACGAACTGGAAAGGGTTGGCCTCAGGGAACATGTAAACAAGTATCCGGCACAGCTTTCAGGAGGCCAGAAGCAGCGGGTTTCGATAGCGAGGGCGCTTGCCATGGATCCAGAAGTCCTTCTCCTTGATGAGCCGACATCGGCGCTGGACCCAGAATTGATATCGGAGGTGCTGACCGTCATAAAGGATCTCCGCGCAAACGGCATGACGATGATAATGTCCACCCATCAGATAGGATTCGCGAGAGAAATGGCAGACGAGGTCGTCTTTCTGGAAGACGGCCATATCGTGGAGATAGGCACGTCGAATAAAATCTTCTGCGAGGCGGAAAATCAGCGGACCTATGAATTCTGCTCCAAGATTGTCGAATTGTACGGAGACTCCCGCTGATATGGAAGAAATATTTTTCATCAGGGACGATGTCCTGCCTCTGCTCATTCAGGGAATGATCATCAGCATCAAACTTATTATTCCCTCGGCAATCTTCGGGTTGATCGCAGGCATAACAGTGGGTGCCCTGAGGGTTTTCGGAAATATCATAATCAGAAAGGCTGCAGACACCTATGTGGCTGTCTTCAGAGGGTTCCCGCTGGTTGTGCAGCTCTTCATCTGGTATTTCGGCCTTCCCCACCTGGGGATCTACCTGTCTCCTTACGCGGCTTCAGTTCTCGGTTTTTCCCTCTGCAGCGGAGCCTATCACTCCGAGTATATACGGGGCGGCCTTCTATCAATAAAAACGGGGCAACTTCAGGCCGCCCGGGCCCTCGGTTTCACCAAGATACGAATGATCATCTCTATTGTTCTTCCGCAGGCAGTCCGCCGAGCCCTTCCGGGATGTGGAAATGAGATAATCTATCTGATAAAATATTCCTCGCTGGCATACATGATAACCTGTATAGAACTCACCGGCAAGGGGCACACAATTGCCTCGGAGACCTTCAAGTTTACTGAAATATTTCTCATCGTGGGCGTCATATACCTTTTCATGACCACCATAGCCAGCTGGGCGCTCCGCTACTTTGAATCCCGTTTCCGGCTCCCCGGCTTTGAGCATTACAGCATGCGATGATCCAGTAAGATTCTTAAGAAGGTTTTTAGAGAGACGAGACAGAAGACGCTATAATGCCATATTACTCAACCATTACAACGGATATATTACAGAAGATAGAAGAGGCCACAGGCTTCGACTGCATCGTCCGAAAGGAAGAAAAACTTGCAGAATACGGGAAGGACGCCGGTGAAATCTCGCATGCGCCGGAGATTGTCATCGAGGCTACATCTTCGGTACAGATAGAAAGACTCCTCTGCCTCGCGAACCTTCACAGGTTCCCCGTGACTCCACGGGGGCTCGGCACCGGTCTGGCAGGAGGATCGGTTCCCATACATGGAGGGGTGCTTCTTTCTCTGGCGCGCATGAATCGCATCATATCCATAGAAGAAGACAATATGATCGCCATAGTTGAACCGGGAGTTCTCACTCTTGACTTGAAAGAAGCCGTTCGTAAAAAGGGGCTCTTCTATCCCCCCGATCCCGCCAGTCTGGACACATCCTCCGTAGGAGGCAATGCGGCAACCAACGCGGGGGGACCATCGTGCGTAAAATACGGAACAACGAGGGATTACATACTGGGAATCGAGGCGGTCCTTCCGTCGGGCAAAACAATAAAAACGGGAGTTGCCACAAGAAAGGGCGTCGTGGGCTATGACCTCCTCGGATTGATTGTGGGATCCGAGGGAACCCTCGGTGTTATCACTAAACTGACACTGAAACTGATACCCCATCCGCCGGCAATCACGACAATAGTTGCCTTCTTCCCCGAACTGCCCGCGGCAATGAAGGCCGTTACAACCATTCTGATGAAGGGGCACATCCCCTGCGCCTTGGAATTCATGGACAGAAAGTGTATCACACTGGTAAGAGATCTTCTCCCCTTTGAGGGAATGGACAGCACGGGAGCCTTTCTTCTCATTGAAACAGACGGCGCACCCGATATCATCAAAAGTGATATCGAGATGATTGGTCATATCTGCATGGAAGGCGGCGCCATAAATGTTATCATGGCGCCCGATTCGGTTAAGCGTGCCCGCATGTGGGAGGTGCGGAGAGAGGTATCACTGAGGATAGAAAACAACTTTCCCCTCTATATACCGGAAGATGTGGTGCTGCCTCTGGGGAAAATAGCTGATTTTGTGGCCTGCCTGCCGGAATATGAGAAGTCATACGGCATGAATATCTTTTCCTTCGGCCATGCCGGGGACGGGAATATTCACCTTAATGTTACAGCCGAGGATCATCGATCAAAAGAAAAAGTGGAAGAGGGAATCGAGAGTCTCCTGAAAAGGGTCATAAACATGGGAGGAACCATATCGGGGGAACACGGCATTGGCATCGCAAAGCGGCGCTACCTCCCCCTTGAACTTTCTGCCGA
>JAFGPZ010000094.1 GCA_016935935.1 Deltaproteobacteria bacterium
GGGAATACCCTGCTGAAGTTCTGTTCAAAAATCTGTGAAAAGCGGACACTGTCATTGAGATACTGGGTGCGCACCATATCTTTCACGATTTCGTTGGAACTTTCCTTCGGCGAAGAGGGTTTATCAAAACCTGAAAAATAGATCTCGTAACCACTGGCTTCAGCTCCGAAACCCGCATTCACATGTATGCTCACGAAGAGATCGGCCTTTAATTGGACCGCAATTTCCCTTCTTTTCCCTATCGTCACGGACAGATCCTTAGATCGGGTAAGATGGGGTTCTATATTTTGTATCTTTTTCAGCTTCTCCTCTATCAGTTTGCCTATTTTCAGTGTAATGTCCTTTTCACTCGTATCTTTGGAGACCTTAACCCCATCCTCAGTACCTCCGTGAGCAGGATCGATGATAACCACTTGTTTTACGCCGGCCCCAAAGGCCGAAAAAGGCGAGGCAAACAAAAACAGCGCCGTAATGGCGCATAGGAATGACTTTTTCCACAACCAGCATATACACATTTCTCAATTATCCCTGCACATTTTTATATTAAATTCCTAAGTTGAATACAGCACTCCCGCATCGGCTGTCAATATCTATTACGCCCTTCAATGGGCACCCTTCTTGTCTGTTCTGAATAGGGGATCGCTTATTCTCTCAACGGACATGACATTTTTCAGATTTTTAAGCCCCGTAATCACCTGATTCAACTCATTGAGATTATTTACATCTATCTGGAAATCACAGGTGGCATAACCATCTCCCGTAGCCTCAAGGTTTAAATAGCTGATATTGATACCCATGGAAAATATTACATTGCTCATATCAGCAAGAAGCCCCTTCTTGTCCCTGCAAGCAATTCGTATGTTGACAGGATGTGTATGCTGTTTTTCGACATTCCATTTTACGTCGACAATCCTTTCAGAATCCAATTCCTTAACCTTGGCACACCCCGATACATGGACGCTTACGCCCCTTCCCCGCGTTATGTATCCCACAATATCATCACCGGGAAGGGGATCACAACAACGAGCGAATCTGACCATGATATCGTCGACGCCTGTAATTGATATTCCGGCATCGGCGGACGATTTTTTTATCTTATCCTTTACCTTCTCAACTAATCCGTCGTCTTTTTTATCTTCGCCTGGCGCGAAGTGGTTAATTACCTGCCTGGCCGATAACTTTCCATAGCCTATTAGGGCCAGCATATCATCAACGCTTTCCAGCGAATATTCGGCAAGCAAAAGCTTTAACTCTTTCGATTTGATGAGGTTTTTTAACTGAAGGCGATGCCTCTTAAGCTCCTTGTCAAAGATTTCCTGTCCCAGCGCTATGCTCTTCTCTCGTTCCTCCGTTTTTATCCATTGTTTTATCTTCGATATCGCCCTTGATGTAACGACGTATTTAAGCCAGTCCTTGCTGGGATAATGACCCTTTTGAGTTATGATCTCGACGGTGTCGCCATTCTTCAGTTTATATCGAAGAGGAACTATGCTTCTGTTTACCCTGGCACCTATACACTGATTACCTATATCTGTATGAACACTGTAAGCAAAGTCTATAGGTGTGGAACCTCGGGGAAAAGATTTTACATCCCCTTTAGGGGTAAAGACATAGACATCTTCGGGGTAGAGGGCGAGTTTCAGACTTTGCATGAATTCCCTGGCATCTGTTTGTTCCTGTTGGGCTTCAAGAAGTTCCCGCAATTTTTTTATCTGATTTTCGTCGTCCGAAGAAAAGGCCTGCCCCTCCTTGTATCTCCAGTGGGCAGCTATTCCCTTTTCCGCCCATTCATGCATTTCCTGTGTACGTATCTGTATTTCAACACGCTCGCCATAGGGCCCTATAACCGTCGTATGCAGAGATCTATAATTGTTTGCCTTTGGCATTGCTATATAATCCTTGAATCTTCCCGGCACGGGCTTCCACAGGGCATGAACAACGCTCAGGGCCTCATAACACTCTTTTACCTTCTCCGAATCAAGAATAACCCTGAATGCCGTCAGGTCGTATACCTCATCAAAATTAATACGTTGTTCTTTCATTTTTTTGAAAATACTGTAAAAGTGTTTTGCCCTCCCTTCAACATCACCTTTCAGGCCGTAGTTCTTGAGCTCTTTTTGGATCATCACTCTTACTTCTTTTGTGTACTTTTCCCTTTCGCCCCTTTTTTTCGATATCAGTTCAGTCAGTTCCAGATACTCCTGTGGTCCGAGATACTTTAACGAGAGGTCTTCCAGTTCCACCTTAATCCAGTTTATCCCAAGTCGTCCGGCCAGAGGCGCATATATTTCAAGGGTCTCTCTTGCTATGAATATCTGCCTGTCGGGTGTGTGATATTCGAGGGTTCGCATGTTGTGAAGTCTGTCAGCCAGACGTATGAGGAGAATCCTGATATCGGAAGACATTGCCAGCATCATCTTTCGGAAATTCTCCGCCTGCCGCTCCAACTGGCTATCGAATGAGATCTTGCTTATTTTAGTGAGGCCATCGACAAGAAAGACAACATCTTTACCGAACTCCTTCTCTACCTGGTCTATGGTAGCAAGTGTATCTTCGACGGTATCGTGCAGTAATCCCGTGAGAAGTGAAGCTACGTCCAGCTTCATATCGGCAAGCATAGCTGTAACCTCGAGGGGGTGGGTTAGATATGGTTCTCCGGAGAGACGCACCTGTCCCCGATGAACAGATGCGGAGAAGATGTAGGCCTTCTCTATCATCTCAACATCAGACTCGGTCAGATATTTTTGGGCCTTTTCGAGAATATCAGTTATTCGTATCATAATATTTGAGTTAACAAAATTATCCGCTGCCGCAAAAGCGTAGAAGACAAATTGAAGCTACCCTCAACAGGTTGTGGGAATCTCCGACTGTAGAGGAAATTGTTAGTTTTATATTCGCTCGCTAACCCCGCCGCAAGCAGTGGGGAGTACACTCGCTGTTCAGTTCAAACCTGCTAATTCTTCCTTCACCCTTTCGCTGATGAAGTTTTCCACCTTATCAAGAGCAATTTTTTCAATCTCTCCTGATTTCCTGAATTTTACTTCCACGTTTCCTTCGGCCAGACTCCTGGCGCCGACTGTAACCCTGAGGGGAATCCCTATAAGATCTGCGTCCTTAAACTTTACGCCGGCCCGTTCGTCCCTGTCATCGATAATAACCTCAATACCTTTTTCACACAGTTTTTTGTAGATATCTTCGGAAACCTTCGAAAGATTTTCATCGTTCACATTGACGGGAGTAATAATGACCTGGTAGGGGGCAATAGACATGGGCCACACGATACCATCTGAATCGCTGCTCTGCTCGATACAGGCTGCCACGGTCCTTCCGATTCCAATCCCGTAGCATCCCATTATCATATGTTTTTCCTTCCCATTGCTATCAAGAAAGGTGGCGTTCATGGCCTTGCTGTATTTAGTTCCAAGCTTGAAGACATGGCCCACCTCTATGCCTCTGGCAAAATGTATCGCGCCTTTACAGCGGGGGCAGGTATCCGTCTCCTTCACAAGTCTGATATCGGCAAAATCATTAACCACAAAATCCTTTCCAATATTGCATCCCTTGATGTGATAATTTTCCCTGTTGGCTCCGACTACAAAGTTTTTCATGTTGATAAGGGAATAATCGGCAACGACATCACACTGTATCCCTATTGGACCTGCAAACCCGCGGGGAGAGCGCGTAACCTCACTGATAATATTCTCTGTCGCAAGCTCTATGGAATCACACCCCAGGTAGTTTTTCAGCTTGATATCATTGATTTCCTCATCCCCTCTTATCAGGGCTGCGACCGGTTTATCATCACATAGAAATATGAGTGTTTTGACTACATCTCCGGGTTGTACATCAAGGAACAGGCATACCTCCTCTATTGTTTTCACATCGGGCGTATAGACCTCCTCCGGTGATGCAAATTCAGATTCCTGAACTGGAACTTTTTCCGGCCTTGCAACTTCTGCCTTTTCAAGATTTGCCGCATATGAACAGGATGAACAGAAAACCATGGCATCCTCACCAGTGTCGGCAGTGACCATGAATTCATGGGAATAGCTGCCGCCAATTGACCCGCTGTCGGCCTCTACTGCCCTGAAATGGAAACCACACCGTTTAAAAATTCTGTTGTATGCATCGAACATCTTACGGTAGCTTTCTTCAGCGCCTCGTTCGTCTACATCGAAACTATAGGCGTCTTTCATCCCGAATTCACGACAACGCATTACACCAAAACGGGGGCGTATCTCGTCACGAAATTTTGTCTGTATCTGGTA
>JAFGPZ010000095.1 GCA_016935935.1 Deltaproteobacteria bacterium
AAGACTCTCAACAGGCGAATCTGTACCATGGGGGGAAGATCGCCCACCTCGTCGAGAAATATAGTCCCTCCGTTAGATAACTCGAAACGACCCTTTCTCATGGAAGTAGCTCCCGTAAATGCGCCTTTTTCGTGACCGAACAGTTCGCTTTCGAGCACTGTTTCGGGAAGAGCGGCACAATTCACTTTAACAAGCGGTTTACTTGCCCGCTGACTGTTAAAATGAATAGCATTCGCTATAAGCTCTTTACCTGTCCCGCTCTCACCGCGGATCAATACATTGGCTGTACTGTTGGACACTTGGGCAATAAGTTGATAAACTTCCCGCATCCCTTTGGACTTGCCTATTATATTCGCCGGCTGGAATTTCTCTTTTAATTCAGTCTGTAAACGCAGATTTTCCTGTATCAGGAGTTCGCGTTCTTCCTGGGTCTGTTGGCGAAGCCGAACCGCCTGGGCTACCATGGACGCGATAATAGAAAGGAGGCGTACATCTTCCTTCAATGATACGGTCTCGTCAAAAAGTCTGTCGGCACTTAGCGCGCCGATGATTTCCCTCCCGAGCTTTATGGGAACACACAGGTAAGAAATATCCGTTTTGTGAAGATCCTTTCGTGATCCTGTTCTGTCCAGGAAAAGGGGTTCGTCCGAGATATGGGGAACAATGGCGGGTTTTCCCGTTTTAACGACTTTGCCGGTGACTCCTTCACCTATCTGGTATCGTCCTTTTTTTCTCTGTGACTCGGACAAACCATGCGCGACTTCGATATACATTTCCCCGCTCTTTCGATTGAGGAGTGTCAATGTCCCGCGCGTCATGCCCATTTTCTCCGCCAGTGCATTTAATACGGGGCCTACCACTTCTCGAATATTCAGGCTTCGACCCAGAGCCTGACTTACTTCGTAAAGCAAAGAAAGTTCGCGCATTTCCCTGCTTTTAAGGGTTGCTTCCTGCTGTTCCCTTTTCTCCATTTCTTATCACCTTTTATTGCTGTTCTCCCTGCCATTTAGCAGCTTTTTATCCGATTGAATCTCCCCGCAACAAGTTGCGGGGAATCTCCGACTGTTAAGGAATTTTTCATTTCTTATTAGCTCGCTAACCCCGCCGCAAGCAGCGGGGAATGCGCTTGCTGTTCAGTTCAAAAGACTGCTTCAACTCAGCAGTAATCATCCTTTAATGCTATCTTATATCCAATTTCTGCCCGTTACTTTGATGTAGAAAGACAATACCACATAATTGTCGTTTTTTTAATATCGATCATGGCAATATTTAAGGGTTGGGGTAAAAAACTCACAATACAGAGTATCACGGCAGATCAGCGATATATTCCGAAAGGGCGGATAACATGCATAAAAGGAGACAAAGCGACACCCGGACTGCTTTCATCGATCATTTTATGCCTGATCTCTGGGCGGAGTATTAATTCCCGGAGCCGCCACCCCCCTTAGCAGCCGAATGCTGCGTTTATGGCATTTCTTGACTTTCCCGATCGGGTCTTTTTTTACATGAAAACAGGTATTCAGTGATAACAGATCACTTTCCTGTGAACAACATCCGCCAGTATTTTCAGGTCTTTTTTGCCGACATCAAATATCTTCACAACATCCCGGTATTTAACAAAGTGAGGTGCTAATTTCTCCAGTTGATTGGGAAATCTTTTCAGCCATTGCAGGTTAAAGATAACATTTTTCTGACCCGGGAAAATAGCTATATAAAAAATACCAGTCTCGACAAGATCCTGAAAAAAATGGGTTCCATATGACAGTTCCGGCATAAGATTGCCGTCTGAATACGCGATTTCACCCAGTACCGAGATATTGTTTATCTCGGAAAATCCTACGGGAACTCCCAGTGAAGGTGTCGTTGAACCCCACCTCCCAGGGCCGAGTAACATAACATGGGTCTCGTCCCTGTTCTCAATCTGCCGGTTTAATCTACCCACGAGCCTGGCAACCTCATATTTCTTCTGCAGTGGTAATGCCGTGTAGTGTGCCGGATCGATATAGATAATCCTGTCCACGGATTCTTTAATGCTCCCGCCAAAGAAATTCCCTTCAAATTGAAACAGTATGTTACTTTCATCGACATTCTTCGGGAACTCAACCCGTTTCCCTTCTCCCTGTGTTTGAAGAGGTCTGCACTGTACCAGATTGATCCTGAAATCATCTTTATCTGTAAAATTTACAGTAAATTCTATATCAACGGGATATTCATAAATAGTTTCAAGCTTCCTGAGCATTTTCTGCATAATATCTGTAAATTGCGTTCCCGAAAGAAAATCATCCAGGGTAATTATCCATGCCTCCTGGCCTTTTATTCCGAGTTTGCGTATCTTCTGGTCGGTCTCGTGATCTCTGGTGGCAATTCTATCCATCCTGATGCCAAGCTCTTCACTCGGCAGATTGAGAACCGATTGTGTTTTCAGGCTGTTCTGTTCAAGATCAAGAAGGTCGACATCGCGTTGAGAAAATCTCCTCGTATCCTCCATTCCGGCATGAGGCTTCAGTAGGGGAAGATTCAATGCAACGATTCTGGGATAATCTCCCTCAACCCTGTTTACCGCCCTCGTTCCAAGCCCGAATACCATACGCAGCATGCCCGCCTTGGGATCGATGCCCTTATCCCATGCAAAGGTATTGTAGGAGATACCGACCCCCGCGAGATCGGGGAAATAATAGTGCCCATGGTGTGATCCTGACACCCGCTGCACGAGAAGAGCCATTTGTTCGTCGGCCCTTTCAAGCCCTCTTTGCATGCGATAGGTAAGGGCATCCTCATTCATGGCGCTGGCATATATTGTGCGGATAGCGTTCTCGAACTGGGCATATCGCTCATCGGGGGTTCCCTGATTTACTAAAAATATGCTTTCATATTTACCGGCAAAAGCATTCCCGAAGGAATCTTCCAATAGACTGCTTGATCGCACGATAATGGGCGATTGTCCGAAATATTCAAGCATTCTGTAGAACTGTTCCCTGACTTCATCAGGAAAGAGACCGTGCTTCATTCTGTTCCGGAGAATGCGGGCCGCCTTGAAATAACCCTCTTTCGTTTTCTGTTCCATTCGCAAACGCCACCAGTTATTCTGAACCAGGTAGGTATAGAACACGTCGGAACCTATATAAAAAGAATCATGTTCCTCTAGAATCTGATTCCAGTCAAAGCTCTTGTCAAGTTCCAGAATTTTCCTGGCAAGCAGCATACCTCCTGCCTTACCCCCAAGAAACCCCGTACCTATCAATCTCTCCCTTACCCTCAAGAGATCTTCGAGAGAAAATTTGTCCTTAACGAGAATAGACATCCTGGGTTCTCTGCTGATCATGATACTGCATATACGCTCAATCATGTCTTCTTCTTTTTCCGACTCCCAGGGCTTGTCGAGAAGCCCCTCGGCCTCGATGAACAATCTGTCCCAATAGTCGAGACTTCGTTCACTGCTTTCTTTCCGCTTCTTCGACATGTCGGAAAATAATTTCGCCGCATCTACGCTGTCTATAATGGGAACGAATTCATTACCCTCTTTTTTGTGCGGAAGGAACATGGTGGGAGAATAGCGCTTCCATACCTTAAGGGGATGAATATATATATCCCCCTTATCGTCATGAACGTCGAGTAGAACCTGCGTTGTTTCACGAATCCGGGCGATGGTCTGGAAGGAATGACTCCCACGTATGACCGCGAAATATGCGATGGTATCCAGTTCAAACAGGTAGGGACACGTTATGATAAAGAAATTTCCTACCATTAAATCGGTAGACCATTCCGAAAGAAGATTGGAGAGACAATCGAAAACATAGAATACCCCTTCCCCTTCTTTTGTAATTATATCATATACTTCCGTTGAGAAGGCCTCGAAGCCGCTTGCGGGATTAAGGTGATAGGTAACTACCTCTTTATCGGGTTTTATAAGTGACTCATGATCGGCGAATCTCATATAAACAAGTTTCTTTTTGTCTTTGAGAGCTCTTTCGACGAAGAGATCGACGACCTGCCTGTAATCATCGAGATTATCTACCTGCCAGACCACGTTATCGCCGATTCTAAGTCCACTTATAATATTATCGAGGGATTCGTGACCGGTACTCATGGGCTGGGAGCTTCTGTAAGGTTTCCTCTGGAGTCGAACCCCCTCTTGGAGAATAATTTGATGCCCCTCTTCCTCCTGCTGCAGGATACGGACTGCTTGAGCGATCATTGAGGCTATAATCGTGAGAAGACGGAGATCTTCCTCCAATGAAACCGATTCATCGAAAACCTTGTCTGCGCTGATGGTGCCTATTATTTCGTTCTGGTTTCTTATAGGAACACAGATGAACGAGATCTTATCCTTAGGAAGATTTTTACGTGCTTCCGTCCTGTCCAGGAATAAGGGCTCGTCGGAAATTCTGGGCACGATCATGGGTCTCCCCGTTTCAACCACTCTGCCGACGACACCTTCACCTATCTTGTACCTTCCCCTCTCTTTTTGTGCCTTTGAAAGG
>JAFGPZ010000096.1 GCA_016935935.1 Deltaproteobacteria bacterium
CTTCAAACTGGTATTTTCCAACCTTTGAGACAACCGAATTCCAGTCTGCCTTTCCTTCCGAAATTCCGACGCAATGTATATATCGATCGGTGGAAGATAACCTTATCTCTATCGAACCGTAGGGCGACAGAACATTGCCCCATGTTTCCGAATGTTGATCAGCGGATTCAAGGTGAACCTCATAGCGGTGGGGTATGGAATTTGCGGAGGGATGAGATTTGCTTACAGCCTTGTATGAGGCCTCCTTGGCGGCCCAAAGGGTCCAGAGCACTTTGTCGGGAGTTTCAGCGATGGAAATGAGGCGCTCTTCATACTCGGTAAAGACTCTTTTTATAAAGCGAACATCTCTGCTCTTCCCCATCGCTTCGGTGATCGTCAGATCGATGATGTCGTTTCCCACAAGTATCAAAGTATCTCTTCTCCATCACGGCCAGATTCTCTACAATCTGTCTGGCATAATCTCTCTGACCCTTCAAACCTTTGTATTCGGTATGTGGATCAAGTATTTCAACCTCCATGGTAAACCGTTCACCGGGACGTGGAATCCCGCTGTAACTGTTCTGCCTGTCTCCTCGTAGATAAACACATAGTATCTTACAATCCCTGTTTGCCATGATAAAACGTCCCACCCCGTAAGAAAAGGCGTCTTTTCTCACAAAGCCTGTTCGGGAACGTCCCCCTTCGGGGAATACGAGAATGGATTCCTTGCTTTTCAAAAGGTAGTTACATTTCGCAAGAGTCTCCCTCATCTTATCCCTGTCACCGCCGCGACTTACGGGGATACACTTGGCAAGATAGCATAGAAGTGCCACGACGGGGTTGGTATTAAAATTAGCCCGTTCTGGTAGATTCCAAGGGAGCATCCGGTAGTTGATTATATACCGGTAAAGAGGCGCCATGGCATATTCGATGACTACAGAGTCTATCATAGTCAAATGATTTGGGCATATGATCCAGGGGCCATCGTGTGCTTCAAAGGCTTTTTTCACTCTATCACGAATATTCTGGATTTCCCGCACCCTGTATCCCAGCGCCCTTATAAAAATAAAAACGAGAAGGGCCATCAATACAACGGTTACCCGTCCAACCGCGTACTGGATACACAGGAAGAACTTAGTAGAAAATTTCATGAACTGTCCTTTGCTCACGGGGGCTATATGTCCAAGTTGTCTAACCCCGTCATACCAAGCGATTACGAAGCCATCTTTGCCTTGACCACGGATACCGCATCCCCGATTGTCTTGATCGTGTCGGCGTCATCATCATCGATTTCGATATCGAAGACGTCCTCACATTTTATAATAACATCGACAAGACGAGCTGAGTTAACCTTCAAATCGTCCAGTATATGGGTTTCAGTCGTGGCGTTTTCCAAAAGAGCAGCATCCTTAACGTAAGGGCTTAGTATTTTTACCATTTCCTCAAGAATTTGTTTCTCATCCATAATTTTTTCTCCTTTATTAGTTATTGTAATCGTTATTGGAACTTTCCGTGTATATCCATTCGACGCGATGGGGAATCCCATTATTTCATTAGGGGTTCCCTGAACCTTAACCGTCCCATTTCTTAAATATCAGGCAACTGTTCACATCACCAAAGCCGAAACTTGCTTTGGCAAGTGTCTTCAACTCGGGATACTCCTTGACCTGCTGTGGGATTTTGTCCCCATAGGGTTCAATATCAGGGTGGATATCTTCGCAGTTTATGGAGGGGTGAAGAAATCCCTTGTACAACTGAAGGACAGAGGCAACACTCTCTATTGCACCGGCAGCCCCGAGACAATGACCGATCATCGATTTTGTCGAATTGATAAAGGGGAAATTCTCAGGTTTTGTGCCGAGTGCCATTGCCCAGTTCTTCACTTCCATGGGATCGGCAAAGGTTGCCGTCAGATGTCCGTTAATTGCATCTATTTCTTCAGGTCCTATCTTTGCATCTGCCATTGCCTCTCTTATGCATCTCTGAACGCTCTCTGGATTCGGTGCCGTCATGGATCCGCCGTTTCTCTGTCCACCGCTGTTGACCGTTCCACCAACGATCTCTGCGTAGATCCTGGCGTTCCTCTTCAGGGCCGTTTCCAGTTCCTCCAGAACAAGCACCGCTCCTCCTGCACCAGGCACAAAACCGTTGGCGGTGGCGCTCATCGGACGGGATCCTTTTTCAGGCTCATCGTTGTATTTCCTGGCAATCACACGCATGGCATCGAATCCACCCCATATATAGGGTGACGCTCCTTCCGACCCTCCTGCCAGCATCCTCTCTGCCAATCCGAAACGGATCTTCCAGAGGGCATCGACAAGCGCCTCAGTCCCCGTGCTGCAGGCCGACGAATTGGATGTCACCTGCCCCCCCAATCCCAGCAGGCCGCCGACGCGTGCGCTGGGACCGCTATTCATAACCTGTTCCACGATTCTGCTTCCCAGACGCCGGACCTTCCCCTCGTTTATGCCGGGCACTACTTTTTCGGCGATAGTATCCATTCCGCCGATACCGCAGCCTATGATGGCGCCCGTATCCCAGTGAACCTTGTCACTTGCTTCGTCAAGTTCAAATCCTGCATCGCGCCAGGCATCCAAGGCGGCTACCGACGCATAACCGATATTATCATTGATGGAGAGGAGTTTTTCGTGATCAAAATAACTCTTGCGCACGTCGTCGAAATCATCGAGCACGCCCCCTATCTGGCAGCCAAAATTAAGTTCCTGCAATTTCTGATGAAAACGTATCCCCGATCGACCTTCTCTCAGGGCCTGTTCAAAGGTGTCCAGACCATGTCCATTGGGGGCAACAACACCCATTCCCGTCACAACAACTCGTCTATTCATTTAATATTACTCCTTTTCCGGACAGTATGCCGGAACAAACTGATTCTCCTTTTTCGTTCTCCATAATGACCTTCGTTTTCAGGCTTCCTCTGCGGAAATACACCTTTTCTCCACTGATTATGACCCGTTCTCCAGGACGCACGACACTCGCAAATTCGACATTATCGGCCGTGGCGAAAAGAGTAGCCATCTTCTTTATCCTATCAGTTGCAACTCCCTGTGCCATGAGCAGGGAAATCCCGAATGCAACGACACCGGTCTGTGCCATCGCTTCGATAAGAATTACACCGGGCGTTATGGGGTGACCGGGGAAATGACCCTGGTAGAAATACTCATCTTCACGAAACCGGTAGGTTCCCACTATGACATCGTCATTCAATTCGACTATCTCATCAAGGAAACGGAAGGGAGGTCTCTGGGGCATAATTGCCAGTATCTCCTTAGACTTCCTCGGATCAAACGCCATAGAGTCCACCTTTGACGTGAATCAAAGTTCCTTGATTATCGGATTCCCCTGTTGTCAGGAAAGAAACGAAATCGGCAATCTTAAGTATCTCAATCATCTTTAATGCCCCTATTCATTTCTTGTCCTTTCAATAATACCTCCCCTGGCATTGGTTGAACGTTTTGGATAATCGCCGTATCTGATCCCTCTAAATACACCCACCCGGGCACTATCGATAGTCATGATCAGTTCATCGTCTACGAAGACCCTGCCATTTCCCACAACGACGCTGGACCCCGATTTTTTCAACTGAGAAAATCGTTTTATATCAACTTCATAACGTATCAATCTATCGAGGGGACGTATCTGCCCATTGAAAACAACCTCACCGCACCCCAGAGCCCTGCCCGAGCCCAGTGACCCACACCACACGCAATAGAATCCCAGCAACTGCCATATGGCATCCACACAGAGACACCCTGGCTGAACGGGATCTCCCGGCATATGGCACTGAAAATACCATGCGTCGATTTTTACATCCTGCTCGGCAATGATGGAACCTCCCCTGCCGTTACTGTTGATTGCACAGATTCGATCGACCATAAGAAAAGGGGGGGCCGGAAGCCTCGCATCAAACCCCTGGGCAGGATCTTCAATCAGCCGTCCATAGGAAAAGGCAATCAGATCTTCAATCGTAAAATTATCCTGTGACATGAATTCGTCGTATTTCATCTATTTATCGATTATCCTCAGCATAACCCTTGCCCACGTGAGACCAGCCCCCACGACAACTATGGCAATGTGATAGCCCGGACGGAGGATATCCCAATGCTGGCTCAGTACGGAGGGTGCTCCGACACATCCTGTGTTGCCGAAATCGGCTACATTAGACCAGTGATCCCCCGCAGATATGTCGCACCTCGAACAGACGGTTGTCAGCATTCCCAGATTTGCCTGATGTCCCACAAACTTGAAATTACCAGAGTTAACGGGGTACTCGTTCTTTAATATACGCAGGAAATCCGTTGTTCGACGTATGGCAAAGCCCTGAACCGCATTTCCGTTCTGCCAGAAGTGACCCATTCTCGGAATTTTAACCCGGTCCCACGCCGAGGGTTCGGATGCATAAGAACATGATTCGAATATCATCGTTGATGGAACCGTAGCGGATATTACCGCCGCACTGCTGCCATCACCGAAGAGGGGCGCCACCCTGCGATCAGAATAATCTACTGTTTTAGTCATACATTCGGGGTTAACAACCAGTACGTATGGGGGCAGCGCGTCTTCCTTCATACTGGACAGAATACTTATCTGCACACCGAAGGTTGAGCAGGCCGAATTAATATCGAAACAGGGAACATCTATCCCAAGGGCCTCTGCAATAGTGGCCGCTTCGGCAGGGCAGACGTGATCCGATGCTGTGCTTCCCGATATTACCATTCCGATATCGGTGAGGGAAAGACCGGCACGATCGACAGCCATGCGCGCCGCAAGTGCCCCTGTCCGGGCATTTGTATAGAGACTTCCATCCAGGGCACCTCTGGGATCGGCATTACGTGTAGTTTTTATATAATCGAGAGAAAGTACGGTGCGGCGGCTCCGTATGCCCACCCTTTCCATGATCCAGTCCTCGCTGCTGCCGATGTCCAGTGCCTCGAGGAATTCATTTGTAATCACGTTTTCCGGGTGAAAGTGACCCAATCCGTGGAGATACAACATTTTGTTAAACCAGCTCCCTTCCAATAATCATGTCCTGCACTTCCCTAACGCCCTCGTATATGTCAATTATATGTGCATCACGTACCAGTTTCGAGATTTCATATTCCGACATGAATCCGTATCCGCCGTGGAGATGGAGTCCCTCATTTGCGCAGTAAAGGGCCGCCTCTGCGGCCGCATTCTTTGCAAGAGATGCGTAGGCACCTCTGTCTGAATCCCCGGACTGTACCTTGCAGGCGGCCTTCATTAATGCAATGTCCGCCAATTCAAGCCTCTTCCACATGGCAACCAGCGTGTCTCTGGCGACAGGCATGTCACAAATCCTTTCACCGAATTGCCTTCTTTCTCTTGTATATTCCAAAGTGACATCGAAGGCCCTCTTCGCAAGGCCGACACCGATGGCAGCCACCATGGGACGAGCATAATCGAGCACGTCGATGGCATAGCTGAATCCAAGCCGCCTGTTTCCGATGATCTGTGTCGCGTCGATGACAACATCTTCAAACTTAACGGCCGCAGTATTGGAAAGTCGCTGCCCTAGCTTATCCTCGGGCTTGCCGATCATGATTGTGCCTCCTTCTTTCAGAACTATCTCTTTCCCCCCCGATGATTGTGTCCTGATATCCGCATTAAGAATGGATTCTGAAGGAATAACTAAGCAGGCAATCATGAGACCGTCTGGTTTCCCTACCTTACAGAAGACGGTAAACTGTGATGCGTAGGATGCATTCGTTATAAAGCATTTTTCACCGTTCAGGAGATATATCCCGTCATCCTGTTTTTTTATAAAGGTTTTCATCGATAAGTTATCCGAACCGGCGCCCGGCTCTGTCAGGCAGAAGGAAGAGATAAGTGGCTTATCAATAAAGGGTTGGAGAAATAGTGTTTTCTGCTCCTCCGTTCCGTGCTGTGCAATAACAATATTGGCCAAGTCGTTACACATGGCAGAGGTGGATATGCCGGTATCTCCATATGACAGTTCCCTCACGATCAGCGAGGAAGTGATAATATCGACTTCATACCCCTTGATCGATTCAGGAATACATAAATTCAACAGGCCAACCTCCCAGGCTTTTTTTATGATGTCCTCGGGGAAAATATGACCCTCTTCCCTCTTTAGAACACCCGGCAGCACCTCATTTTTAACAAATTTTCGGACAAGATCCAAATACATGTGCTGGTCTTCTGTGAGGATAAAATCCATACATATATCTCCTTAAATAACGATAACGCAGGGTCCCCAAAACTTGAAACATCATAAATATTTCAAAAGCTTTCAGGTGTGACAAGGCGTTGAGACAGACCCCCTCCATTCCTATTTGAGAGGGTCCGACAAGGGCAAACCGGAGAAGATTCCATATTTACTTATGCCGCTACAGACACCTTCGTTTTTCCAACCGGATCGAACAGCCGCCGCGCAGACTGAAGAGTCGTTATAGACGAACAGGTAACTCCGATTGTCTTGAAAAAGTCTCTGAGAGGACGGCCAGGCCCCACCTCATAAATCGTATCGGCATGGGCAGCCAGTACATGCATATTCTTTTTCCACTGAACGGTCCCGCTCAGCTGAGAGACAAGGCGATCGATAATTTCACTTTTGCTCTCGGAATGAAAGAGGCCGCTGAAATTCGATGTAACCATCCTGGCATTTGCCGGGTTTAATTTTTTCGATAGCGCGGCCAGCGTCTCCTTGAAACTGTCCTTGATAGTCTCCATGAATCTGCTGTGGAAAGGGGCACTTACGTTGAGAGGAACAAAGCGCAGGGAATCGGTCTCCCCATTGATTGCTTTTAAACGCTCCTCTACCGCCGTCAAGGCGGCGCTTTGCCCGCTTATGACAACCTGGCGTGTGGAATTTACATTAGCAATATCCATGGGAAGATCTTTTATTAAAGCATCAAGCTTCTCTAAATCAAGATCATCGGAGATCACGGCTGCCATGGCACCTTCTCCAACGGGAGATGCCTTCTGCATGAGTTGTCCCCTCATCTGGGTAATTCTGAGGGCCTCTTCCAGGGGCATAGCGCCTGCGGCAACGAGTGCCGAATATTCGCCCAGACTGTGCCCACCGAAATAGATGGGATTGAAGCCATAAAGTGACTGAAGACCTCTCAGCATGGCAATTTCTGTCGTCACTATGCATGGCTGTGCATATTCCGTCAGATTGAGTTTTTCGTTGCCGGAGAAACAAATATCGGCTATGTCCCAGCCCAGTATTTTTGTCGCTTCCTCGAAAACCTCCCTGCTTGCCGGGACATTATCAAAAAAATCTCTTCCCATACCGGCTCTCTGAGAGCCCTGCCCTGGAAAAACAACTGCAATACTTTTTCCTTCCATGTTCAACCTCTCTGTTCGTCTAACCCCGAAGGGAGAATTTATTTTCTCTACGCAAGCAAAGCATTATATGTGCCAGGAAAGAACAAAAAATGCCCCGACAATGTATCTTATCGATATTTATAAGTAATATAGATTAGGGTATAAAAAAGCAATGACACATTATCCTCTGCAGGGGAGAAAAGTTGCGTACTTTCTTTCACAGCCGGAATAAATCTACACAACAGCCTGTGTGTTAATGTATTGCAACTGTATAAGGTCAATAGTTTATCTCCTCTGATTGGCGATACCTTTTTATATTGCAAAAACAATAAGAATAATATAGAAGTCTCGGTTCTGAAAGGATATCAATGGCAATATTTTTTTACGTTTTCTGATTGAAACGCTTCTTCACAAAGACCTTTGAACTAAGGACAAAATCTTCTTGAAATTGCCAATACATTAAAAATACCAGCAGGAGAATCATCATGGGGAAATTATTTGGAACTGATGGAGTAAGGGGTGTTGCCAACGAATACCCAATGACTTCGGAAATGGCGCTCAATATAGGACGGGCAACGGCGCACCTCTTTAAGAGGAAGGGGCACCAGCCGAGTATTATAATAGGGAAGGATACGCGGATATCTGGCTATATGCTGGAGAACGCTCTGGTTTCAGGTATCTGTTCCATGGGGGTAGATGCGGTGTTGGTGGGACCAATGCCAACTCCCGGGATTGCCTTTTTGACGAGTGATATGCGTGCCGATGCAGGCATCGTAATATCTGCTTCTCACAATCCCTTTCAGGATAATGGTATAAAAATCTTTTCAAGCGACGGGTACAAACTTCCCGATGAAAGAGAGATGGAAATAGAAAAACTTATCTCCTCTAACAACATGCATGCGCTGCGCCCTTCACCAAAGGAGCTGGGGAAGGCCTATCGGATTGAGGGTGCGCGCGACAGGTATATTGTCTTTTTAAAAAAAACCTTCCCGAAAGCCTTTACGCTTGAAGGTACAAAGATAGTCCTCGATTGCTCCAATGGCGCCACTTACCGGGTGGCACCGGAAACATTCACCGAACTCGGCGCCAAGGTAAAACCGATATTTGCCGAACCGGACGGGCAAAATATTAACGACCAGTGCGGATCACAACACCCTGAGACTCTGGCAGAAGAGGTGGTAAAAAGGAATGCCGACGTGGGATTTGCCTTTGACGGAGACGGAGATCGCCTAATCGCAGTAGACGAGAAAGGAGCGGTATTAACGGGGGATCAGATTATTGCCATCTGCGCGAAGATAATGAAAAAGGAAGGGAAGCTTACCAATAATATTGTTGTCTGCACCGTTATGAGCAATATAGGCCTTGGTCTCGCGCTGAAGGAAATGGGCATTGAACAGGTTGCGACACAGGTCGGTGACCGCTATGTATTGGAAGAGATGCGTGCCAGGGGCGCTTCCATCGGCGGCGAGGACTCGGGACATCTCATATACCTTCAGCATCATACCACAGGCGACGGAATCCTTTCGGCATTACAGGTCCTGGCGGCAATGAAAAAGGAGGGGAAGACCTTGTCAGAGTTGGCCAAAATCATGAAGGTCTATCCACAGAAACTGGTCAATGTGGACGTAAAGTCAAAGCCGGATATATCCAAGATCCCTGAAATAGTTTCCGCCATCAAGGCAGCTGAAGCGAAACTGGGCACGGAAGGAAGAGTCCTTGTCAGATACTCGGGCACACAGAACATGTGCCGCGTTATGGTGGAGGCACCAACTGGACGGCAGACGGAAGAATGTTGCAGCCATATAGCGGCTGTAATAACTGAAAAGCTATCGTAGCGCATAAGAAAAATCAGATTTGGGTTAGGGTTACTGCTTAAAAGAAGGAATGTTTCGTATGTCTTTCAAAGTTATCATTACGCGTGATTATGAACACTTGAGTGATGTCGCAGCCCGCATTGTAATCAGCGATATCAGGGAAACGATACGGACGAATAATAGTTACAGAATCGGACTTGCCACGGGCAGAACACCCGTGAGGCTGTACAAACATCTTGTTAAGGCGGCTAATGAAGGTCAATTCGACGCAACACGGATAGAGAGTTTTAATCTCGATGAGTATGTTGGGCTCCCGGGAGAAAACGCTCAGCAGAGGACCCTTCATCGGGAAAGTTACAGCTTCTTTATGATTCAGGAGTTTTTCGGGCTCATGGAAAAGAAATTCAGAGAGACCAATATCCCCTGGGGAACATTGATCGATCAGGACTGTCTTGAAGACGCTCTCACCTACAATCCGGGAGACTGGGAAGAACAGGGAACAGACAGGGGGAAAGCCATAGTAATAAAAAAAGACTCACAATCCCCTTATCTGCGATGGATCAGAAAGGAGATCCTCGATAAATATACCAGGAAAATAGAGGAGGGAGGCGGCATAGATCTCCATATTGTCGGTGTAGGTGGAAAGGGACATGTGGCATTTCATGAATCTGGCATACCCTTTGAGGGAAATAAAATGCTTCTCGTAAGGCTTGATGACAATACCATATCGAACGCCATCGCGGATGGTCATTTCAAGAACAGGAAAGAAAGTCCCTGTTACGCCGTTTCCATGGGTAGTGAACTCGTCTATGAGGCAAAAAAGGTGATTCTCCTTGCTCAGGGGAAACGGAAATCCGAACCTGTTGCCGCATCACTCCTGAACGACCCAACCCCGATAATACCCATATCTTACGGACAAATCTACTCAAAAAATGGCGGCGAAATGATATACGTCATCGACAGGGAAGCTGCAGAGCATGTCTTCGAGTACATTTCTTCAATAGAGCAACGTGGCATCATAATCGAGGATATAAGTTGCTGATAAATAAATTAATCCTTCTGACACATGTCTGTGATGCTTCCCGCCAGCACTTCTAATACACCGGAGTTCCCTGTACCACGTTTTCGTAGAAATGTAATCCTTGACTATAAATGGAAAGTGTTGCATCTGTAGGGCAGACAGAATACCTTTTCATGCATTCTTCGCAGAATATTTGCGGGTAACAGTAGACGAACAACGGACAGACCATGGAAACATTCGCGCTGGCTGTGATCAGCCTTGCTATAGCAATACCCATGATAACAAGGAAGAAAAAGAATTCCACCTTTATCTCCTTTGCATGTCTCTGCCTTGCCATATTCCTTATGAAGAGCGGGGCTTTCTTCTCCGGGATTTTTGAAAATGAATTCTGGAGGATACTTTATCGAACAGGACTCTTGTCCATCCCACCTGTTCTTATAACCTTCCTGAGATACGCGGCATATCACAAGACCCTATTATCAAACAGAATCGCACGACTAACGACAATATCAAGCTGCGTCGTTCTGGTTGCGCTCTTTACACCTCTCTACCAGTGGCGCTATCTGGATACAGCACTGTTTCTCTATATCGGTTGCGCCATTATATATTGCTTAACATCGCTTGTTCTATCCATTAGCGAGAGAACGACAGAGACTGAAAAAACCAGGTTGACAAATATGTTAATTGCCTGCGTAATTGCATCTATCCTGAGCATTTCAGACATAATTCATCACTACACGCCGGGCGTTCCGCCTCTTTCAGATATAGCAATAGCGGCGCTGCTATATTTTATTTTTCTTGTCATAACCCATCCAGAACTGCCCGAACTTTATGAGATACTCTTGAGATCGCTCATGCTTTTCTCAATCATGTTGTTTGCCACTCTTGTATTTTACCTGGTTATGGGACTCTTTGAGAGGGATCTGCATCTGCCATTCAACAGTGTCATCATGTCGGCCTTTATTATCGTTATCTTTATAGATCCTGTAAAGCAACTGCTGAAGCGGGTATTCAAATATATGTTTCCAAAATACAGGGAAATAGATTTTCTTGATGAAGAGGTGGAACGAGGCAAAGCGGCCTTGCTGGAAGAGATGGCCACAGGGCTCGCACACGAGATACGCAATCCACTTGGTTCCATAAAAGGCGCCGCTCAGTATCTGAAGTCGGAAGAGGATGGCGATCGTAATGGCAAACTGCTGGATGTTATTATCGAAGAGACAGACAGGCTGGACGGTGTCATGTCCCGGTTTCTCAATTACGCTAATCCCTATTCCGTGAATGCCGATATTCAGGATATAAACCGTATTGTGGAGAAGGTCATCGCTCTACTGAAAACGACACCAATCCCGGATAATACGGTAATTGACAAAAGCCTCGATTACGACATCCCTAAAATAAGAGTGGACGGAGAACAGATCATGCAGGTTTTGATGAACGTGGGTCTTAACGGATTAGAGGCTATGCCAGGCGGAGGTAGACTGAGTTTTGCAACGGCAAAGATTATGGGAGACGGAGACAGATCTGTGGAAATCATCATTCGCGATACGGGATACGGTGTAAACAGAAAAGATTTAAGCGGTATATTCAAACCTTTTTTCACAACGAAGCCAAAAGGGACAGGTCTGGGCCTTTCCATATGTTCGAGGATCATCAGGAATCATGGTGGTCGTATCGATGTGGAGTCAGAGCCGGGGAGGGGAACGGCATTTTTTATAAGACTTTAATGCGTTAAAAACTTGACAGCGAAGATCTTATCATAATAAAAATACAAGTTTAAATTTCACATACAAGGTGCGACGGAGAAAGTAGTTTTTCATGAACAGAATCTTAATAGTCGACGATGAATTAAATATGCTTCTTGTCCTTGAGACGATGCTGAGAAAGGAGGGGTATGAAGTTGTCACTGCATCTGATGGACTTGAGGCTCTTGAAATCATGGAAAATGAAGATGTGGCGGTAGTTGTAACAGACCTGAAGATGCCCAAGCTGGACGGCCTGGAACTCTTGGAAAGGATTGTAACGGAGTATCCAGCAATACCGGTAATCATTATTACGGCACATGGCACGATCACAACTGCCGTTAAAGCATTGAAGCAAGGGGCCTTCGACTACATAACAAAACCCTTTGAACAGGATGACCTGAAAAATGTGATCGGTAAAGCCTTTAAAACACGAACCATGAATGAAGATGAACTGGTTCCGTCACCTGTAGATATAGAACATTACGACATTATAGGCTCCAGCAAACCGATGATGGATGTGTATGACCTCATCAGGAAGGTTTCACCAACGACCACGACGGTGCTTATTACTGGCGAGACGGGAACGGGAAAGGAGCTGATAGCCGCTGCAATCCACAGAAACAGCCCAAAGAAAAACAGCCCCTTTATAAAGATCAATTGCGCCGCCATTGCGGAAAATCTTCTTGAAAGCGAACTTTTCGGTTTCGAGAAGGGGGCCTTCACCGGCGCCGTGAACAGGAAGCAGGGAAGATTTGAGCTTGCCCACAAAGGGACGCTTTTTCTCGATGAAATCGGAGATCTTCCAAAAGATATGCAGGCAAAGATACTGCGCGTTATACAGGAACAGAAATTCGAGCGTGTGGGAGGACTCCAGACGGTAAAGGTCGATGTAAGACTTGTAACGGCGACAAACAAAAATCTCCTGCAAGATGTAAAGGATGGTAAGTTCAGGGAGGATCTATATTACAGATTGAATGTTTTCCCCATACACCTTCCGCCACTTCGTGAGAGACAGGAAGATATAGACTCCCTTGCAGACTACTTCCTCGACAAGTTCAATAAAAAGCTGAAAAGAGATGTTACAGGTATCGACCAGGATGTGAGAAAATTCTTTAACAGCTACAATTGGCCTGGGAATATCAGGGAACTGGAAAATATCATTGAGAGACTTGTTCTCTTGACAGGAAGTAGCACTATAACCATTGAAGATATCCCTCCGGAGATCAGGCATCCTGCGGTGACAGACGCCACGGTCGCTCCGTCCAAATCAGGAGAATCATTCAAAGAACTTATAAAAAGCAGGACGGAAGAGATAGAACAGGACATAATCAAAAGAGCATTGGAAGAGTGCGACGGGAATGTGAGCAAGGCAGCTCTGCAGCTGGGAATCAGCCGAAAGGGACTTCAGCTGAAGATGATAAAATACGATCTTCGCAGAAGGAAAAGCAGTTAATATCTCTATTATCCTGGAAGGAAATTACGTTTCACGCAATGTTAAATCTCAACCTATAAAATTCTTACCAAAACAGGAAACGGCGACTATGGTTCACAGGATTGAAATCGGCTTCAGAGAAGGCATAAGGGATGTCCTCGGTGAAAGAACAAAAAGGAAAATAACAGAACACCTGGGCATATCCCTGGAGAAAGTGCAGACCATCGATGTCTATACAATAGAAGGTGATTTGGGGAAAGCAACCTTGGAGGATATTGCCGGTGGTCCTCTCTCCGATCCTATCATACAGAGATATGCTATAGACCGGGGACTGGCGGAAGACTTTGACTGGCTCATTGAAGTAGGATTCAGACCCGGCGTGACTGATAATGTGGGGAAAACGGCAAAAGCAGCGATTCAGTTTTTCGTGGGAGACATTGAAAGTGGGCATCTTGATGTCTATACTTCGAGGCAGTATATTATAAAAGGGACACTTGATAGGAACGACATCGAGAAGATAGCATCGCGTCTTTTGGCCAATGAACTCATCCAGCGCTACGAGATAGTCAACGCAAAAGACTGGAATCCAGCAAAGGGAATGAACGCTTCTGTCCCCCGGGTAGTCATAGATGACGGACCTGACATTACAGAAATAGACCTCGACGTAAAAGACGAGGAACTTCAGGAAATCAGCGCCAAGATGGTCCTGGCGTTGACTACTGATGAGATGAAGATCATAGGCAATTACCTGAAGGATGAATCTGTTGTTATCGAGAGGAAAAAGGTTGGTCTCGGCGAAAGGATTACAGACGCCGAGCTGGAATCTCTGGCCCAGACCTGGTCGGAACACTGCAAGCACAAGATATTCAACAGTCTTATTACATATCGGGAGGAGGAGGGAACGATAACTGCCATAGACTCCCTTTTTGATACATTCATCAAGGGATCAACAAAGAGGATCAGAGAAGGTCTCGAAGACGATGACTGGTGTCTCTCCGTATTCGTGGACAATGCAGGTATTATTAAGTTTAACGATGCATTTAACCTTGTTTTCAAGGTGGAAACCCACAATTCACCTTCTGCCCTTGACCCATATGGCGGGGCTCTGACGGGTATAGTCGGCGTAAACCGGGACCCTTTTGGAACGGGCAAGGGCGCAAGATTGATCTTCAATACCGATGTCTTCTGTTTTGCCTCTCCCTATTACTCTAAAAAACTTCCACCTCGAGTACTTCACCCCCGAAGAATATATGAAGGTGTGAGAGAGGGGGTAGAGCATGGAGGCAACAAGAGCGGCATTCCCACGGTAAACGGATGCATAGTCTTTGACGAGAGATACCTTGGGAAACCCCTTGTATATTGCGGAACAGGCGGTATTATGCCTTCCAGAATACTCGGTGAAGAAACCCACACAAAGGAAATTTACCCCGGCGATTTGATAGTCATGACTGGCGGACGGATCGGTAAGGACGGAATCCACGGCGCCACCTTCTCTTCCGAGGAATTGCACGAGGGCTCACCTGTGACGGCTGTGCAGATAGGGGACCCGATAACACAGAAAAAGATGACAGATTTTCTGCTGATAGCAAGGGACAGGGGACTTTTCAGAGCCATCACCGACAACGGAGCCGGAGGCCTTTCTTCGTCGGTGGGAGAAATGGCGCGGTTATGCGGTGGTTGCAAAATGGATCTTATGAACGCCCCTCTGAAGTATGCAGGATTGAAGCCCTGGGAGATCCTCATATCTGAAGCTCAGGAAAGGATGAGTCTGGCCGTTGACCCTGACAGGATAGATGAACTGCTTGAGCTTGCCGGAAAGATGGATGTGGAAGCGACAGTACTGGGCACCTTCACAGACTCAGGCATGTTTCATATACTCTACGATGGGCGAACGGTGGC
>JAFGPZ010000097.1 GCA_016935935.1 Deltaproteobacteria bacterium
ATATTTAATAAAAAAATGCAAAATAATACTTGACACAAAATGTTATAAACTATATTAGATTTTTTCAAATATAAATAAATTACATGACTTATGTCATTCGTGAAAGGAGAAGATTCTTATGGATGTTAGCAGACGAGGTTTCCTGAAAATCTCTGGTGCGGCACTGATGGCAAGCGGAATTGGTATCAATCTGAACCCCGTATCGTCATATGCACAGCCATTAAAGATAAAATATGCAAAAGAAACCACAACGATCTGTCCCTACTGCGCGGTAGGATGCGGTATTATAGTTTCTACGAGAAATGGAAAGGTCATAAATACCGAAGGCGATCCGGATCATCCCATCAACAGGGGGTCGCTATGCAGTAAAGGCGGGTCTATTTATCAGCTGTCGGTTAATGATAACCGTCTTGACAAGCCGCTTTACCGGGCATCCTATTCCGATAAGTGGGAGGAAAAATCCTGGGAATGGATGATCGACAGAATCGCCCACAACATAAAGAAGAGCAGAGATGCAAGCTTTAAGACAACAAACGGAAAGGGACAGATAGTCAACCGGACTGAGGGAATAGCCTCCGTTGGAAGCGCTGCAATGGACAACGAGGAGTGCTTCATCTATCAAAAATTACTGAGAGGGTTAGGCCTGGTTTATATTGAACACCAGGCCCGTATCTGACACTCCGCAACTGTTGCGGCTCTGGCAGAGTCGTTCGGACGCGGCGCGATGACCAATCACTGGAACGACATACAAAACAGTGATTGTATTTTGATTATGGGAAGCAACGCTGCCTCTAATCATCCCATTTCCTTTAAATATGTAAGTAAGGCAATGGAGCGGGGCGCAAAGCTTATAAGCGTTGATCCCCGGTTTACCCAAACCTCTTCCAAGGCAGATATCTATGCGCCCCTGAGATCGGGTACGGATATAGCCTTTTTAGGAGGTCTGATCAAGTATATCTTGGACAAGAATCTGATTCAGGAAAAGTATGTCAGATACTACACTAATGCCCCCTTCCTGGTAAATCCTGACTTCAAACTTCCAGGAGAAAACGACGGTGTATTCTCCGGCCTTGAGGGCCACAAGTACGATAAATCCAGCTGGACCTTCCAGACCGATGCCAATGGTGTTATAAAAAGGGATACGACACTTAAGGATCCCAACTGTGTCTTCCAGCTTCTTAAACAGCATTATTCCCGGTATAACCTGGATATCGTGTCGAGGATTACCGGCACGCCGAAAGAAAAACTGCTTGCCGTCTATACAGAGTACGCAAAGACAGGAGAGAAGGGAAAAGCGGGAACGGTTATGTACGCCATGGGATGGACCCAGCATACGGTGGGTGTTCAGAATATAAGGGCTATGTCTATCATTCAGTTACTGCTCGGTAACATGGGTGTTGCCGGCGGTGGTGTCAATGCACTTCGTGGCGAGGCCAATGTCCAGGGATCAACCGATCACGCACTGCTCTTCCACATACTACCGGGATACCTGAAAACTCCTCTGGCATCTCAGGCTACCCTCGCTGAATACAATGGGGCAAACACGCCAACGACTACCGAACCCAAAAGTCTGAACTGGTGGAAAAATTATCCCAAATATATGGCCAGTTTTCTCCGTGCCCTCTATGATACAACCCCTGAGGTATCCTATTCCTATCTGCCAAAGATTGATGACGGTCAAAATTATTCATGGTTGACCCTCTTTGACGCCATGCACAGAGGCAAGTTCAGCGGGTTCTTCTCATGGGGGCAAAATCCCGCCTGCAGCGGTCCCAACTCCAACAAGACGAGGGCGGCATTATCAACACTGGAATGGCTGGTAAATGTCAACATCTTTGACAACGAAACGGGCTCCTTCTGGAGAGGACCTGGCATGGATCCCAAGAAGATAAAAACCGAGGTGTTTATGCTCCCCTGCGCCGCCTCAATAGAGAAGGAAGGAAGCATCAGCAACAGCGGTCGCTGGATGCAGTGGCGTTACAAGGCCGTCGAGCCCCCCGGAGAGGCGATGGCCGATGGAGAGATCATCAACGAGCTATTTCACAAGCTGAGGGATCTCTACAATAAGGAAGGTGGTCCAGCTGCTGAGGCTATAACCCAGTTGAGCTGGAATTACGGCCCCATGGGAACAGACCTGAAGATACATGCCATTGATTCCCACAGCGTAGCCAAGGAGATCAATGGGTACTTTCTGAAAGATAAGGAGATAAACGGAACATTGTACAAGAAGGGGACACTGGTTCCCAGTTTTGCCTATCTTCAGGATGACGGGTCCACTTCTTCGGGAAACTGGCTCTACTGCAATTCCTATACGGAAAAGGGGAACATGTCTGCCAGAAGGAACAACAAAGATGCCTCCGGCATAGGGCTCCATTCTGAGTGGTCGTGGTGCTGGCCTGTAAACCGGAGAATCATATATAATGGTGCATCCGTCGATCCGGAATCGGGTATGCCCTGGGATCGGGAAGACCCGGTTATCATGTGGAACGGATTCAAATGGGTAGGTGATGTACCCGACGGTGTCGCGGCACCAGGAAGGGAAAGACCTCCGTTTATAATGAAACCGGACGGTGTGGGAAGCATATTTGGCCCCGGACTTGCTGACGGGCCATTCCCCGAACACTACGAACCATTGGAATGTCCAATCGGTGAAAATTTCATGTCACCTCAGTTTGTAAGTCCCAGTATAACAAGATGGGATGAGATAAATAAAAGCGGAATGGACCTAAGAGCCACCTGTGACCCCAGGTTTCCATATGTCTGCTCCACCTACCGTGTGACGGAGCACTGGCAGACGGGTGTCATGACGAGATGGACCTCATGGTTAGCCGAACTGCAACCCGATATGTTTGTCGAAATGAGCGAGGAACTTGCCGAAATTAAAGGGATCAAGAAGGGTGAGTTAGTTATCGTAAAGTCGGCCAGGGGAGAAGTTGATGCCGTAGCGATTGTCACGCCCCGAATCAAACCCTTTGTTATAGGTGACATGACCATTCATGAAATTGGTATCCCCTGGCACTACGGATGGGTGACGACTGCCATGAGGCAATATGTGACGGGTGACAAGAAACCGGAAGTTTTCACCTCCGGTGATTCAGCCAATATGCTGACACCCTTCATTGGCGATTCAAACACCATGATCCCTGAGAGCAAGGCCTTCATGGCAAATATTGAAAAGAAGGGAGTGTAGCACATGGCTGAAAAAATCAAACTCTGTGATCTTTCAAAATGTTTTGGATGCAGGGCCTGTCAGGTTGCATGTAAGCAGTGGAACCAGTTGCCTGCAGTGCAGACTCATAACAGCGGATCGTATCAAAATCCACCCGACCTTCAACCTAACACCTGGGTGGTTATAAAATATAAGGAAATATCTGACGGCAATGGAGGTGTAAAATGGTTGTTCAGGAAGGATGCATGCATGCACTGCAGCGATGCTGCCTGCGTCAAAGTCTGTCCAAGCGGCGCCCTCTATTACACAAAATATGGCACCGTTGCCGTCAATAGCGAAAAATGCATAGGCTGCAAGGAATGTGTGTCAGTATGTCCCTTTGGCGTGCCAAAATATGATTCGAAAACAGACAAGGTGTCTAAGTGCGATATGTGCCTCTCCAGGATAGAGAATGATATGGAACCTGCCTGTGTTAAGGCCTGCCCCACGGGTGCCCTGCAGTTTGGCGATAAGGAAGAGATGCTTAAGGTGGCACATGAAAGGGCAGCGGAACTGGGAGGAGATGCCTCCGTCTATGGAGATAAATTTGTTGGTGGTACACATATGATCTACATACTGCAGGAAAAGGTAAGTGTGTACGACGGGTTACCTGAATATCCACGTGTACCGCTAAGTGTGATAGCCTGGAAAGACTGGCTCAAACCGCTCAGCTTGCTCGCCGCAGGCGGCGTAATCGGCGCATCTTTTCTCCATTATATAACTCATGGACCCAAAACACCTGACGAGGATGGAAATCAGGTGAATACGAAAGGGGGTGAATGAGATGAGAAAAGGAATGATAAAGGCGACTGACGCATTTGAGAGAATAGTACACTGGAGTCTTGCTATATCCTGCATCGTCCTGCTGCTCAGCGGCATGGGGATGATGTATCACTCCTTTAACTTTCTTGCCATCCCTGTGGGAGGGTTGAAGAATTTAAAGTATGTACATAATTTTACAGGCCTGATATTTATCATATCACTTATCTTTTCCATACTGATGTGGTGGAAAGAGGCCGGTATTTTTAAATTCCCTGAGGACGTGGAGTGGATCAAGGTGGCAGGAGGTTATCTCTGGCATGTGGATAACGTCCCTGAAGTAGGAAAATATAACCCCGGGCAAAAGGTCTTTTTTCTTACTGTGGCGTTTTGCGGATTGATGATGTCTTTAAGCGGATTAATCATGTGTTTCCCATTGAATCTGCCCGTTTTCTGGGTAAGAACAATGTATTTTCTCCACGCCCTCGGATTTTTTATTATTTTCCCATTTTTCTTTGTCCATCTGTATCTGGGAACGGTTGGTTCGCCCGGTTCAGCTTCGGCTATGTTAAGTGGCTGGGTAACCAGAGCCTGGGCAAAGAAGCAGCACCCTAAATGGCTGAAAGAAATGGAAGAGTCGGGAAAGCTGGAAGTTTATGGCGAATAGATGAACTTGAAAAAGCAACCACCTGCCTCAGTAAAGGTGGCAGGATAGAGCAATGGCAAAAAGACCTGTTCTCAGCGGACAGGTCTTTTTTACTTTAAAGATGATCTTGAATTTTACAGGGAAAGGATATAAGTGTATAAGCGTATATAGAAACAGACTTTTCAACAATTGCTGATTAGATGAGGTAAGAAATGGCGAATATATTGAAAGAAACATTAATAACCATTGAAAAATATAAAAATGTGAGTCCCCATTATGGCGAGTTACTTGAAATACTGGGGGAAATTCTAATACTGAGGGAAGAATATCGCCGAAAGGTGCAAAAAGGTATAGCTGCAATCGACGATAATCTGGTGGGGAAAAAACTGGAAGGAGGCCTGCCTCTTGTCGATTTTATCGGAGGAAACATAGATCTTGATGAATCTGAACAATACTTTACCGCACTCCTAAAGCGGGCGGAAACACGAAACCCAGAAGAAACAAAGGACATAAAAGAAAGCTTAGAAAGTGGTGAAATACTCTATACCGATCTGGTTCGAGATTCCTTTGTGGTCAAACCCTGTCAAGACTCCGATGAGTCTGAAGAAGAAAATATCTTCGACCTTTTGAGCTTTCTCGTTGAAGAAAGCTTACGACCTTCTCTGGAAATAGTTGCGGAAAAGTATGATAAGGTAATAGGAGATTCCGGATGGTCGGAGGGTTACTGCCCCGTATGCGGGAAGGAACCAAAGATAGGCGCGCTTAAGGGAGAAGAAGGAAAACGATTTCTTTTTTGCGGCCAGTGCGGTTTTGAATGGTACTTTGTACGAATCAAATGCCCCTTCTGTGGGAATGACAAACAGCAGACACTTTCCTATTTTACGATAGAAGGTGAAGAGAAATATCGTGTTGATGTATGCAATGATTGCAACCGGTATATCAAGATAGTGGACTTCCGCACGACCAAGGAAGAACCAAATCTCGATGTGGAGGACATAGCAACTCTTCATCTTGATATTCTGGCAAATGATGAAGGATATGAGTAGTTGAACCGGTTGAAATACTTTCATGAACAACGCCGTTATTGTCCCCGTTCTTGAACTTATCGAACAATATGTGCTGGCCCGGCAACTTCCCCTTGTGAACGAAATGGCTAATGTCAATCGGGATCCCTTTCGGATTCTCATTGCCACAATTATCAGCCTCAGGACAAAGGACGAAGTCACGGGTCCGGCCACG